>DATKCP010000074.1:0-7401 GCA_035513115.1 Candidatus Limnocylindria bacterium | reverse complement strand
CGCTTCGGCGCTCTTCTCGACGCTCTCGAGTACGGCGCGCCACCGCACGGGGGGATCGCGCCGGGGATCGACCGTCTGGTCATGACGCTCGCGGGGACGGAGAACATCCGCGAAGTGCAGGCATTCCCGAAGACGCAGACGGGGTACGACCCGATGCTCGACGCGCCGGCCGCCGTGGACGCCAAGCTGCTCGAGGAGCTTGGGCTGCGCGTGGTGAAGAAACCGGAGAGCTAAGCTAGCGCACCACGCCGGCGACGGCGAATCTCGCATCGATCGGGAATCGCAGCATGCGCTTCAGGTCATAGAGCTCGATCTTGCTTGCAGGCGACGCGGCGATGAGCGCGTCGAATCCGACCATCTTCAGCACGGTGCCCTCGAACTCCGCCTGCCAGAGCACGCGACCATCGGGCGCAAAGCGCATCAGCAGTGCGGGGCCAGGAATCCACACGAGTGCCTCGCCGCTGTCGGAGATCGCGAGAGCGTGACCCGCGGACAGCGTCCGCTCGCCCTGCGCATCGCGAATGACGACCGATCGCGGCGCCGAGCGGTCAGAGAAGGAGCGCATTCGCTCGAGGAGCGTCCAGCTCCCCGCTGACGCGACGAAACGCAGCTCGCTCCAACGCTTGAACGCGGATCCGTCCCAGACGAACGTCCCGCCCTTGTCCCCGACGCCCGCGCAACCTGCTTCGGCGCACTCCGGCTGGAAGAGCGTCAGCCCGAGAGTGGTCCATGCGAGCGTCGCGCCGAGCGGATACCCGCTCGGGAGGATCTCGCGCTCCGTCTTGTTCGCGACGTCGATGAGGACCGCGCGCGTCTGGCACACCGGCGCGGGCATGGGACAGTCGCCGGTGCGGAACGCCGCGACCGACCGCCCATCGGGTGAGACGTCCGCCGACGCCGACGCGATGGTGTCCGACGCCAGCGCGGTCACCCGCCCGTCTGGGATCGAGATGAGACGGAGCTCGGCGCGGTCTGGTGACGCGCTGCGGCACCACGCTAGAAGGCCGGCCGGGCGAGCTTCGAGCCTGGCGAGCTCGCCGCACGGTCGGGCGACCTCCTTGCTCGTTGACTCGGTGCGCTGACGAACGACGTTGCCATCGCCTTCGTAGAGCACCACCGGCCACGGCGCGGAAGGGTCGACCGCGAACGTCGACGTGGGAAAGGGCGACGGTGTCGCCGCGGAGGACGGCGTCGAGGTGAACGACACGCTCGGAGCCGACGATGGCGTCGGCGTGACGGCGGTGGACGACGGCGGTGCGCACGACGAGAGGAGCAACGCGCCGAGCAGCAGAGCTCGCATGGGCGCGACGCTAGCGGAGGCCAGGCAAGCCGGCCCCCGCAGGAACGCTGACGCGCGACATCCCGGTGAACGCCGCGAGGTCGTCCAGCGCCCGAGCCACCGCGCGGCCCGTCGCGCGGTCACGCGGCGCGCCGGGCTCGTGGTGGACTGCGTTGACGACGAGCGTCTCCCGCTCGCGGTCCACGCGTGGATCGATGCGCCCGATGAGCCGGTCCTCGTGCAGGACCGGCATCGCCCAGTAGCCGTACTCGCGCTTGGCCGCGGGGACGTAGATCTCGATCCGGTACCGCATGCCGAAGAGCGCCTCGGCGCGGGCGCGATCCCGGATGAGCGTGTCGAAGGGGGAGAGCAGCGTGGTGCGGCCGCCCCAGTCGCGCTCGAGCGCGGGGACCCGTGCCGCCTCCGCCGCCAGTACGTACCAGCTGCCCTTCAAAGTGCCCGCGTCCGTCACGACGCGTGCGGGAACGAAGTCACCGGAGCGTGTGAGTGACTCGATCGCCCTGAGCACCTGCGGGCGCACCGCGCCCGGAAGCATTTCGCTGATCTGCTTCGTCGTGCCGACGCCGAGCGAGCGTAGGGCGCGGATCGTCGCGTCGCGGATGAGCTTTGTCGGCGTCGCTGACGACACGAGCGCCTTCGCCGGAACGCAGCGCTCGGTGAGATCCCAGAGCCGCTCCTGCCCGGAGCGGCCGGCAACGAGGACACGACCCTCGGCCGAGAGGAACTCCAGCATCTGGCTCGCGTTGCGCTCGTTGGTCCAGCCGGTGGAATGCCAGGACACCGCCTCGCGTCCATCGAACGCGCTCGTGGGAAGCGGTCCTTCGCGCCGCAGGCGTGACAGCACCTGCCGTCGCAACGGCATGTTCTGACGCATCCACGCCACGCGGAATCGCCTATACGTGTACTTCTCGGACTTACTTCGCATCGCCAGCAGATAAACGGGGAGATACCGCGTCGGATACACGAACGCGCGCCACTCGAAGAGGCGCTGCTCTCTGTAGATGAGGCGCGCGACGTCCTCTCGCTCGTACTGCCCGAGACGGCTCCAGAGGACGAGGAAGTGACTTCGCGCGACGGCGCTGGTCGGATCGAGCTGCAGCCAGATGATCCGCTCGACGGTCGCGAGGATCCCGCGCCGGTCGGGGCTTTGCCGCTCGGCGCCAAGGAGCTGCGCGTCGATGACCAGCCGGCGCGCCGCGCGCTGGCTGATCTCGAGGTCGCTCACGTTCGCGGCGCGTCCGGCGGCAGGCGAGGCCGCGAGCGCCGAGGGCGCTCCTGACGGTCGGCCAGACGCTCGCCGAACCAGAGGAGGATGAGCATCACAAAGAGTCCGATGGCCGCGAAGAAGGGCAGCATCACGCCTAGACTTGCATACGTGAAGCGCGTCTATCTCGACCATGCCGCGACCACGCCGGTCGATCCCGAGGTCGCCGACGCGATGGCGCGCGTGCTGCACGACACGCACGGCAATCCGTCGAGCATCTACGCCGAGGGCCGCGCGGCGCGCGCTCTCATCGACAACGCGCGCGAGGAGGTCGCCGGGTCGCTCGGCGCCGAGCCGAACGAGATCGTCTTCACCAGCGGCGGCACCGAGGCCGACAACCTGGCCCTCCGCGGCGTGATGCAGGCGCGTCGCGGCCTGGGTGACCACCTCGTCGTCAGCGCGATCGAGCACCACGCCGTGCTCGACACCGCGCGCGACCTCGAGTCTCACGCGCACGTGCGCCTGAGTGTCGTGGCCGTCGACCGCGACGGCCGGGTCGACCCTGCTGCCGTGGCGGCCGCGATCGAGCCGAAGACGACGCTCGTGTCGGTGATGCACGCGAACAACGAGATCGGCACGATCCAGCCGATCGCCGAGATCGGCGCGATCTGCCGCGACCGGGGCGTGAAGCTCCACAGCGACGCGGTGCAGACCGTCGGCGCGCTGGACTTCGACGTTAGCCGCATCCCGGTCGACCTCGTCTCAGTCAATGCGCATAAGTTCTATGGACCCAAGGGCGTCGGCGCGCTGTACGTCCGCCGGGGCACACGGCTCGCGACCATGCAGACCGGTGGTGGGCAGGAGAAGGGTCGTCGGACCGGGACGGAGAACGTCGCCGGCATCGTCGGCCTCGGCGTAGCTCTTCGCGTCGCCGCCGAGCGCCGCGCGACCGAGTCGGCGCGGCAGGCGCGACTTCGCGACCGGATCATCGACGGAGTCCTCGCGCGCGTGCCCGAGGCCATGCTGACCGGGCATCGCACCGAGCGGCTTCCGAACAACGCCTCCTTCTGTTTCCCCGGGACGCAGGGCGAGTCGCTCATCGTGGCCCTCGATCTCGCGGGGTTCGCCGTGTCGAGCGGTTCCGCGTGCACGTCGGGCGACACGGAGCCCTCGTACGTGCTGCTCGCCCTCGGCCTCGACCGGCACGTCGCGCAGGGCTCGCTGCGGCTGACGGTGGGGCGGTCCACAACGGACGCTGACGTGGACGCGCTGCTCGAGGCTCTCCCGCCGATCGTCGCGCGGCTCCGCGAGGCTGCGGCGGTGTCCATTTGAGCGGACAGGTCTTCGTCGCGATGAGCGGTGGCGTCGACTCAGCGGTGGCCGCGGCGCTGCTCCTCGAGCGTGGCGAGGACGTCGTGGGAGTGTGGATGCGACTCGTCCCGGGCGGGACCGACACGGACGCCCCGCGCTGCTGCGGCACGGACGAAGCGGGCGAGGACGCCCGCCGCGCCGCCGCGACGCTCGGCATCCCTTTCTATGCGCTCGACTACGCGGATGTCTTCGGCACCCACGTCGTTGACCGGTTCGTCGATGCCTACGCGTCCGGCGAGACGCCCAATCCCTGCGTCTCGTGCAACCACCATGTGAAGTTCGACGCGCTGCTGCGCGACGTGGTCGCGAAGTTCGGGGGAACGCGCCTCGCGACCGGACACTACGCGCGCGTCGTCGATGCGCCGGACGGCACTCGACGGCTGCTGCGCGCGCGCGACGCGGCGAAGGATCAGTCGTACGCGCTGTACATGCTCGGACAGCGCGAGCTCCGACGCATCGAGTTTCCGATAGGCCACCTCGCGAACAAGACCGAGACGCGCGACATCGCGGCGCGCTTCGGCCTCGCGACCGCGACGAAGGCGGAGAGCATGGACATCTGCTTCGTCGGCGGGGACTACCGCGACCTCGTGCGGAGCCGAGCGCCGCGTGCCTTCGAGGCGGGCCCGGTCGAGCGCGTCGACGGAAGTGTGGTCGGTGAGCACGCTGGCATCGGCGGACTCACGGTGGGCCAGCGTTCGGGAACAGGCGTGGCGACAGGCGAGCGTCTGTATGTGCTGCGCCTGGAGCCCGAGCGATCGGCGGCGGTCGTCGGAACGCGCGAGGAGATCACGCGGACGAGCTACGAGCTGCGGGACGTGCGCTTCACCCGCGGCGTCCCGCCGGGGGACAGCTTCGAGACATCCGCGGTGCTGCGGTATCGCGGCACGCCCCTTGCCGCAGCCGTCGACGTGAACTCCGACGGTGCGCTCCTGCGACTTGGCGCGCCCGCGCTCGTCGCACCCGGCCAGGCCGTGGTCTTCTATCAGGGCGACGAGGTCGTGGGGGGCGGGATCGTCCGCGCCGGCAGCCCGGGCTAACCGCCGTGCGCGCCTTGTTTCGGATGGCCGCGATCGCGGCGGCGGGCGCGGCGCTCTACTACGCCGGACTGCTCAACAGCATCGTCATCCAGCGGCCCGAGCGTCCCGGCGCCATCGTCGTCGTCGTCGCCATCGGCGCGGCGCTGGTGGTGCTTATCGCGGCGGTACGCGGCACGGGTCGCGGCGATGCCGAGACGCGTCCGGTATACGCGCGTCTTCATCGTGCGGTCTGGCTCTTCGCGAGCGTCATGGCCCTCGTATCGCTGGCGTGGATCTCGGACGTGCCCCGTCAGCGGTCGTGGGACTGGACGCCGTACCACAACGACGCGATCGCCCTCAACGAGTGCGCCGCCCGCCTGCTGCTCGATGGCCGCGACCCCTATGCGTCACTCGACATCTTCGACTGCTACGCGGGGTTCGGCATCGGCGCCGATCGGACCACTCCGCTGCAGCGCGGCGAGTTCGCGAGCGTCGCGGTGTATCCGACGGACGACCAGCTCGACGCGGCCTGGAGTCTTCGCGCGCGCGAGGGCGGGAGTGTCGAGTTCGTGTCGCGGCCGTCGTATCCCGCTCTGTCGTTCCTGCTGATCACGCCGTTCGTCGCCCTGGGGTGGGATACCAACCGCCTCTACGTCCTGTGCCTCATCGCCGCGATGGCGCTCGTGGTCCTGCGCACACCGACCGGGCTCCGGCCGTTCATGCTGACGGCCGTCCTCGGCGCGGCGTCGATGGCGGCCTTCACTGTCAGCGGCGGCGCGGACCTCCTGTATGCGCTGCCCCTGGCTGCCGCGTGGCTCTGGCGCGAGAAGCGCTGGAGCGCGCTGGCGTACGGCATCGCGGCGGCGACGAAACAGCTCGCGTGGTTCTTCGCGCCGTTCTATCTCATCGCGGTGGTCACGACGCACGGCTGGCGCGAGGGTCTGCGCCGCGCCGCGATCAGCGCCGCGGTATTCGTCGCGGCGAACCTGCCGTTCTTCCTCTGGCATCCCGCGGACTGGCTCGCAGGAGTGATGACGCCCATCTCGGAGCCCATGTTCCCGCGCGGGGCCGGCATCGTCTTCCTGGGGACGAACGGCGGCTTTCCCTTGCTGCCGGCGACCGCGTACCTCGCGCTCGAGGGACTCTGCGCCCTGGTGTGTCTCGGGCTGGCGTGGCGCTCGCGACGCACGAGTCCGGAGCTCGGCATCGTGCTCGCGCTCATCCCGCTGTTCTTCGCGTGGCGGAGCCTGTTCTCGTACTTCTTCCTCATCCCGCTCTTCGCCGCCGTCGCTGTGGCGCGCATGCCGCTCGGCGACATCACGCCCGAGCGCGCGCAGGCCGCCGGAGCGCTGACGTTCTTCGCCCTGCCCGCCCGCCGTCTGGCGATCGTCGCTCGGCGCGGCCGCGCCGCCTGATGCCACCCTGATGCCACCGGCGCTCATCCCCCTCGTCCTCGTGGCGCTCGGAGTTCCCGCCGCGATGCGGGCCGCTCTGGGCCGGCCGCGCTCGCTCCGCGCGGCCTGGATCCTCGCCACCGCCGCCGTCGCGCTGGCGCAGGCTGCCGGCGAGATGACGGGGTCCCGACTCGGCGTCCTAGGGGACGCTCAATTGCTCCTCGCGGCGGTGGCGGCCGCGCTCGCGGCGCTCGCGGTGAGCCTCGCGGAGCCGCAGCGCAGGAGTTAAGGTCATGAGAGAACGAAAGAACATAGGAGACACCCCATGGGATTTCTCATCGGTCTGCTCGCGGGCGCCGTCATCGCGCTCCTGTACGCGCCGAAGACGGGCGACGTGACGCGCGAAGAGCTGCGGACGCGCAGCGATGAGCTGAAGCGCCGCGGCGACGAGCTGCAGAAGATCGCGAACGACCTCTCGCAGCAGGCGCAGGTCAAGGGACGGGAGCTGGTCGACGAAGCCAAGCGGCAGTGGGACCGCTCCGGCGCGGGCCAGCGCTCGGCCGAGAGCGTCGGCCGCGCGAGCGACACCGTCGGCCGCGCGAGCGAAAGGGGTCCCGCCGCCAAGTCCTGACGTTAGACTCCTACTCAGGGCAGGGGAACGCGGGGAGCTGACCGTGTGGTCGCCCCGCGTTTTTCATTTCTCCACGGCAGGAGCAGCCGTGGCCGGCGAAGGGAGTAGGGCTCGATCGAAAGTGCGGAGATCCGCGAGAAGTTCATAAGGTTCTTCGAAGAGAAGGGCCACACGCGCATGCCCAGCTGGCCGCTCATCCTGAAGGACGACCCAAGCGTCCTGTTCACGAGCGCCGGCATGCAGCCGCTGGTTCCCTATTTCCTGGGCAAGAAGCAGCCGCCGGCCAAGCGCATCGTCGCGGTGCAGAAGGTCTTCCGCGCGACGGACATCGACGAGGTCGGCAAGGACGGCTACCACCAGACCTTCTTCGAGATGCTCGGGAACTTCGGCATCGGCGACTACTGGAAGAAGGAAGCGATCGAGTGGGGCTGGGAGCTGCTGACGAAGGTGTTCGGCTTCGACGGCACCAAGCTGGTCGCCACCGT
>DATKCP010000073.1:0-12291 GCA_035513115.1 Candidatus Limnocylindria bacterium | reverse complement strand
TCGGTCCGGTTCCGCCAGGTGGTCTCGCCGGGCTCGCGCCAGTACACGTCGATGTGCACGCGCATGAAGCGCACGCCGCTCACTTTGGGGTGGGCGAGCAGCTTGTGGATGCAGTAGAAGACGTCGGGCCGGTCCTCCTTGCCGCCGTTCTGCGCGTTGTCCTGCGCCCAGGTCGCGCCGCCATCGGTCGACGTGTAGACGCCGCCGACGCTGATGCCGACCTGCATCTTCTTGGGATCGTCCGCGTCGATGGCGATGGAGTGCAGACCCATGCCGCCGAAGCCGGGCACCCATTTCGCGCGCGAAGGCTGTTCGTCGAGCGCCGTGTTCAGCTGCCAGGTCTCGCCGCGGTCCTCGCTCTTCCAGAGGGCGGCCGGCTCGGTCCCCGCCCAGACGACGTTCGGCGTCTTCGCGTGGCCCGGCTCGATGTGCCATGTCTGAAAGAAGGTGCGGTCGGAGCCCTCGGGGAAGGCGGGGTTCTTCGCCTTCTCCCACGTCTTTCCGAGGTCCCGGCTGTACTCGATCCGCGATCCGCCCCAGGTGGAGTTGATCGCCGCGTACATCGAGCCGTCGCGCGCGTCGTACGTCGCGTGGTGGATCGGGGCCGGCGCGCCGTAGGGGCCGTCCTGCGTCCACTTCTTGCGATCCGCGTCACTGCGCACCGTGTACAGGCCCTTCTTCGTGCCGACCAAGAGCACCACTTGCTTCGCCATCGCGTCCCCTCCTATATCTATCCGCCCGACAGGGCGGGAATGACGTGCACGATGTCCCCGTCGCTCAGCCTGGTGTCCTCGCCCTCAAGGAAGCGCGCGTCCTCATCGTTCACGAAGAGGCTGAGGTGCGCGCGCAGCCGGCCGTGCTCGTCGCGCATCCGCTCCGCGAGCGACGGATGCGCGCGCACCAGGGCCTCGATCGCCTCGCGCAGCGTCGCCGCGTCGAGCGTGACGTCGCGCGCTCCGCCGGCGAAGGCGCGGTAGGCACCGTGCAGGAGCACTCTCACCTGAGGACGACGAACGGGGTCGCTCACTTTCGACAACAGGCTACCGAGAATCATGAGCCGCGAGCCGCCGCTCGAGGAGCGCTCGCTCGCCGGGATTGTCGGTGAGCTCGAGGGCACGACGGTCCGCCGTGCGCGCTTCGTCCGGGCGACCGATCGCGCGGAGCAGCTCGCCACGCGTCGCGTGGAACAGGTGATAGCGATCCAGGGCGCCGGCCAGCGCGTCGACCTCCGCGAGCGCGGTCGCCGGCCCCTCGACGTGCCAGACCGCGATCGCGCGGTTGAGCCGGACGACCGGCGTATCGGAGAAGCCGAGCAGCGCGTCGTAGGAGCGCACGATGTCGCTCCACCGCGTCGTGTCCCAGCTCCTCGCGTCGGCGTGCGCCCCGGCGATGAGCGCCTGCAGCTGATAGGGACCCGGTCGGCGCATTCGGAGGAAGCGTCCGACGAGGCCGAACGTCTCCGCGATCTTCGGGCGGTCCCATTTCGAGCGGTCCTGGTCCCGCAGCAGGACGATGTCGCCGCCGCCGTCGAAACGCGCTTCCGCTCGGGCAAGGTTGAAGCGCATGAGTGCGAGGAGACCCAGGACCTCCGGCTCGTCCGGCATCAGGCGCGCGAGCAGCCCGGTCAGCCATTCCGCCTCGGTCGCGAGGTCGCGGTCCGCGACGCCGCGTGAGCCGGTGGCGAGGTAGCCCTCGTTGAACATCAGATAGAGGACCGCGAGCACCTCGCCGAGCCGGTCCGGCAGCTCGTGCGCCTCCGGCACCCGGAACGGGATCTTCGCGTCGACGATCTTCCGCTTCGCGCGGACCAGGCGCTGCGCGACGGTCGACTCGGCCTGCAGGAACGCCCGCGCGATCTCGGCGGTGGTGAGGCCGGCGACGGAGCGCAGCGTGAGCGCGAGCTGCGCCTCGCGCGCGAGCGCGGGATGGCAGCACGTGAAGATGAGCTCGAGACGTTCGTCGGGCATGTGGTCCTCCGGGGGGTTCTCGGGCCTCGGGGCCTCGGGGGGCAGAGGCCCCCGGTAGTTGTCCAGCTGCGCCACCTTCTCGCGGTAGCGCGTCTCCCGCCTCAGCCGATCGATGCCCTTGCGCCTCGCGGTGGTCATGAGCCACGCGCCCGGAGTGGCCGGGATCCCCTCGCGCGGCCAGTGCTCGAGCGCGGCCACGAGCGCGTCCTGCACCGACTCCTCGGCGAGATCGAAGTCGCCGAGGCTGCGGACGAGCGCGGCGGTCAGCCGGCCGGCCTCCTCGCGGAAGACCGCCGTGACCGCCTCGCCCGTGACCTGCTCGGTCGCGCTCAGTGCTCGACGATCGGGCGCACCTCGACGTCGCCGCCCGGCCAGCCCTTGGCGATGGCGATCGCCTTGTCGAGATCGTCGACCTCGATGAGCGCGAAACCGCCGACGGTCTCCTTCGACTCGATGAACGGTCCGTCGAAGACCTTCATCGTCCCGTTCACGCGCTTCACCGTCGTCGCGTTGCGCTGCAGGCCCAGCTCCTCACCGCCCTTGATGACGCCGGTCTTCGAGAGCTCGTCCCACCACTTCATGATCGGCTTGTACGCCTTGTCGAGATCCTCTTTCGACTGCGTGTCGTACCAGTCGTCGCTCCCGACGAACATCAGCACGTACTTCGGCATCGCTACACCTCCGCTCGTTCGCGCTGCTCGACGACGTCGCGGATCTCGATCCCATAGCCCGGCCAGGTCTTGGCGAGCGCGATGGCCGCCTCGCGGTCGGGAACCTCGATGATCGAGAAGCCGCCCACGGACTCCTTCGACTCGATGAAGGGTCCGTCGACCACCGTGACCTCGCCGGTGGTCTTGCGGATGGTGGTCGCGGTGCGCGTGGGTTGGAGCTCGGCGCCGCCGTCGACGATCTTCGGTCCGTTGACCTCGAACCACTTGAAGATGTCGGCGTAGACCCTCTGCTGCTCGGGCGTGGGGTCGGACTGGTAATCCACGCCGTCGTCCAGGAACAGGAATGCGTACTTGGACATCGCTCGTGCCTCCCTTGGCCGTTGTACCGGTACGACGAACGGCTCCGCCCGGAATAGACAGGCTACCTAGGACCGCGGCGAACGAGTGTTGCTACCGCGACAGATGGGCTGGCGGCCAGCCTCCGGGCGGCACGGCCCCGCGCTCGAGCTGGAGCAGGCGGCGCTTCGCGTCGAGACCGCCGGCGTAGCCGCCCAGCGTCCCGTCGCTGGCCACGACGCGGTGGCAGGGGACGACGATCGGGATCGGGTTGTCGCCGATCGCCCCGGCCGCGGCGCGGTAGGCGCGGTCGTTCCCCGCGCCGTGCGCGACCTTCGCGTAGGTGATGAGCTCGCCGTACGGCACCCGCGCCGTGACGCCGAGCACCTTCCGCTGGAACGGCGTCAGCGGCGAGAGATCGACGGCGACGTCGAAGCCGCGCCGTTTTCCGCTGAAGTACTGGTCCAGCTCGCGCGCGACGTCGTCCACCCGCCGCGCGTCGGGCAGGACGCCCGGGCCATAGGCGCGGACGATGCGTCGCAGCTCGAGCGGCGACGGCTCCGCGCCGTAGTGGATATTCAGGAGCCCACGCGGCCCGACCGCCACCCAGAGCGGTCCCAGCGGCGAGTCGACGACGCGGTAGCCCACCGTGACCAGCCCCTCGCGCCGCGCGCGACGGACCAGGCGGTCGCGTGCTTCCGCGACGATCGGACCGAGCTTGCTCATCGCATCGCCTCCTTCACTTTCTTCATCGCCTCCGCCACGCGCGATCTGGCCGCGTCCTCGCTGCACTCGAGCGCGACCGACACGTCGGCGTAGGACAGGCCCTGCACCTTGCGCAGCACGAAGGCCGCGCGCTGACCCGTCGGCAACGCCTTGACCGCGGTCGCGAGGTCCGCGAGCGACACGCCGTCTCGCTCGGGCGCCGCGAGCGGCAGATCTCCCAGGCGCACGAATCGCCTCGCGCGCCGGCCACGATCGATGGCCTTGTTCGTCGCGATGCGGTACAGCCACGCGCGCTCGGAGCCGCGCCGTGGCGGCGGCCAGGCACGAAAGGCCGCGAGGAACGTGTCCTGATAGACGTCGTCCGCGTCGTCGCGATCGCCGGTGAGCCTCAGCGCGTACGCGTAGATCTCGCGTTCGTGCTGCTCGAGCAGCTCGCCGAATGTCGCCGGATGTGTCATTCGTTCTGTATAGAACGTCGACACGCTCGGGGGTGTGAGATGCCCTATGTTGCCCACGTGGTGAAGAGGGGAGGCGCGGCGGTCCTCGGGTTCGCGTTCCTGATCGCCGCATCCTGTGGTGGCACGACCGCCACCGGCGCCGCCGCCGCGAGTGGCGCCCCGTCGTTCCTCCAGATCCTCAGCTCGTCCAGGGCGAGCGAATACAAGGTGACCTACAGGCTCACCGCGACCGGCGGAGCCGCGGGCTTCTCCGGCGAGCAGTCGTGGTTCTTCAAACCCCCGAGGGCGCGCTTCGACTTCAGCAGCAGCGCCTCCGGGCAAACGGCGACCGTCTCGCTCTTCGCGCTGCCGGATGGCACGTTCATGTGTTTCGGCGGCACCGGACAGACCGCGCAGTGCATCGGCATGACGGGCCTCGACACCGCGCTCCAGCAGAATCCCGCGGCGCTCTTCCAGGAGTCGATGCTTCAGCACCCGGAGCGGTTCAGCGGCGTGCTCGTGGAGACGAGGCAGGTCGCCGGTCAGCAGGCGCACTGCTACGACGTGAAACCCGTGACAGCCACGATCGCGGGTCTCACCGACGGCCGCTTCTGTTACAGCCCGCAGGGCATCCCGTTGCTGCAGCGCTTCACGGCGCAGGGCGGGACGTGGTCGATGGAGGCCACGACCCTCTCGACGGCGGTCCCGGACGCCGACTTCACGCTCCCCTCGAAGCCCACGATCCTCGGCCGACCCTAGCGACAAGGCGCGGCTAACCTTCGGGCGTGCGCTGGGACCTCCACACCCACTACTACCCCGACGCGTTCTTCCGTCTCATCGAAGACGTCGGTGGGGCGTTCTCGTTCGGCACCGACCCCACCGGCCGCACGATCATCCGCTACCGCGGATCCCGTTTCTTCGGCATCACGCCGCCGATGACCGATCCAGCGCGCCGGATCGACGACATGGACCGCGTCGGCATCGACGTCGAGGTGCTGTCGCTGTCGACGCCGAACGTGTACTTCGCGCCGCCCGAGCGTCAGGCCGAGGTCGCGCGCCTGGTGAACGACGCCTACGCCGATCTGGCGGCGCGGCACCCCACCCGGTTCAAGGGCTTCGCGTCGATCCCGATGGACGATCCGGACGCGGCGCTGCGCGAACTCGAGCGCACGCAGGGCGAGCTGCGGATGAACGGCGTCATCGTGCTGTCGAACATCAACGGACGCGCGCTGACCGATCCCCGCTACCGGACCTTCTTCGAAGAGTGCGACCGCCGTCGGGTCTGCGTCTTCATCCATCCGATGATCCCGGCGAGCGCGGAGCCCTTCGCGGAGTACGTGCTCGGGCCGATCATCGGCTTCCCGTTCGACACCACGCTCGCCGTCGCGCGCCTCTGCTACGAGGGCGTCTTCCGCGAGCTGCCGAACATCAGGTGGATCCTCGGACATCTCGGCGGCGCCGTGCCGTACCTCATGGAGCGGATGGACAACGGGTGGCGCGACTTCGCCGAGTGCCGCGTCAACATCGACGAGCTCCCGAGCACGTACCTGAAGCGCCTGTACTACGACACCGTGTCGTTCAGCGCGCCGTCACTCCGCCTGACGCGCGAGCTGGTCGGTGCGGACCACATGGTGATGGGGAGCGACTATCCGCATCTGCTGGGATCGATCGACCGCGCGGTGTCGAGCATCGAGTCGCTGGACATCGCCGCGGCCGACAAGGAGCGCATCTTCAGCGGGACCGCACGAGACATCCTCAGCAATGTCTGAGCTGGCACGCCGCGTGCGCGCTCTGGTCCCGTCACGGAGGTGGCACGTGGACGAGCACAAGGCGGAACGTCTCGAGAACGAGCGCGATGAGGAGAGCGAGGAGGGGATCGCCGCGCACCGGCGCGGCTCGAAAGCGGCTCCGAGCGACCGACCCGAGGGCACGGCGCCGCATCCGCAGGACACCAACGAGATCGGCGAGGCGTGATTAGGGCGCGAGCTCGAAGATGATCTCACCGTCCACGACCTGACCGGTCGGACGGAAACCCAGCTTTTCGTGGACCCGCAGCGACGGCGCATTGTCCGGCGTCGTGGACGAGATGAAGCGGCGCACGCCGTGCTCCGCGCGCGCCCAGTCGATCAGCCGCCGAGCGGTCTCGGTCGCGTACCCCTGGCGGCGATGCTCCGGGAACACCGTCCAACCCAGCTCGGCCGCGCCGGCAGCCTCGATGTCGTTCACGCCGGGCGGTCCGTGGAAGTTCACGAAGCCGATCATCACGCGTCCGTCGCGCCGCACCATCGCGCGCACCGACCACGGCGCCCGCTCCGGATCCGCGGCGAGCTGGATGCGGCGGAGCTCGAGGACCGGGGCGGCGTCGGCTCCGGGGAAGTCCGCGGGCACGAGGTAGTCCGCGAGCTCGCGCGCGCGCTCCGGGTCGCCACAGATCAACGCGTCGAGGAGCGGAAGCGGCATGAGGACGAGATCGAGCCGCTCGCTGCGGACGATGTCCGTGGTCAGGAGCGTCGCTTGGACACCACTCGGTCGTAGATGTCGTCCGCGAGGCGGAGCGGCCGTCCCGATCCGCCGTGCCGCTCCATGCTGAGCTCGGCCAACACCGCGAGCGCGATCTCCGCCGGCGTGCGTCCGCCGAGGTCGAGACCGATGGGCGCGTGCACCGCGCGGATGCGCTCCTCGGAGATGCCTTCGTCGCGCAGCATCTTCGCGATGAGGATCGTCTTGCGCTTCGATCCGAGGAGCCCCACGTAGCGCGCGTCCGTTTTCACCGCCTCGCGCAGGCAGTGCGCGTCCAGCTTGTGCCCCCGCGTGGCGATGACGACGAAGCTGTTCCAGCCGATCGGCATCGTGCGCAGAGCCTCGGCCATGTCCATCCGCACGACATCGATACCCGGCCCGAAGCGCTCGCGCGAGGAGAACTCCGGACGATCGTCGATCACGGTCACGTCGTACTCGAGCTGCGAGGCCATCTTCGCGATCGCGAGACCGACGTGTCCGCCACCCGCGATCACCAGGCGAGGCTTGGTGACGATCGGCTCGATGAGGAGCTCGTGCGATGCGTCGAGCGCCACCGTGCGCGGCGTCGCCTGCCGCAGCGCGTCGAGCGCGGCCTCGGTGGCGCGCGCGTCCAGCGTGCCGTCGCCAAGCGATCCTCCGGTGCCGCCGTCGGTCTCGACGAAGAGCTTGCCGCTGGGCTGGAAGTCCTTGCCCTTTCGCCGCAGCAGCGTTGCCAGGGCGACAGGTTTTCCGCCGGATGACGCGGCGAGCACGT
Organism: Candidatus Limnocylindria bacterium; assembly: GCA_035513115.1. GTDB lineage: Bacteria > Chloroflexota > Limnocylindria > P2-11E > P2-11E > CF-39. Next base: position 4,880 of record DATKCP010000073.1, on the reverse strand, counting down.
CGCCGAGCAGATCGCGTCCGCCGAGAAGGAGCGCGCGCTCTCCAGGTTCGATCGAGATCCACATCGTTCCGCCGCACACCAGGCCGGTGTCCCACGCGAGGTCCTCGGTCAGCTCGTATTCGCGAAGGGACGTATCGCCGGTGTCGAGAACGCGCTTGGCCTCTTCGAATGCGTCGCCTTCGACGCAGCCGCCGCCCAGCGTTCCGGTGAGACGGCCCAGATCGTCGACGAGGAGCTTCGCGCCCACCACCTGCGGCGTGCTGCCGGTGGTGCGGACGACGGTGCAGACCGCGAAGCGGCGCCCTTCGCGCTCGAGCTCCGCCATCCGTGCGTAGATCGCCCTCACGCGCCTCATCTTACGGTCGCCTGCCACTCCCGGAAGGCCCCCGGTCCGGGTCCGCCGGTGGACGACTTTGCGCAAACGCCCGTTCCCCAGCCGAAACGACTCGGTTGCGCGGGGACTTTTGCGCAAAGCGACCTGTTCAGAACCACTGACGCTCCTTGCCCTTCGGCGGCCTCCGTTACACCGGCTGGCAACGACCTTGCAAAGAGTTGGCGCCCTCGGAAATCGCTTGCGCCCTGTCGCGCCGCTGTTACGCTCTGCGGGCCGTCCATTCATTGGTAGGGGGTGAAGTCCTGTGGCGGATACGGGAGGGACTACGACAGATCCAGTGGCATCCGACACGAGTCAAGACAAGCCGGCACTCTCAGTCACGCGTCGCGACTTCCTCATCGGAGCAGGAGCAGGCGCAGCCGCAGCCGGGGTGGTCCTCGGTGGTGCGGTCGTCGCGAACAGGGCGCTCAATCCGGAGACCACGACCACCACGACGACACCAGGTGTTGGTCCGGTCGCCGCGACGATGCGCCGAGTTTCGCTCAACATCGACAACGTCAAGTACGACCTCGTTGTCGATAACCGCGAGAGCCTCTGGGAGACGATGAACTTCCAGCTCGGGCTGTCGAACTCGAACCTCGGATGCGACCGCGCGCAGTGCGGCGCATGCGCGGTCCTCGTCGACGGCAAGGCCGTCAACGGCTGCACCGTACTGAGCGCGCGTCTCGGTCGCGGCCAACAGATCGCAACGGTCGCCGGTCTTCCGAAGGGACCCGGCGTGGCCGGGCTGCACCCGGTGCAGCGCGCGTTCTGGCTCGACGGCGGATTCCAGTGCGGCATCTGCACACGCGGATTCATCATGTCCACGGTCCAGCTCCTACAGGCGGTGCCGAAGCCGACAACGGCCCAGACCGCCGAGGCGCTCTCGGGCAACATCTGCCGCTGCGGCGAGTACGCGAAGATCTTCACCTCGGTCAACGTCGCCGCCGCCGAGATGCGCGGCGAGAAAGTGACCCATCTTGCGACGGCGGTCGTCGTCGGCGCCAGCGGCACGCCTGAGGCGGTGCCCACAGCCCCCGGCATATCGAAGGACTTCACGTTCGTGACTCCGATGCCCACCATCGAAGAATTTGAGCCCTTCGAGGCGAGGCTCAAGGAGCGCGAAGGCATCCTCGCCGTGAGCGGTAGCGAACGTAGTGTCACGGTCAAGTGGGACCCGACGAAGCTCGACGAGACCAGGGTGCGCGCGATCCTCGCTGAGCTCGGTCGAGCGGTCAGGTAGGAGGGGTTAGAAATGGCTCAGATCGAAGCAGTACGCGTCGCCCAGGACCCGGCGTATGCCGCGAGCCTCAGCGACTCCGACTGGTACGCGCTCGCGCAGGACCCCGCCTGGCAGGACATGGTCGCCGAGCAGTCCGAGCTCGTGTCAGACGTCATCGCGAAGTATGGCAACAGGATGGGGGGCGGCACCGGTGCGTCGACGCCGACCGAGATTCCGGTCTTCCCTCCGTTCAAGGTCATCGGCCAGGACATCGCGCGTATTCAGGGATATGGCATCGTCACCAGCCAGGGGACGTACGTCGAGAACCTTCGCATTTCCGGCATGCTCTTCATGCGTACGCTGCGCAGCCGCTACCCCCACGCAAAGATCAAGTCCGTCGATACGGCGGAGGCGGAGAAGATCCCCGGCGTTCGCAAGATCCTCCACCGCGGCAACCTTCCTGAGGAGTACAAGGATGTGTTCATCGGATCGGCCAATCCGACGCGATACATCTTCAGCGAAGAGGTCTTCGAGGTCGGGGCGCCGATCGCGGTCATTGCGGCCGACAGCGAACACATCGCGGACGTGGCCATCCGCGCGATCAAGGTCGAGTACGAAGTGCTCCCGGCCGCCCTGGACATGATGGAGGCAATGAAGTCATCGACCCCCAAGCAGTTCCAGAGCAACCTCGACGGCACGACCATCGCTCGCACCAGTCCACTGGTGCGCGGCGACCCCGACACAACCAAAGCTGATGCCGTGGTGGAGGTCGTGGCGATCAAAGCGACCGAGCAGCACATCGCGCTCGAGATGACCAACTCCCTGTCCTACTGGGACGGCGACAAGCTCAACATGACGTACACCAACCAGTGGGCTCACGGCACACGCTCTGGCCTCGCCAACGCGCTCAAGCTCCCGCACAACAGGGTGCGCGTGTTCCAGACGGGCTACCTGGGGTCGGGCTACGGTTACCGCAGCGGCATCGACCTCTCGGAGATCCACGCCGCGCTGCTCTCGAGGCTCACCGGCCGACCGATCAAGAACATGTACACGCGCTACGAGGACTTCGTCACGCGCACCCATCGCCCGGCATTCCGCAACGAGATGAAGCTCGGTGTCAACCGGGACGGCACGATACAGTTCGGACAGTTCAAGGTCATCGCGAACGTCGGCGCCCAGCGGGCCGGCGCGGCTAACGGCGCGTGGTTCATCATGCAGGACCTGTACAAGATCCCGAATCTGCGCCTCGAGGCCATCGATGTCATGACCAACAGTTACAAGTCGGGCCCGTACCGCTGCGTGAGCCACCCGAACGGCACGTTCGCCCTCGAAACGACGATCGAGAAGGCGGCCTACGCGATCAACATGGACCCGGTCGAGTTCCGCCTGAAGAACCTCAATGAGGTCGGGAACCCGGACACCAAGCGTCCGTTCAGCAATCCTGGCATCCGTGACGTGATCATGCAGGTGCGCGACGCCATCAACTGGAATGCCGTCTGGCACGCCCCCAAGGCCAAGCAGGTGAGTCCCGGCGTGTACCACGGGATCGGCTTTGCGGCGCATGCCTGCAGCCATGGAGGCGGCAGCAACCCTTCGACCGGCCAGGTGATCATCAACAGCGACGGCAGCGTGCAGGCCGTCTCCGGAGCGACCGACATCGGCTCGGGCCAGCGGACCCACATGCTGATGATCGCGGCGGAGGCGCTGGGCGTCCCGCTCGAGCAGATCACCATCGCGCCGTACATCGACACCGACAACACCACCGACAGCGGCGGTACGTTCGGCAGTCGGCAGACCAACTCCGGTGGACGCGGCATGTATGAGGCAGGTATTGACGCACGAAAGCAGGTTCTCGAGTTGGCGGCGCGGAAGTACGTCTCCGACGCGGCGAGAGCGACGCCGCCGCAGACCATCACCGTCACCAAGGACGACGTTGACATCGCCTTCGGGGTGGTGTTCCTCAAGAGCGACCCGACGAAGAAACAGACCCTCGCGCAGATCGCCCAATTCAAAGCTACGGCGATCGTCGGCAAATCCGACTACCGCCAACCGACGACCTGGGAGAACACCGCCTGGGCGGCCGGAGCCGCCGAGGTGGAGGTCGACACGGTCACCGGGTCCGTCAAGGTGACGAGATTCGTCAGCGGACATGACGTGGGCAAGGCCATCAACCCGTTCTCGCTCCGTCAGCAAGTCGAAGGCGGCGTGGTCATGGCGATGGGCGCGGTGTTCACCGAAGAGCTGCTCATCGACAAGGCCACCGGGCTCCCGCTGAACCCCAACATGCTCGACTACCGCCCGCAGTCCATCAAGGACGCGGTGCTTGCCGAGACGATCCTCATCGAGAAGCCCAAGGAGTACGGCGTCTTCGGTGCGCACGGAATCGGCGAGCCGCCCATGGCTCCGCCCGCACCCGCAGTCGTCAACGCCGTCTACAACGCGGTCGGCGTGTGGGTCACCGATATGCCGCTCACACGCGAGAAGCTGCTCGCCGCCCTCAAGGCGTCGAACTGAGCAGGGAGGAAGAAGTATGAGAGGGTTTGAGCTCTACGACGCGACGACCGTCCGTCAGGCGGTCGACCTGCTCCAGACGCACGCCGGCCGGAACGTCAAGGTGGTTGGCGGCGGGAGCGATCTGGTCGGCGGTGTCATGAAGGACTGGGTCCACGGGACGGGCATGCCGCTTCCGGAGATCCTGATCGACATCACGACCATCAATGACATCAACGGCATCAGGTCCGATGGCGGCGGCACGACCATCGGCGCCGCCACAACGCTGACCGACATCATCGAGAACAAGGACCTCGGAGCCAAGCTGCCGGTCCTCACCCAAGCGGCTCTGAGCGTGGCCTCGCCCCTGATCCGCAACTTCGGCACGCTCGGCGGCAACATCAACCAGCGGCCGCGCTGCTGGTTCTTCCGCGGTGAGGACTTCAACTGCTACAAGAAGGGTGGCGACTTCTGCTACGCCGTGACCGGTGACAACCGCTACCACGCGATCATCGGCGGCGAGCTCTGCTACATCGTTCACCCGTCCGACACGGCGAACGCGCTCCAGGCGCTGGGCGCGTCGGCCAAGATCGCGGGCCCCGGTGGCGAGCGGACCGTCAACTTCGACGACTACTTCACCGGTCCGCGTGTGGACGTGCTCCGCGAGACCGTCCTCAAGCCGGACGAGTTCATGACCAGCGTGACGATCCCGAACCCCGCCGGCGGCAGCAAGTTCGGATGGACGAAGCTCAAGGACCGCCAGGTCTACGACTTCGCCCTGGTCTCGGTGGCCGC
>DATKCP010000072.1:0-2618 GCA_035513115.1 Candidatus Limnocylindria bacterium | reverse complement strand
CCGAGATGGCGGACGAGCGACTCGAGCTCCTTGAACGCGGCTTTTTCAGGACGTGCGCTGTCTGACACCTAGCTCTCCCTCAAGCGCCTTAAGGAGCTTGGTCCGGCGTGCGTCGATCTCCTTGTCGCGTAGTGTGCGCTGCGGGTGCCGGAACGTCAATCGCCACGCGAGGCTGCGCTGCCCCTGCTCGACACCGTGGCCGCGGAATTCGTCGAACAGCTCGAGATGCTCCAACAGGTCGCCCGCGTGCGCGCGAATGGACGCGGCCAGCCGGGCCGCGGGAAGGTCGTCAGGAACCACCAGCGCGAGATCCACCTGCACCGCCGGAGTGGCCGGCAAGGCGCGCGTCGGCTTGCGACCGGCTTCCGGGAGCGTCGCATTGCCGAGGTCGAGCTCGACACCGAAAGCCGGCGCCGCCCAGGCGGGCGAATCGAGCGCGACTTCCGTGACGAACCCGATCTCCGCGCCGTTGGCGGTGACCGCAAGCCGGCTGGAATCCGTGCTCATATTGAACTTTAAGTCACCAACCCCAAATGCCGCAAGGGCAATGACTTCTGCAACCCATTTCGCGTCCCACAAGTCGCACGCCGGGGGCTTGCTCTCGGTGAAATGCCGCGGCCGCCGGTCGCCCATTATCAGCGCGGCGACGTGCCTGCTCTCGGCCGGCCGGTCGCCTTCTCCGCGCGCGAAGACGGTGCCGATCTCGAACAGCCGGACGTCGCCCTGCATGTGACCCAGGTTGTGCTCCGCGCGGCGCGCGAGCGTCTCCAGGATCGAGCTGCGGAGGTAGGCCTCGTTCTCCGCCAGCGGGTTCCGCACGCGGATGTCGGTTCCGCGCCCCTCGGCCACGAACGGCATCGGGCGCGCCTCCAGCAGCCCTTCGGCGACCAGCGCTTCGCGCACTGTCCGCTCCACGAGCCAGAGAGGCGCATCGGGCGACTCGCCCAGTCGGAATGGCCTGAGGTCGGTGGAGATCCGCTCGTACCCGTGCAGCCGGGCGATCTCTTCGATGAGGTCCACCTCGCTGGTGACGTCCGAGCGCCAGCTCGGGACCGTCGTGCAAATGAGATCGGCCGAGTTCTCGGTCAGGTTGAATCCGACCGAGCTCAGGTAATAGCCCATCATGCCGTGCGGGATCGGATCGCCGATGACGGCAGCGGCGCGCGCGGGGCGGACCGAGACGCGCTCGCGCTCCCGCGGCGCAGGGTGGAGATCGACTCCGGGGTCGTCCACGCGGCCGCCGGTGAGGCTCGCGATGAGCGCCGCCCCCTTTGCCGCCAGTACCGGCACCGATTCGGGATCTACGTGCCGCTCGAACCGGTAGCTCGCGTCCGTCGAGATGCCGAGCGCGCGGCGGACCGCGCGCACACGCTTGGGATCGAAGATGGCGACTTCCAGGAGAATGTCCGTCGTCGCGTCGCTGACCTCGCTTCCCTTCCCGCCGATCACGCCGGCGATCGCCTCGGCCCTGTCCGCTCCCGCGATGACCGTAGTGGACTCGCGCAGCGTACGCTCGACGCCGTCGAGCGTCACGAGCTTCTCGCCCGCTTTCGCCCGCCGCACGGAAACGCGCCCGCCGAGCTTGGCGAGGTCGAACGCGTGCATCGGCTGGCCGTAGCCGTGCAGCATGTAGTTCGTCGCGTCCACGACGTTGTTGATCGGGCGGGCGCCGATCGCCGCGAGTCGGCGCGAGAGCCATTCCGGGCTTGGCGCGACGCGCACACCGCGTATGACGACGGCAGCGTACCGCGTGCAGCCTTCGCTGTCGTCGATGCTGACCGTGACGCCGCCGGTCGCGGCGCTGGCAGATTCCGCTCGCGGCAACGCGGCCCCGCCTTCGACGCCTGCCCACGGCTCGCCGGCGAACTCCTGCAAGGGCGTGCCGCTCGCCGCGGCAAGCTCGCGCGCTATTCCCCGGTGGGAGAGGAGGTCGGGGCGGTTTGGCAGCACGTCCACCACGAACAGCGTGTCGCCCGCGCCGACGATCTCGAGGAACGACGCGCCGGCTTCGGCGTCGGTATCGAGCGCGAGGATGCTCTCGTGGTCCAGGCCGAGACCGAGCTCGCGCGCGGAGCAGAGCATGCCGTTCGAGAGCTGCCCGCGGATCTTCCGCTTTTCGACCATGAGTCCGCCAGGCAGAGTGGCGCCGACCGGCGCGAACGGATACGCGGTGCCCGCCGTTACGTTCGGCGCGCCGCAGACGACGTCGAGCAGCTCGCCCTTCCCCGCGTCCACCTTCGTGATCCAGAGGTGATCGGACTCCGGGTGGCGCGCGGCTTCGACGACGCGGCCGATGACGATGTCGCCGAGGTCCTGGCGGACGGGGCGCATCTCCTCGACGGTCGCGCAGCGGGTGGTGAGAGCGTCGCGGACTTCGCGCGGCGACAGCTCGGTCGGCACGAAGTCGCGCAGCCACTCGAACGACGCGTTCATCGCGCGAACTGCTGGAGGAAGCGCACGTCGGAGTCATACAGCGTGCGGATGTCGGGGATGCCGTAGCGCGCGAGCGCCATGCGCGCCGGCCCCATCCCGAACGCCCAGCCGGTGTACTTCTCCGGGTCCACGCCCGACGCCGAGAGGACCTCGGGGTGCACCATGCCGGAGCCGAGGATCTCCAT
>DATKCP010000071.1:0-12542 GCA_035513115.1 Candidatus Limnocylindria bacterium | reverse complement strand
TGCCTGGAGAGCGTCGAGGTCGAGTGGCTTCGCCAGGTGCGCGTCGAAACCCGCGGCTAGCGCGCGGCGGATGTCCTCCGGCTGGCCGTAGCCGGTGAGGGCGATGAGCACGATGTCGTGACCCAGCGCGCTGCGGACGCGCTGCGCGACCTGGTAACCGTCGAGCTCCGGCAACCCGATGTCGACCAGAGCCACCTCCGGTCGCCGGTCGAGAGCCATCTCTACCCCTTCGGTCCCCGTGCTTGCGACGGATACCTGATGCCCCGCGAACTCCAGGAGCTCCCGAAGCGTGGTTCGGTTGTCGTGGTTGTCCTCGATGAGCAGGACGCGGCGGCTCACGGTGTCGAGTAACGCCGGCCCTGCCTCCTCGCTGACGCGCGCGGGGCGCTCCACTTCGATCGGAAGGGTCACGCTGAATTCGCTGCCTTTGCCGAGGCCCTCGCTGTGCGCGCGAACAGACCCACCGTGCAGCTGCGCCAGGCTCTGCGCCAGCGTGAGTCCGATTCCCATCCCGCCTTGTGCGCGGTCGAGGCTGGTGTCCGCCTGCGCGAACAGGTCGAAGATCCGCGGCAGTGCCTCGGGCGGGATCCCGACGCCACTGTCCGTGACCCGCACGGTCACCGACGCACCCTCGCGGATCAGAGATACCTCGATCCGACCACGCGGCGGCGTGTATTTGATCGCGTTGCTCAGCAGGTTGGTGAAGATCTGCTCGAGGCGGACCGCATCACCGGTGACGATGGCCGGCTCGCGCTCCGTCGAGAGCGAGAGATGCAGCTGCCGCTCGACGGCTTCGATGCTCGCCTGCGCGACGAGACGGTCGAGCAGGGCGACGAGGTCGACCCGCTCGCGCTGCAGCGCCACCTTTCCGCTCGTGACACGCGAGATGTCGAGCAGATCGTTCACCAGACGGGAGAGCACGTTCACCTGACGCTGGATGATCGTGAGCTGCCGATCCGGCGCGCCGGTACCGCGGCCGCGCGCGGCGAGCTCGACCGCATTGCTGATCGCGCCGAGCGGACTGCGCAGCTCGTGACCGAGCATCGCCAGGAAGGCATCGCGCTGGTGGAGTGACTCTTCGAGCTCGATGAGCAGCTCGCGCGTCCGGTACTGCCGCTCGCGCGCGCGCAGCGCCGAGCGGACGGCGCCAACGAGCGTCCACGGGTGCACCGGACGCTCGAGCGTGGTCACGTTGCCGAGCGCGGCGAGGGCGCCGAGCGTCCGACGGTTCTCGCCCGATGTCTGCGCGTGCCCGGTGAGCACGATGAACGGAAAGTCCGACCAGCTCGGCTGCGTTCGCAGCGTCGCGCTGAGCGTCCGCATGCCGTCGGGCTCGAGCGCCTCTTCGGCGATGATGCTCGCCGCGCTCATGGCGAGCCCACTCGCGATCTCGTCCGCGGTCGTGCACACGCGCGCGCTGGCCACCCCTTTCAGTGCCAGTGACGCGAGGGCACCGTCCCGTCCGAACGGCGCGAGGATCAGGACGACCGGCAGTGCTTCAGTGCTGGTCGCGTTGTCCACTCGGCCCCGCCGGCTCGACCGATACGAGCGCGGGCGCGCCCTGCAGCACGCCCTTGAACTCCTCGAGCGCCGGACCCAAACGGAGTCCGACCGGTCCTACCAAGAGCTCGCGGACGGTCGGCTCGTGGGCGCTGCCCCGCTTCTTCAGGACGGAGATCGCCTTTCGCAGCCGCCCCATGCTTTCGAAGTGCCGCAGGAGCAGCACCGTATCGGCGAGATAGCTGATGTCCACCGGCGTCTCGATCGCGCCCGTCACGCCGTGCTGCGCGACGACGAGGATCGTCAACACGCCCTGCTGCGAAAGGTAGGCGAGGAGCTCGTGAAGCTGCAGGGTGAGGAAGCTCTCCTGGGGCATCGCATTCAGGTATCCGTTCAGGCTGTCGATCACGATTACGCGTGCGCGGTCGTGCTCCACAGCGCGGCGTACGCTGGCCGCGAACTCGCCCGGCGGCATCTCCGCAGGGTCGATCTGCTGGAGCGTGATCGCGCCTCGATGTCCATCGAGTCGCATCCCGAGCCTGGTCACACGAAGGCGGACGGTGCGCTGCGTCTCGTCGAACGCGAAGATGGCGGCGTTCTCACCGCGCGCCGCAGCCGCGATCGCGAACTGCGTCGCCACGACCGACTTGCCCGAGCCGGGTGGACCCATCAGGACCGCGCTCGTGCCGCGATCGAGCCCGCCACCGAGGAGCGAGTCAAGTTCTGCGACACCGCTCGGCACGGTGCCCTCTTCGAACGGCTGGGTGTGCTCGGCGGCGATCAGACGGGGGTACACCACGAGCCCGCCGGTCTCGATCTTGAAGTCGTGGTAGCCACTGCGAGCTTTCATCCCACGCACCTTGTTCACGCGCAGACGGCGACGATCGCCTCCGTACAGCGGCGCCATATAGTCGAGCGTGATGACCCCGTGGGCGATGCTGTGGAGCTGGACGTCCTCACTGCCGGCAGTGCGGTCGTCGAGCATCAGGACCGTGCTGTGCCGGCCGGCGAAGTGCTGCTTCAGCGCCAGGATCTGTCGCCGGTAGCGAAGGGCGCTCTGCGCCTGCAGGCGAAGCTCGGAGAGCGAGTCGATGACGACACGGTCCGGGTCGACGCGCTCGATCTCAGCGACGAGGGTCCGCATCGTGTCGGCCAGCTCGATGTCGGCGGGGTGAAAGATCGTGCTCTCGTCGTCGGTCCCGAGCGGCACGTTGGACATGAGCTCGTACACGGCGACGTCGTCGAGCGACCACTCGTGCGATCTCGCAACGGCGGCAAGCTCGTCCTTCGTTTCCGCGAGCGTGACGTACATGGCGCGCTCGCCCGCCGCGACGCCGGCCAGGAGGAACTGCATCGAAAGCGTCGTCTTGCCGACACCGGGAGTGCCGTCGATCAGGTAGAGCCGGTCACGCGGCAGCCCGCCCTCGAGGATCTCGTCGAGGCCGGAGATGCCCGTGCTCGCCTTCTCCGTCCCGGTCTCCTGCCCCTTCACGTCGCAGCATTGTGGCAAGCAAGTCGCATCCGTGTCCTGGCTCGCTTCCCTGTCCGGGAGGCGAGTACGCGAGCCTCAGGGTAGGCTCCGGTCGTGCCACTTCGCGTCACCTTTATCGGCAGCGGGAACGCCTTCGCGGACGGCGGCCGCTCACACTCCTGCATCCACGTGGGCGCCCCTGGCGTGTCGCTGCTCCTGGACTGCGGCGGCTCCGCGCTGCCGGCGATCAAGCGGGAGATCGACCCGGAGGCCATCGACGCGATCGCGATCAGCCATCTCCACGGTGACCATTTCGGTGGGATCCCGTTCCTCGTCATCGAGCAGCACTACCGGGGCCGGAAGGCGCCCCTGGTGATCGGTGGGCCGCGCGCTCTGCCGGAGCGGCTGCGTACCGCCGAGTCCGCCTTCTACCCCGACTTCTTCCGTGCGGCGAAGATCGGTTTTGAGATCCGCGAGATCGTGCTCGGCGCACGCGAAGCGGAGCTCGGTGGTGCGCTCGTGAGCGCCCTGCCGGTCAAGCACGTGGCGGAGTCGGATCCGCACGGCCTGCGCGTGCGGATCGGCGACAAGCTCGTGGCGTACTCCGGCGACGCGTCGTGGAGCGACGATCTCCCGCGCGTCGCGAAGGGCGCGGACCTGTTCATCTGCGACGCGACCTACTTCGACTTCGACGAGCCATCGCACATCTCGTATCGGACGCTGATGGCGCACCGCGACGAGCTCGACTGCAAGCGCATCGTCCTGACGCATCTCGGCGCGGAGACGCTGGCTCGCATCGGCGAGCTCGAGCTGGAGCATGCGGTTGATGGAGCGGTGTTCGAGGCCTGACCGCGGAGGGTGACGCGATCAGCCCTCCGCGATCACGTGAATGCGCTCGGGCTTCACCGCGACTGTCACCGGTCCGTCGAAGTCGGCGGCGGCTCCCGGATCGGGCTGATCCACGATCCACTCGCGCCCGTCGACGGTCACCCAGTAGCGCATCAGATCGCCAAGGAACGCGCGCCGCGCGACGACGCCGGGCAGCCGGATGCCGTCGGGATCCGCGGACGGAGGCCGCAACGCGAGCGCCTCGGGTCGCACGCAGAGCCGCACTTCGCGGCCGGTGTTCAGTGAGAGGCCGGCGGGCCTCCGCACCGTGACGGCCCGCTGGCCGAACGCGACCACGACCTCGTCGCCCCGCTCTTCGCGCACGGTCCCGGGCACGAGGTTGACCGCGCCGACGAAGTCCGCGAGGAACGACGTGCGCGGGTGGTAATAGATCTCCCACGGCGTGCCGGCCTGCTCGACCTTTCCCACGTTCATCACGGCGATCCAGTCCGACAGCGACAGCGCCTCGTCCTGATCGTGCGTGACGTAGACGAACGTCATCCGCAGCTGTTGCTGCAGGGCACGGAGCTCCCAGCGAATGGACTCGCGGAGCTTCGCGTCGAGGTTCGAAAGCGGCTCGTCCAGCAGCAGGATCTCCGGACGCAGGACCAGCGCGCGCCCGACCGCGACGCGCTGCTGCTGGCCACCAGACAGCTGATTCGGCCAGCGTTCGCCTAGCCCGCTGAGGCCGACGAACTCGAGCGTTTCGTTCACGCGACGCTCGCGCTCTTTCGTGGACACGCCGGCCACACGCAGGCCATAGCCGACGTTGTTCTTCACCGTCATGTGCGGAAAGAGCGCGTAGTCCTGGAAGACCATCGCCGTGCCGCGGCGATGTGCCGGTAGCTCGTTTATCCGCTTGCCGCTCAGCACGATGTCGCCGATGTCCGGGTCGTAGAAGCCCGCGATCATGCGAAGCGTCGTCGTCTTGCCGCACCCGGAAGGTCCGAGGAGGGTCGCGAACGCGCCGCGCGGTATGTCGAACGAGACATCGTCGACGGCGGCGACGGTGCCGAACCGCTTGGTGACGTGATCGACGCGAAGGTGTGAGTCAGCCACGGGCCCCTCCCAGCGTGATGCGGCCGCGTCCCAGGATGCCGAAGATGATGAGCGCGATGATCGCCATTCCGACATCGGCGACCGTGAACGCGGTCGCGCCGCCCCAGTTGAAGTCGCCGACCAGCTGGAAGATGGTGATGGTCGCGGTCGTCGTCTGCGGGGTGAAGAGGAAGATCACGACGGAGAGCGTGGTCACGGCCCGCACGAACGTCGTGACGAATCCGACCCGGAGCGACCCCCCGAGCATGGGGGCGAGCACGTCGCGGAACATCCGCAGGCCGCCCGCGCCAAGGCTCGTCGCCGCCTCGTCGATGGTCCGGTCGATCTGCCGGAGGCCCGCGACCGCCGCCTGATAGCCGACCGGGATGTTCCAGAAGATCATCGCGATCGTGATCAGCGCCCCTCGGTCGACCCAGTCGAGCCAAGGCTCGTTGAACGCGGTGGCGTAGCCGAGGCCGAAGAACAGCCCGGGCACGGCCGCAGGCATGATCAGCAGGAAGTCCATAACGCGGCGTCCACGCCAGCGCCCGCGCTCCACCAGGAAAGCCGCGAAGAGCGCGAAGACCGCGGAGAACGCCGCCGCGGCGAGACCGTAAACGAGCGTGTTCCGCAGGCTGAGGTTGTGGGCACCCACGTACTCGAAGTGTTCGGTCGTAAAGCGCAGATTCGTGGGGAACGCGAACGTCAGCGCACTCGCGATCAGCGTGCCGTACACGAGAAAGATGACGAATGCGAGCGCGCTGCACGCGACGAACGCGGCCCAGGACACCTTCGCGGGTACGGGCGGCCGCGGTATCGATGATCCCTTGCCGCTCACCGTGACGTACGCGCGGCCGCCGTCGAGGCGCAGCTTACCGACGTAGAGCATGAGAGCGAGCCCGAGGAGGATCGTGCTCACCGCGGCGGCGCCGGTCAGGTCACCGAAACCGGATATGAGTCCGTACGCCTGCGTCGGCAGCACCGTGAAGAGGCCGCCGATGAGCGCCGGGTTTCCGAAGTCCTCGAGGACGTAGATCGCGGTCATGAGGATCGCGGCACCCAGGCCGGGTCGCGTGAGCGGGAGGGTGACCGTACGGAACACGCGCCAGGGGCTGGCGCCGAGGTTCCGTGCAGCCTGCTCGAGCCGTGGATCGCTTCGCGACAGGACGTCGGCGATGAGCTGGTACGCGAACGGGAAGAACGCGATGGTTTGAACGCCCCAGAGACCATAGAGGCCGTGGATGTTGGGCGACTGCCCGAAGACGTGGTACGACACGATGCCGCGAGACCCGAACAGGAGGATGTACGCGGCCGCGACGACGAACGGCGGTGATAGCAAGGGGAGGATGCCGACGAGCCGGAAGAACGGCTTCCAGCGCATGTCCGTGTACACCATCGCGTACGCGTAGATGAAGCCGAGCAGCACGGCGGTCGTCGTCGACAGCAGCGTCACGGTGAGCGAGTTCCGAAGGGAGCGCTCCCACGTGCCGCCGGTGAGGAAGTCGATGTAGCCCGTGCCGCCCGGCGTCGCGATGACCCGCGTCTGCGGGTAGACGATGAACGCGAGGACGAGGCCGGTGACGACCAGCAGTGCGAGCAGGAGCGACGGCTCGCGCCGCAGGCTCGTCACCGGCCCGAGTTCCTAGTCCGTTCTAGATGCCTACGGTGGTCTGCCAGAGCTTGAGCAGCCGGTCCTTGTTCGCCGCGGCCCAGTCGCGGTCGTAGTTGACCAGCTCGACCGAGGTCAGCGTTGGTGCGCCCGGTGCCGGCGGCACGTCGCTGCGCACGGAGACGCGGTTGCTGAGCTTCACGTTGAGCTCGCCGGCCTCCTTCGTGAGCACCCAGTCGACGAATGCCTTCGCGGCCGACAGGTTCTTGGTCCCCTTGATGATGCTGACGGCGCCGATCTCGTAGCCGGTGCCCTTCGGGATGGCCAGGTCGACGCCGGGCGTCTTCGTCTTCTGCGTCAGGATGTCGTGCGCCCAGTTCGGGCAAGCGACCGCCTCGCCGTTCGCGACGGACAGGACCGCCCCCGGGGAGGTGCCCGGGTACGAAGCGATGTTGGCGTGGAACCTCTTCATGTAGTCCATCGCCCTCGCCTCGTCCTTGTTGAAGCGGAACACCTGCGTCGCGATGAAGATGTAGCCGCCGCCGGTCGTGATCGGGCTGCCCAGGATGAGCTTTCCCCGGTACTTCGCGTCGAGCAGGTCGTCCCACGATGTCGGAAGGGGACCGCCGATCTCCTTGGTGAAGCGCTCGGTGTTCGCGATGATGCCGAAGATCCCGAAGTAGAAGCCGGTCCAGTTCTTTCCCGGATCCTTCGACTGCGCCGCGACTGCCGTGGCGTTCGGCGACTCGTACGCCTCGAGGAGACCCTCCTTGCCGAGACCATCGTGGAACGAGGAGTCGCCGCCGATGAAGATGTCCGCCTTGGGGCTCGCCTTCTCCGCCCGGATGCGCGTCTGGAGCTCGCCGGCGGCCGCGAGCGGCAGCAGGTCGACCTCGACGCCGCTGACGGCGGCCTTGAACGCCTTTACGAACTCGTTGTTCGTGGACTCATTGAGCGCGGAGTAAACGGAGATGCGGCCCGTCGCCGTTGCCGTCGAGCCGCCGCAGGCGGCCGCCGCAGCCGTGACTCCGACACCCGCGAGGAACGTGCGTCTGGTCAGCTTTGGTGTCATACCTACTCCCTCATTCCGGATCGGCAAGTGAGTCTAGTGCGCCCGTACGTGCGTCGTTAGCGTCAGCCGGCCAGGCGCCCGTGGTCCGGATCGAACGTCACCTTCCACTGGCGGAGGGCCAGAGCGGTCTCGCGCACTTCCTGCGCTTCGCGCATGGCGAGGCGGAGAACGCGTGCACGGCCGCCGATGCGCTCGAGGCCCTCCGCATCGCCGAGGCCGCGAGCCGCTCCCATCGCGAGCGGCGGACCGTGAAGCTCTCCGAGGTCGATTGACGGTCCGGGTCACGTTCCTTCGGGCTCGATCCCGTTCCCGCCTTCATCGAACCAGTCGTTCTTCGTCGGTGAGAGCGCGCTGCACCAGCCGAGCAGTCGTGTCGAATCCACCGCCGGTGCCGGCCGGCGCCATGATGTCGATCGCCTTCGTCGGGTACTTCGGCGTGGCACTTGCGAGTGCGCCGGACGCGGTGGGCGAAGGCTGCGACGTGGATTCGCCACAGGCCGCCGCCAGTAGAGCGGCCGCCGCGAAGAGCGCCAAGATGCGCGGGATACGTCTCATGCGCTCGTGCTTCACGGCGACGGTCAGCCCGGTCGCGCGAACGCCCTGAGCGCCTCGTCGCGCACGGAGACCCGGACCGCTGCGCCGTCGGCATGCAGGGGGACGCCGCGCTCCATTGCGACCGTGGAGAGCAGCCGCTGCCCAACGCAGCTCAACTGATAGAGCGCCGTGTTCCCGATGAAGCTCGCGCGCTCGACCGTGGCCTCCAGGCCCTCCGCTCCTCCGACACGGACCGCCTCGGGCCGGACCATGACGTCGACGGTGTCACCAGGCTCGTAGTGGCCCGCGGCCGCTGACACCCCTCGGACCGCGCCGAGGACGTCCACGATCAAGCGGTCGCCGTCTCGTGCGCGGACCCTACCGTCCACGAAGTTGGCGTGACCGACGAAGTCGGCGACGAAGCGGTCCGCGGGCTCGTCGTAGATCTCCCGTGGGCTGCCCAGCTGGGCGACCCGGCCCGCGTTCATGACCGCGATGCGGTCGGCCAGCGTCATCGCCTCCGCCTGGTCGTGCGTCACGTACACGCTCGTGATGCCGACGCGCCGCTGGAGGTTGCGGATCTCGAGCCGCATCTGCTCCCGCAGCTTCGCGTCGAGGTTGGACAACGGCTCGTCGAAGAGGAGAAGTTTGGGCTCGAGGACGAGCGCGCGGGCGAGCGCGACGCGCTGCTGTTGCCCCCCGGAGAGCTGCTGTGGCATGCGCTCGCCGAGACCCGTGAGGCCGACGAGCGCCAGCGCGTCCGCGACTCGCGACCGCAGCGACTGGCCCCCGACGCGGCGGACGCGCAGCCCGTAGGCCACGTTCTCGAAGACGGAGAGGTGCGGGAAGAGGGCATAGCCCTGGAAGACCATCGTCGCGTCGCGGCGGTTCGGCGGAAGCGTGTCGATCCGCCGTCCGGCGAGCTCGATCGTGCCTGCGGTCGGGTCCTCGAAACCCGCGATGCAGCGCAGCGTCGTGGTCTTGCCACAGCCGGAGGGCCCGAGCAACGCGACGAGCTCGCCCTCGGCGACCGTGAGGTCGAACTGGTCGACCGCGACCGTGCCATTCGGGAACCGCTTCTCGAGTCCCTGGAGCCGAAGGAAGCTCACGCCGCCACCTCGATCGTGGCACGGCCGAACAGCCGCTGCAGCAGGACGATCGTCACGAGGACGATGACGATGAGGATGGTCGAATAGGCAGCGCCGGAGCCAAGCCGCTGCGAGTCGATCTCGTTGAGGATCTGCGCGGTCATGATCCGCCAGTTCGGCGACACCAGCAGCGCGATGGTCGAGAGCGTCGTCATGTTGCGCGTGAAGCTGTAGATCACGCCCGAGAGGACCGCGCGGCGAACGAGCGGCAGCGTCACTCGGCGGAACGTCGTCACGGCTCCCGCCCCGAGGTTCGCGGAAGCGTGCTCCAGGGATGGATCGATCTGCATGAGCGCCGCCGTGCAGCCGCGCAGCGCGACGGGCGCCGTGCGTACGGTGAAGGCGATGACGAAGATGGCCGCGGTCCCGGTCAGCAGGAGCGGTGGGTGGTTGAACGCGAGGAGGATCCCGAGGCCGAGCACGATGCCGGGTGCTGCCGCCCCGAGCATGAGGACATAGTCGAAGACGACCCGCCCCGGGATGCGCGTGCGCACCACGAGGTAGGCCACCATGAGTCCGGCGAGGGCGGCGACCGGGGCGGCCATCGCCGACAGCAGGGTCGTGTCGGTCATCGCGCGGGTGCCGATCCCCTGGAGCACGAAACGGAAGTTGTCGAGCGTCAGCGTGTTGTTGATACCGAGCAGCTTCGTGAACGCGCCGGCGACCACCGCGGCATAGAGCGCAAGCACGAGGATCGCCGTCACGACCGAGATCGCGAGCAGCGGCACGCGCACCGCGGGATCGAAGACCTGAACGCGCCCGGTCGAGGGCTTGCCGGTCACGGTGACGACGTTCCCTTCGCCGACCCAGATGCGCTGCGCGAAGAACGCGAGCAGCGACGGCATGAGCAGGACGACCGAGAAACCGACGGCCTTACGAGTGTCGTACTCGCCGATGATGGCGAGGTAGACACTCGAGGCAAGCACGTTGAAGTCGCCCCCGATGAGCAGCGGATTGGCGAGGTCGGCGAGCGACTCGACGAAGATGATGAGGAACGCGCCGGCGAATCCCGGGCGGAGCAATGGCACGATGACGGTCCGGAGGATCCGTACACGCGACGCACCAAGATTCAGCGCAGCCTCTTCGAGCGCCGGGTCGAGCTGGCGCACGAGTGCGTCGAAGATGAGGTAGGCGACCGGCGAGAACGTGATGACCTGAACGAAGAGGAGGCCCCCGAGGCCATACGGGCTCACCTCGAGCCCGAGCAGCTGCCTGGTGACCAGGCCCTGGCGCCCGAACAGGAAGATCGTCGACAGCGCCAGAGCGAACGGCGGGGCGACGAGCGGCAGCATCGCGATGTAGTGGAGGCCGGTCCGCGACCGGCCGCGCGCGACTCGCGCGGTCGTGAGCGCGAGCGCGAACCCGAGCAGCGTCGCGCCCGTGCCCGCGAGCACTCCCATGACGAGCGTGTTCACGACGATCTGACGTGTCACGGGATTCGTGAGCACGCGCGTGAGCGGCTCCGGGTCGAAGCCGCCCTCGCCGACGACCGCCTCCCGCAGCACCGACCCGAGCGGGTAGACGATCAGGACCGCGAGCCCGGCCGCCGCCACTCCCGCGAGGAGGGCGGCGGCGGGCTCGCGGCGGAGCGTCGCGATCACAGGTGTGCTAGCGCGGCTGCGGTGCGACCTCGTTGCTGAAGCGGTCGATGAGCACCTTCTTGTTGTCTCCCGCCCACTGGAAGTCGTAGGTCACGGTCTTCACCGTGGCGAGCTTTACCGACTTGTCGGACACCTTCGCGTCCGCGTTCGTCGGGATCTGGTAGGCCTTGTAGGTTGGCGCGAGCTCCTGCGCCTTCGCGGTGATGGCCCAGTCCATGAACGTCTTCGCCGCGACCGGGTCCGACGCGCCCTTCACGAGCGCCATCCCGCCGATCTCGTAGCCGGTCCCCTCGGAGGGGAAGACCACCTTCAGGTCCTTGAAGCCCCCCTCGATGGCGGCCACCGTGTCGTGCGAGAAAACGACGCCGATGGCGACCTCGCCCTGGCCCGCCTGTCGCGCGGGGGCGGCACCGGCCTTCTGGTACTGGAGCACGTTCTGATGGAACTGCTTCATGTACGCGAAGCCCTTTTCGATGTCCTTGTTGTTGAGGAACATCTGCGTCGCCATCATCGTGTAGGACGTTCCGCTCGAGGCCGGGTGCGCGATCGAGATCTGTCCTTTGTAGATCGGCTTCACCAGATCTGCCCAGCTCGTCGGCTCGGGCAGGTTCTTCTCCCTCAAGACCTTCGTGTTCACGGCGAGCCCGAGCGCGCCCACGTAGATGCCGGTCCAGACGCCGTTCGCGTCCCGGTACTGGGCGGGGATCTTCTCCACACCCTTCGGGACGTAGGGCTCGAGCAGGCCCTCTTTGTTCGCGGCGATGAAGCTGTCGGCGGGGCCGCCCCACCAGACAGAGAACTGCGGGTTCGCCTTGTCGGCGCGCAGCTTGGCGAGCGCCTCTCCGGACGAAAGCCGGACGTACGACATCTTGATGCCGCACTCGGCCTCGAAGGTCTTGGTGACTCCTTGGACGTACTCCTCTTGGGGCGTGCCGAGGATCGTGAGCGAGCCCGAGCCCTTGGGACCGCAGCCCTGCGGCTGCGCTGCCGCGCCCGGGGCCGACGCGGTGGCAGGCGCACCCGCACCCGGATCGCCCGCGCCGCCACACGCGCCGAGCACCAATAGGATCGCGACAAACATTCCCGCTCTGAGCTTCATCTTCTTCCCCTCCGTCTCGCGGGCTACAGACTCCCACGGAACAGGCCAACCGTCCAGGATGTCAGTCAAGCAGCCGGCGGTGGTCGGGGTCGAACGTGACTTTCCACTGCCGGAGCGGGCCGGCCATCACGTTGAGGTAGTACAGGTCGTATCCCGGGGCGGCCGAGACGGTGTGGTAGCCGCGCGGCACGAGCACACATTCGCCGTTACGTACCGCGACGGTCTCGTCGAGGGTCCGGTCGGCGGTGTACACCCGCTGAACGGCGAACCCTCGCTCGTCCCGCAGGCGGTGGTAGTACGTTTCCTCCAGGGCTGTCTCGCGCGGCGGGTCGTTCGTGTCGTGCTTGTGCGGTGGGTAGCTGGACCAATGGCCGCCCGGAGTTACCACCTCCGTCACCAGGAGCGACTCCGCCGCGGCATCCTCCATGAGGATGTGGTGGATCCGCCGCTCCATCGCACCACTCCCGCGGATCTCGAGGCGCGCGTCGCCCGGTCCGATGACGCGCGCCGCGGCGCCGCGCTTCGCGGGCGCGTGACCCAGCGCGACGTCGACCGGCGCCGAGCGCGCGGCGATCTCGAACG
>DATKCP010000070.1:0-13105 GCA_035513115.1 Candidatus Limnocylindria bacterium | reverse complement strand
TCCCGCGGACGCCACACCGCTCAAGATGAGCCTGCGTCGCGTCATCGCCCGCCCCACGCCGCGCGCTCTTGTCGGCCTGCTCGCTCGGGGACCGCGGGATCCTCGGCCTCTCCATGATGGTGACGTGCTCCCAGTGCTCGGTGGCCTCGAGGTCGTCCACACGCCCGGCCACACGCCGGGGACCATATGCCTTTACGCTCGGGCGCGCGGAACGCTCTTCGTCGGCGACGCCCTCCAGGTGATCCACGGCCAGCTGTCCGGACCGAGCCACTTGTTCAGCGTGGATCGCCTGCTCGCGCTGCGCTCGATCGCGCGCCTCGCCGCGCTCGACGTAGGGACGATCTGCTTCGCGCACTACGGGCCGTGGCGCCGCGACCCGCGGGCGGCGCTGCGGGTACTGGCTGAGAGCGGCTGAGGCGCGGGCCACCGATAGTCGCCGCCGGTGCCGCCTGGACTTGGACGCCTCAGTCAGCGCTCGGTGTAGTGGCCCCGGCGCTGCCCAAGCTGCCGGGATCCGTAATCCGCTTTTGACCGCTACACGTACTTGAACTGGAGATGCGCCAGTCTGGCGAGGAGGAGACGATCACATGCCCGGAACCAAGGACGCCGAATCCAAGACGGCCTCATCCGAGAAGAGCCTGTACGACCGCCTCGGGGGCGTCTTCGCCATCGCGGCCGTCGTGGACCATTTCAGCGACGCGATCGTGCAGAACCCAATCGTCGGCAAGACCTCGAAGAACGCAGCGCTGCGCGAGTGGCACACCCAGAGTCTGGGCCGCTTGCCGGGCCTCAAGTTCATGCGGACGCTGTGGGTCTGCAACGTGGCAGGTGGACCGCTGGAGTACACGGCGACCCGACCTGGTAAGACCGCGGTTGGCCTTGAGGAGGCTCACCGGGACCTACGCATCTCACCGGCCGAGTTCGATGAAGTTGCGGCGGAGCTCGGCCGCACGCTCGATTCCCTCAAGGTCCCGAGACGCGAGAAGGATGAGGTCCTGAGCGCCTTCGCGGCCCATAAGAACGAAGTTACCGCAGGCTACGCAGCGCCCGCCGCCTGATCGTCACTCAAGCCGGGACCGCTTCCTCGGGAACGTCGAACGAGGTCACCAGGGCTGACGGCGGAAGGCACTCGGTCGGGCTACATGCCTGGTAGTCGATGCGGACGTCGAAGCGCGCGCTGCCCGAGCCGCGATTGATGACGAAGTGGATCGGGATGTCGAGCTCGAGCGCTCCGTCGTACACCTCGAATCGCTCGCCGAGCCCTGCGATGCGGAACGGCTTTGTCGGTGGCCATGGGATCGCGCCCAGACTCAGGCCCGCCGGCGCATTAACGAGCTGGATGGAGACGGGCGTGTAGCCATCCCGGGCCATGGGCCCGTAGATGTGCCAGCCTGGATCGGTTTCGAGCCGCACGTGGATCCCGAGCCGCTGGTAGGCGAAGTAGCCAGCGGCATCGAGGCGCACGACCGCGGCTACGACATCACCCTTGGTGCTCGCCGCCACGCCTGCGCTTGCGACACTGTCCCCGGTGAGCAGCCGCAGCAGCCACTGCGCGCCGTTACGCGTGCGGTAGTTAGTTTCCGCGATCTTGCTCTCAACACGGCCGTTGGCGTCGAGTACGAAGGTAATCGGATACGCGACACCCCGCTGGTCATCGCGTGTCGTTACGCCAAAGGTTGCGTGATGCTCGTCGAGGTGAAGATCGAGCACTCCGAGCGCTCTGATCTGGATGCTGCCTTCATCCGATAACAATGGAAGTTCGATGGCGTGACTCTTCGCAAAGTCGGCGAGCACGGGCACCGGGTCATAGCTGATCGCGAATGGCACGACACCCCGGTGCTCAAGCTCGGTAGCGATACCTTGCAGCTGGACCAGCTGCGTCTTGCAGTACGGTCACCAGCGCGCGCTGCGATAGAACACGACGGCCGCACGGCGACCACGGCGGGCGGCGTGTAGGTCGACGACCCGGCCGCTTTGATCAGGGAGGTGGACGTCGGGGAACGACTCGCCAATCTTCGGACCGATTCGGGCGTAGTCGATCGCCTCAGGTGGCGCCAAGGATGGTCAGTCTAGGGTTAGCTGCGCGGCGCAGGGACTGCGCTGCGTAAGATCCACTGACAGGAGAGGCGAATGCGACGGATCCTGATCGTTGAGGACGACGCCGAGGGCGTGCGGATGTTGGGGTTCGCTCTTCGCGAGAACGGCTACGAGGTCGCCACCGCGGCAACCGGGTACCTCGCGCTTTCCGAGGTCGCCAAGCGAGATCCCGATCTGATCCTGCTCGACCTGTATCTGAGCGGGGGAATGAACGGCGGGGAGTTCCTCCATGAATACCGGCGCTCGGGGGGCCGCGCGAGGGTCATCGTCATCAGTGGAGCCGCGAGGGAGGACCCGATCGCGAGGGATCTGGTCGTGGACGAGTTCGTGGGCAAGCCGTTCGATCTCGAGCGCCTGCTGGAGTCGGTGAGGCGTTTCGCGTATGCATGACGTCGCCGCCGATCAGCGAGCGGCGACCTCCTCGACCGTTTCGAAGTCGCCCTGCGGCACGCGGATGATCCGGGTCTCCGCGACGGCGATGGGCTGGATGCGCAGCGCACGCGCTCGATCGAAGCCCGCCAGCCAGTTCCACAGCACCTTGCCCGGTTGCATCAGCACGTCGATCACGCGCTGCAGCACGAGCGCGAGACCATCCGTGATGCGAGCGAGCAGTCGCACTCCGTAGATCACCGCTTCGGCGATGAACCAGCCGGCGATCCACAGCGCGAGGCCGGCCACGCCCAACACGAGCACGGTGCCGACCGCGACGACGCTCACCGCGAAGTAGGTGATGGCCGCAAGGCCGAGGAATCCGATCACGGCGCCGAGGGCGATGACGCCGAGGATCCGCAGCAGGCCGCCGAGCAGGATCGCGAGCGGTTGAAGCGCGCGACTCACCGCGCGCAGGACGAGCGCGACGAGCAGCACCGCGAGCGCGAGCGCCCCCACGACGAGGATCCAGGCCAGCCAGGGCATCGCGATCGCGCCCCACGCGATGAGCGCGGTGGCGACGAGCATGAGCGGGATCGGCGCGGTGAGCGAGATACCGAGCAGCTTCTCCGCGACGTCGGGCGCGATGAACGCGGGCACGATCACCGATGCGCGCCACAGGGCCAGGAAGAGCGCGAGAAGCAGGAACGACACGGCGAGGGCGGCGGCGATCCACGTGAGCCCGTGCCGGGGTCGCTCGTCCAGCTCGTCCCATGGCCCGAGGTGCGTCATGCCGATGAGGTCGAAGAACACCAGACCGAGCATGAGCGCGCCGACGAAGGACGCGATCGCGTACGCCAGCGTGATCTCCCTGAACCAGTCCGGCAGGAAGGCGACGGGCGCGCCGATCGCCGCCTCGTGGCTCGCGATCGAGAGAGCCGCGTCGGCGTACAGGAACAGCATCAGCCCGGCGAAGAACAGGACTCCGCCGATGACCCGCCACCCGGCCCAGCGACCGGACCTCCCACGCAGCTCCTCCGAGGCGGCGCGCGCCTGGGCGCCGAGACGGTCGCTCCCGCTCTCGGCGTGGGTCGCGGCCTGATCCACGAGCGGACTGACCAGGCCGACGATGGCGTCCGTGATCGGCTTCACCGGCCAGCTCGGCGCGCGCGTCGCCGTCGCGAACAGCGCGACGATCGCGCGGCCCAGGCTGCGCGCCGGTCGGTCGAGCACGGGACCGAAGTAGCCACGCAGGTTCCGGAGGAAACGGCTGGGCGCGGGGGGCTCCACGCGACGCAGCGCGGGCTCGATCTCCGCGCGTGTGAACTGCGCCGGTGCGCGGAGCATGACCGCGGCCGCGCCGACGAGGCTGCGCGCCGGGTTGCCGAGAAGCGTCACGAGCACGAGCGCCAGCAGCACGAGGTGCCAGCGGTCGAAGATCGGCTGCAACAGGTCGAGCATCTCCGTGAGCGTCATCGCGCACTTCCCTTCAGCTGCTCGGCGAGCTTGTCCGGGGTGGTCGCGGCCCATGGCAGGAAGACCGGAGCGCGAGCGCCGAGCGACGTGAACGTCGCCTCCCAGTCCTTCTGTCCTTTGCCCTGGTCGGTCGCGTCGTCGCGGTGGTAGAGCGCGACGACGATCTCGCTCTGCGCGAGGTCGGGACGGACTCCGTTGCCGACCGTGTCGGTCATGTCGGAGAAGAGGACGAGCCTGTGTATGCCGGGATTCGCCGCGAACACGCCCGCCGCGACCGCGAGGCTGCCGAAGATGTCGGTGCCGATGGGATCCTGAAGGGGGGCTGCCGCGCGGATCGCCGCGGAGGTCGCGCCGATGAACGACGCGACGTTGCGCTGGTCCTCGTCGTTCGCCCGCCGCTGCAGCTCGTTCACCTCAGCTCGCCACCCCGCCGCGGCTTCGTTGAACGTCCTCACGCTGGCGGCGTACTCGTTGCACTCGAGCTTGTTCACCGGCAGCTTGGGCGGCGTCGGCGCGGCGGGCAGCGCGGGAGCCGGCGCCCGCTTCACCTGGCTGAACGGCAGGAAGACCTCCTTCGTGTCGTTCGAGTTGTGGCTTATCCAGGCACCCACGAGCGCGTCGCCCGGACGGAGATCCAGCATCGGGAGCACGGCCGCGACGGTGTCGAGCGCGGTGCGTGGCAGCTGCGGCCATGGATAGGAAGGTGACCGCTTCGCATCGCCGGTGTACGCGCGATCGATGAGTACCGCGTACGTGATCGGCGCGGCGGTCTTTGCGTCGATCGCCACGGACTCGAGCGCCGCGGGGGGGCACAGCGTCGCGTTCGCCTCCGAGCCGCCGATCACCCCGCACCCGGCGAGAACGAGCACGGTCGCGAGCGACATGGTCAGTCCGCGCCGAGCAGAGTTCGACATACGACTTAATACCGAGTATGCGGTCAGAGGATTGCGTTCTTAGGGATTTCTTACTCAGGCTTGGCGAGGAACCAAGCGGCGGGCGCCGCAACGATCAGAAGGGCGTCGTCCGGACCAGAGTGCTCTTCAGGCCGAGGGTCGTGCGCAGGAAACGGTCGCCCTTGAGGTCCACCGCGGTGTCGCTGCCCTGGACACGCACCGAGATCGGCCGGCCGCCGGGACTCATGTTGAACTGCATCGACACGAAATGTCCGATGTCCACGCCGTAGTCGATGATGATCTCCCTGCGGATCACCTCGCCGCTGAAGTGCGTCGACCACAGACCGTGCGGCATCTCCCCGCGCCTGTCGTAGGCGGCGATCTCGGCCGGATCTTCGGTGACCTGCAGATACGGCCAGCCCGGCACGCACTGCCAGGTGCCGCCGATCCGCGCCGCGTCCAGGACGCAGCCGACGTTCTCGCTGATGCCGCCGCTCGCCGACGAATACAGCGCGCGGATCGGCTTGCCTTCGTAGGTGAGGATCAGCGAAGCGGTCGCCTCCACGGCGGCCGATGTCCGTGAAGTCTCGAAGGTATGGCCTCCGTAGCACTGGTCCGCCGTGTCGTCACGCACGTCCCAGGTCCGGTCCCCGGCGGTCGACTGCCGCCACGCGGCATACGTCCGCGCGGCGATCGCCTGCGCACGGAGGGCTTCGAACTCCCAGTGGGAAGGCATCTCACCGGGCAGCGCGCCCCGCATGTAGTCGTCGGACGAAACGAAGTTCACGACGCGCAGGTTTCCTTCCTCACGCAGGCCGATCTGGAGATTCCCGCGGTAGGAGAGACCCTTCTGGTCGATGTAGATCGGGTCCCACCACTGTTTCGGCATGAGCACGAGCGTGTCGGGGTCGGAGAAAACGATCTGGCCCGACCACTCGTCGCGTACGACGAGCGAACCGCCGTCATACCAGAACCGCAGCGGCTGGTCAGGCGCGGTCTCGATGTACACCGTGTTCGGATCCGCGTTGTTCACGAGGCGCATGCCGCCGGCGGACCGCATGCGCGCGACGCTGCCGATCGTCTGACCGACGCAACCCGTCGACGGCGCCGAGAGCAGAACGCGGAACGGCTGCGTGATCGGCTGGTGCGCGAGGTGGGCTCCGGGGAAGTACCGCGCGACGATCTGCTCGCCGTTCAGGCGGACGCCGGCGGCGCCGACAGCCCACCCCTGCGCGCCCCACTGCGAGAGACCGACGCCGTGGCCCCAACCCTTGCCGTAGATCGTGACACCGCCACTCCACACCGCGACGATCTCGGTCTTCGTGGGGACCGCGTGGCCCGAGAACCAGCCGATGCCGCCGTCCTGGACCATGTCCCACACGAGCAGATAGTCGCCGTCGTAGTCGGGCGCGCGCACGTCGACGCGCAGCGACAGCTCGCGACCCGGCGCGAGATCGTACGGGAGCGAGATCCGGGCGCCGTCCCAGACGACAGCGTCGCCGTTCCCGTCGAGCCAGTGGTAGCCCAGCCTCACCGGCGCGTCTCCGCCCGCCGGCCAGCTCTTCAGGCCGGTGTTCGAGACACGAACATCGACCGAAGCCCAGGCGCCGGGGATGATCGCGGCGGGAGCCGTCGTCGCGCCGTAACCGGCATCGAGGTCGGTCGTGACGCGCAGCGGGAACGAGCCTGCCTCGGCGCCCTGCGCCGAGAACCAGCCGACTCCGTCGCGCACCAGATCGGGCTTCACCGTGTAGATGCCGGTGAGCGCCGGAACCGCGACGGTCATCGGGACGACCTCGCCGCCCCCAGCGGGAAGGTCGCTCGGTAGGCTGGAACGCACGCCGTCCCACGCGACGACCCGACCGGCGGCGTCGTACAGGTGATAGGAAAGCCTCACGGCCTCCTCGCCCGCTGCCGGCCAGGTGACGACGTCGCGGTTGCGCAGCGCGACCGGGATCGTGACCGTCCCACCGGGAGGCACGGGGCCGCTCGGATAGCCGATGTATGTGACCGTCGAGCTCGGCTCGCCCACGGCGGCCGCTTCGCTGCTCGCACCGGGCGACTCACCTCGCGCGACCGCGCTGGCGCGGCGCGCCGCTTCTTCCAGTTCGGCGCCGGCGCGAGCTGCCGCGCTCGCCGGGCCGCCGTCGATCGGTACCAGCGCGACAACGAGAAGCGCGCCCACGATCAACCGCAGGAGCAGCCCCAATCCACTTCGAAACGATCTCTTCCCCACCGCGTCGAAGCGTGCATCCGCGAAGCGGACAGCACAACCCCTCGCGTGCACGAACAGTACGGACAGCGACCGTATGACCGCATGACGACCAAGCGTTCTCGGACGCAATGGAAACGCCGAGAAGCCCGCGCGGCGTGTGCGCAAAACGGGCGAATGACCGCGCACGCTCGGGATCGCGCGTTTGATTTGATACAGCACCGCGACGCGGGGCTCGCTTGCTCGCGCACGCGGACAGGTGTGTCCGGCGCTGCCTCGCTCCTAGAATTTCAATCGATGAGAGGGACGCTGGTCCTCGCGATGCTGTCCTTCGTTCTGGGCGGGTGGATGCCCGTCGAGCCGCGCGCGATCGCGCAGGTGCCCGAGGATCAGGTGGGCGACTGGGTTCCGGGTCTGGCCTGCACCGGACGCGCCGACATCCCGTTCGTGCAGAACGTCATCGAGGCGAAGTGGTCACCCGATAGCAAGAGGCTCGCGCTCACCGCGGGCGAGCGCACACCTTCCACCAACTCTCCGGTCGGGTGGAAGGAGGAGGAGCTCATCTACACCTTCGATATCCGCACCGGCGAGCTGAGGCCGGTCGGATTCGGGATCCGGCCCGAGTGGTCGGGCACCGGCACGTACCTTTCGTACTGGCCGGCGGATGAGGACCTGCGCGTGCTCCGCGACGGGAAGATCGAGGCCAGGCTCCTGATGTCGATCCCCGAGGTGCGCTGGGTCGGCGACAAGCTTCTCTACATCTACAAGCGCGACATCCGCGAGTGGGCGGACGGTGAGACGCGCACCGTCGCGCGGTTCGACCGGGACTTCGAACCCGCGTATCCGCTCGACGATGTCTACTGGAGCGCGGACGGCACACGCTTCACGCTGACGCGCTACTCGTATGACGGCCCGATCGAACGCTACATCGGCAAGACCGCGACAGCGTCGCTCGAGCTCCTCGACGCGCCGGGTGCCACGTACACCGAGTGGTCCCCGTCCGGCAGCACGCTCCTGGTCCGCTATCCGGATCGCCTCGAGCTCATCGGGCCCGATGGCGGCAGAGAGACCGCGCGACTCAGCGGCTTCAGCGGTCCCATCGCGTCGTGGACGGCGGACGGCCGGTCGCTCCTCGTCGGCCGCGTCACGTCGACGCTTCCCGCGGGAGATCGGTTCGAGAAGTTCACGGTGTGGGGCGCGGCGCAGGGCGTGACCACCGCGACGCTGCCCAATCTCATCGGCGCCCGCGTCTTCAGCCCGGACGGCCGCTACTTCACCGGCCTCAGCCGCGAGCGGCTCGACACCACGCGTCTCGAGCTCTATCGCTGCGGCACCTGGTCAGAAGACGAGTGGAACGTCCAGGGCGACCCGGATGCTCAGGCACGGCTCGCCCGTATCGAAGGCGACGAGCTGCGCTTCCTGCGACCGGTGCCCGGGGACGTCGCGCAGTTCCGGCAGTACTCACACACGGGGGTCGACGTCGCAGCGCCGGTCGGCTCGATGATCGTCGCATCCGACGGCGGCACCGTCAGCAAGGTCGGTTGGCAGGGCGTCGGCGGTCACGGCGTGTGCGTCGCGCACGGCGGCGGCCTCGAGACCTGCTACTTCCACACGGCCACCACGCTCGTGAACCTGGGGCAGCGTGTCGTTCGCGGCCAGCCAATCGCGCTGGTCGGCATGACGGGCATCACGACCGGTCCCCACGTCCACTGGGAAGCGAAGCTCTTCGGCCGGATCATCGATCCCCTCACGCGCTAACGCTGCGTCACCCCTTCGATCGTGACCGTACCCTGGCCCAGCGTCACACTCCGCACGCTCACCGTCGGCGGCACCAGGCCGTCGATCGCGCTCTCCACGGCCGCCGCCGTCGAATCGCGTACGGAGTCCGGTAGACCCACACCGCCGAGCGTGATCGAGTCCACGCGCACGGCCACACGCCCCGCGCTGGCGTAGGGCGTCCCGATCATGACGAACTCCGTCGTGCCGAAGAACACGCGAGCGGTCGCCGTCAGGCGGACCCCGCTCGTCGTCGTGCGAACGACGGGGTCTCGCAGCGTCACGCCGCTCACCGTCTGCGGGAACGAGGACGCCGCCGCCTCGGTGAGCTGGTCGTCGGTCACCGTGAGCGTGAATGCCGTCTGCGGCGCCACGGTCGCCGTCACGCTCGCGGACGGCGGGGCGGTCGCCGACCGTGTCGGCGCTGCGGTCGGTGTCGGCGACGGGAAGACGACACGGGCCGGCACGCATCCGCGCGTGAGCGCGAGCGCGCCGATGATCAGCAGGGCCAGAAGCGCGATGCGCGCGAGCGGTGCCACCGTCTCAGGAGTCGCGGCGCAGCTGCCGCCCGAGCCAGAGCCAGTAGATGGGACCGCTGATCGCTCCCGCGAACGGCGCGGCGAGGAACACGAGGCCCTCGTTCGCGGACAGGCTCGCGAAGAACGCCGCGAAGAGAGCCGCGGCGGTGACCAAGCCCAGCAGCGCCAGGATCCGCGGCGCGGTCGTCCGCCGAAGCAGCAGATTCGCGAGGAGGAACCACAGGCCCCCAAGCCCGAATGACATCACGCCGAGCGGATCGGTCGCCGCGATCGCGCCGAGCGGCGGGGTCTGCCGCAGATCCGCCACCTCGTGGATCCCGCTGACCATCGTGCCGATCGAAGCCGCGACGCCGACGAGTGTCGCGAAAAGGGCCCACGCCTCGCCCACCGGACGCACGAGGTAATAGACGGCGACGACGGTGACGAGCGCCCAGAACGCGCTGAGGGCGTACAGGAAGCGAAAGATCTGCAGGCCCAGACGCGGGTCTTCGGGATCCACGAGCACGGCGTAGACGAGCACGGCCGCCCACGACGTGAGCGCGAGCAGCATCGCCGCAAGGCCGCCGAACCTCACGAAGGACCGGTCGTTCACCGCACGCACGATAAGGCGCGACCGAGCGCATCGCGGCACTCATACCATTCGCGCCGTGAGCGACGTCGCGCTCTTGCCGCTGCAAGCCACTTCCGCGCTGATCCACGCGCGCCGGGCGTCGTCGGTGGACCTCGTGCGCGCCTGCGTCGATCGCATCACGCGACACGACCGCGAACTCGGGGCCTTCATCACCCTCACCGCCGACAGCGCGCTGGATGAGGCGAGGCGCGCCGACGCGGAACTCGCGAGCGGCGTCGATCGCGGCCCGCTGCATGGGATCCCGATCGCGCTGAAGGACCTGTACGACACCGCCGGGGTGCGGACCACGGGCGGCTCGCGCATCTTCGCCGACCGCGTCCCCGAGCGGGACGCCGTCGTGGTCGAGAGGCTGCGAGCAGCGGGTGCGGTGCTCCTCGGGAAGCTCAACCTTCACGAGTGGGCGCTCGGCGTTACGAATCAGAACCCGCACTTCGGCCCCGCCTGCAATCCCTGGGACACCTCACGCACACCCGGTGGCTCGAGCGGCGGGAGCGCGATCGCCGTCGCATCGGGCTTCTGCTACATGTCTCTCGGGAGCGACACGGGGGGATCCATCCGCATCCCCGCGTCCCTGTGCGGCGTCGCGGGCATCAAGCCGACCTACGGACGCGTGAGCCTGCGCGGCGTGATCCCGCTGTCATGGACGCTCGACCACGCCGGGCCGCTCGCGCGCACGGTCGGGGACCTCGCGGTCGCGCTCGCAGCGATCGCAGCGCACGATCCGCTCGATCCGTCGTCGGCCGATGTCCCGAGCGAGGATTACTCGTCCGGCGTCGAGGACGGCGCCTCCGGCATCCGCGTCTTCGTTCCCACGAACCACTTCTTCGACGCTGTCGACCCCGAGGTCGAGACCGCGGTGCGCGAAGCCGCGCGAGTGCTCACCTCCCTCGGCGCATCGGTGACCGAGGGTCCGCTCCCGCGCGTGGAGCTGCTCGCCGCGCAGCGAGCGATCCTTCTGACCGACGCCGCCGCGTGCCACCGCGATCATCTGCGCGAGCGCGCCGCGGATATCGGGGCGGACGTCCTCACGCGCCTTCGCGCGGGACAGACCTTCACCGGGATGGACTACGCGCAGGCGCGCCGCGACCGGGACGAGCTGCGGCGCGAATGGCTCGCGCTCCTGCGCGAGCACGACGTCATTCTGTCGCCCACGACGCTGATCGCGGCGCCGCCGCGTGCCGGCGAGGACCCGGTCACGGTGGCGCAGCGCCTCACCGCGAATACCTCCCCGTTCAATCTCACCGGTCTGCCGGCGATCTCCGTCCCGTGCGGTTTCACGCAGGCCGGTCTGCCGATCGGACTCCAGCTCGCCGCGGGACCGTGGCGCGAGGGGCTGCTCCTACGCGTCGCGCGGGCGTACGAGAGCGCGACGCCGTGGCACGAGCGTCTGCCCCTGGCCTAGCCAGAGAGCGATGAGCAGCGCGACCGCGGTCTCGATCGGCTCACCGGCGTCGGTCGATCCGAAGATGAGGACGAGGATCAGACCGACGAGCGCCGTGAGGAGGAGCAGACACCCGCAGCCGGTCACGCGTGATCGAGCCTAGCATCGCTACGCTCTAGGACCGGGGAGGTGAACCGATGACCCGCGACGAAGCCTGGGCACTGCTCTGCGAACACACCAGGAGCGACAGCCTCCGGAAGCACGGACTCGCGGTGGAGGCGGCGATGCGCCACTTCGCGCGCAAGCTCGGCGAGAACGAGGAGACCTGGGCCGTGACGGGTCTGCTGCACGACTTCGACTACGAGCGCGATCCCGATGGTCACCCGCAGAACGGCAAGCCGATCCTCGAGCAGGCCGGCGTGCCGGGGAACATCGTCCATGCGATCCAGTCGCACGGCGATCACACCGGGATCCCGCGCGTGACGCCGATGGAGAAAACGCTCTACGCCGTCGACGAGCTCTGCGGATTCGTGACCGCGGTCGCGCTCGTCCGCCCATCGCGGGCCGTGCGCGACGTCGACGCCGGCGCGGTGCGGAAGAAGATGAAGGACAAGGCGTTCGCGCGCGCGGTCAGCCGCGAGATGATGCTGAAGGGCGCGGAGGACCTGGCGATCCCGTTCGAAGAGCTCACCAGCGAGGTCATCGCCGCGCTCAGCGACGTCGACGAGCGTCTCGGTCTCGCCGGCACGGCCAGCTGATCCGACCCGCGCCACACGATCGCCGCGGCGGCGGCCCGCGTCGGAACGCCGAGCGTGCGGCATGCGCGACGGATGTGCGTGCTCACCGAATGCGGACTGATCCCCTCGTGCCGCGCGATCTCCTTCGTCGTCAGACCGCGCGCGACGAGCCAGAGGATCTCGATCTGGCGGTCGGTCAGCGGAAAGCCGGCCCGCGATCGTCGCAGCAGGAGGCGCCGCGACAGGGACCAGCCGACGAGAGCGCCACAGGCGAGCCATGCCGGCCCGCGGATGTCCACGGAGGAACGAGCGGCCGCGGCTTGCGCAGCGGGTATCTAGGTCAGCTGGCCCGCTTCAGCGTGCGGCGCGACTGCGTGCGGACGACCTCGTGCTCGAAGCGCTCGAGGAAGAGCTGCCCGCCACAGCGCGGACAGAGGGGCTGATCGGACTCGTCCCAGACGGGAGCCTCGCGGCCAGCGCTGGCGTACGCGGTCCGGAGCTGCGCGAGCGACGGACGACGGGCGCGGGTGGGTACGAGGACCTCCCCGAGTCCATGTCCGCAGAAATAGCAGTAGAGCTCAGCTCGAACAGCCACGTAAACCTCCACCCGGAACCGCCCCAAGAACCGTGCCAGGGCATTCCTTGCTCCATTACCCGGGAACAGCCGTTCTCGTTCCGAGAATCGGTACGCCGAACGGGGGCGGGCGGACGACCACCGGGGGCTTCGCCCCCGAGAACCCCCCACGGGGTTGCTAGCTAGGAGGCGGATTCGATCTGGAGGGAGACGAGGGAGCCCGCGTCGGTCAGGTACGTCAGCTTGCGGATGACCCCGCGGGGGATGATGTGGAAGTCATTGTGGCGGTAATCCTTGCCCTCGTTGGTGATGTCGTAGTCGCCGACGATGACGACGTAGTCGGTGGTGTCCTTCCAGAGCATCCCGCACGTGAGCTTGCGCAGCCGGTAGGGCTCGAAGTCCTCAGGGATCGCGGTCCGT
>DATKCP010000069.1:0-16735 GCA_035513115.1 Candidatus Limnocylindria bacterium | reverse complement strand
CGAACACGCACGCGCGCGCGGCTCGGATCAGGCTTGCCTGCGGCACGCGACGGCGACCGCTTACCGCTGCTTCCTTCCGGATCTGACGGGGTTCACGGA
The DNA here is from genome assembly GCA_035513115.1 of Candidatus Limnocylindria bacterium. Taxonomy (GTDB): domain Bacteria; phylum Chloroflexota; class Limnocylindria; order P2-11E; family P2-11E; genus CF-39. The sequence goes on along the minus strand of DATKCP010000069.1, from coordinate 16,636 downwards.
CCGACGCTGCACAGGACCCGATCGTCAACGCCACGCGACGCGCACAGGACCCGCGACGCCGGACCTCGGGAGGGAATTCAGCCCCGCTGGAGCGGATTGCGGGTACAGGGCACCGCTAGCTCCCCACCTAGCACGGCCACAACCATGGTATCGGCTAACGGTCGCGCGCGATGATCTGATCCGCGACCTCGCGCAGGTCCTTCCCCCACACGTCGGGCTTCTCGAGCAGCGGGTTCCACAGCGCGCCGGGACGCGCGACGAACGCGGCCGCGCAGCCCGCGCGCATCGCGCCCGCGACGTCCCAGGCGTGCGCGGCGATGAGGCGGATGCGGCCCAGCGGCACGCCGAGCTTGCGCGCCGCGGCGGCGTACGCCTCCGGCGCGGGCTTGAGCCGCTTCGCGTCGTCCGCGGTGAGCGCTTCGTCGAAGAGGCCGCGGATCCCGGCGTTCGTGAGCTGCGCCTCCTCGACCAGGCCGGTCGAGTTCGTGAGCGCGGCGAGGCGGTAGCCGGCGTCGCGCAGGCGCGTGAGGCTCTCAAGGACTTCGGGATGCGCCGGAAGCTTCCGCACCTCGCCCAGGATCGCCTTCTCGTCCGCCTCGGACACGGTCACGCCGCGCTTCTCCGCGGTGAGCGCGAGCGCGGCGCGGAAGTGCGAGCCGAAGTCGAAGTACGGGCCGGTGATCGTGAGGAGGAGCGCGGACTGCAGCATCGTCGCGAACCACTCGCGGCGGACGGCCGCGTCGCCGAAGACGCGCGCGAAGTGCGGATCGAGGGCGCGCAGATCGAGCAACGTCTCATTGACGTCGAAGACGAGCACGCGCTCGCGCACCGTGGTCATCGTGCGGAGAGGGCGGGATTCGAACCCGCGAGCCTTTCGGCTACCCGCTTTCCAAGCGGGCGCACTCGGCCACTATGCGACCTCTCCAGGACGGGATCATCGACGGCGGAGAGGGCGGGATTCGAACCCGCGAGGCTTTCGCCTACCGCTTTTCGAGAGCGGCACCATCAACCACTCGGACACCTCTCCACGCTGAAGTTTAGAGTCTGTCCGTTCCGTAGACTCCCTCGTGCCGATGCGCGTCGCCCGCTTCCACTACGCGTGGGTCATCGTCGCCGTCACGCTTGTCACGCTCATGGCCGCGCAGGCGGTGCGTGCCGCGCCCGGCGTCATCATCGTCCCGCTGGAGCAGGAGTTCGGCTGGGATCGCGCCGCGATCTCGCTCGCGGTCGGCGTCTCGCTGCTCGCGTTCGGCCTCGGCGGGCCCCTCGGGGGCTGGCTGCTCGAGCGATTCGGGCCGCGGCGGCTCCTCACCGGCGGCGTCGTCCTCATCGCATCCGGCCTGTTCGCCATGATCAACATGCGCGAGCTCTGGCAGCTGTTCCTGGTCTGGGGCATCGTGATCGGCCTAGGCACCGGGGCCGCCGGACAGGTCGCGAGCGCCGCGATCGCTCAGCGCTGGTTCCGCACCCACCGCGGCCTCGTCGTCGGACTCTTTGGCGGCGCGACCTCCGCCGGCCAGCTCGTCTTCATTCCCGCGATGGCCGCGCTCACCGTCGCGTTCGGATGGCGCGCCGCGATCGCGCTGCTCCTCGGCGCCGCGGCGTTCGCCGTCGTGCCGCTCGTCCTGTACATGCGCGACCGCCCCAGCGACGTCGGGCAGCGCGCGGTCGGGGAGGGCGCGGAGCTCACGGCCGCGGAGAAGGCGGATGACGCTCGTCGCACGCCGCTGCGCGAGGCGCTGCGGCGCCGCGAGTTCTGGCTCCTCGCCTCGAGCTTCTTCGTGTGCGGGTACACGTCGAACGGCCTCATCGGCACGCACCTCATCCCGCACGCGGTCGAGCACGGATTCACCGAGGTCGCGGCGGCGGGAGCGGTCGCGCTGCTCGGCGCGCTCAACATCGTCGGTACGCTCGCGTCCGGTTGGCTCACCGATCGCTACGACAATCGCAAGCTCCTCGCCGCGTACTACGGGTTCCGCGCGCTGTCGCTGCTCGCCCTGCCGCTCGTCTACGACATGCAGGGGCTGCTGATCTTCGCGGTCGTGTACGGTCTCGATTGGATCGCGACGGTCCCACCGACGGTCAATCTCACCGCAACGATCTTCGGCCGCGCGTCGGTCGGGACGCTGTACGGGTGGATCTGGTTCGCGCACATGGTCGGCGCGGCGCTCGCGGCGTACGCCGGTGGATTCTTCCGGGTGCTCCTCGGCGACTATCACCTCATGTTCGTGAGCGCGGCGGTGATGGGCTTCATCGCCGTCGCCCTCGTGGCGCGGCTCCCGCACAGTGGACAGGCGGCGCCGCCGACGGCGTTCGAGGCGGCGCACGCCTAGGCGGCGCGGCTAGGCGGGAACGGACTCCTTCTCCATCGCCGGCGTGTACCTTCCGAGCTGCGCGGCGGCGGTGAGCTTCGCCCGATGCTGGAACGCGCGCTGCGCCGCTGCGACGTTGGTGCTCTTGCCGGACCAGGCCTTCTGCGGCGCCGCCTGCAGGCCGCGTCCGTATGAGAAGGACAGCTGCCACGGCACGCGCCCCTTCGCCGCGTAGCGGTTGATCGCGTCGAGGTTCACCGTGGCCTCGAGGTCGGACTGGCCGCCCGAGAGGAAGACGATCCCAGGCACGGCGGCGGGCACCGTCTGCCGGAAGCACTCGACCGTGTAGCGCGCGACCTCGTCGGCGGGTGCGCGGTCCGACGCTTCCTTCCCCGAGAGGACCATGTTGGGCTTCAGCAGCATCCCGTCCAGGCGGACGCGCTGCGCGGCGAGCTGCACGAACACCGTGCGCAGGGTCTTGATCGTGACCTCGTTGCATCGGTCGATCGAATGTGTCCCGTCCATGAGGACCTCGGGCTCGACGATCGGCACGATGCCGGCCTCCTGGCTGAGCGCCGCGTAGCGCGCGAGCGCGTGCGCGTTCACGCGGATGCAGTGGTCGGATGGGATGTCCTCGCCGATCGTGATGACCGCGCGCCACTTGCTGAAGACCGCACCCAGTCCCTTGTACTCGGCCAGTCGCTCGCGCAGTCCATCGAGGCCTTCGGTCACGAGCTCGCCCGGAGCGAACGCCAACGGCTTCGCGCCGAGGTCGACCTTGATCCCGGGATGGATGCCCTGGTCTTTCAGGATCTTCACCAGCGGGGTGCCGTCGGCCGCCGGCTGGCGGACCGTCTCGTCGTACAGGATCACGCCGCTGATGTACTCCGCGATGCCCGGCGCGCGGAACAACAGCTCGCGATACGAGCGCCGGTTGTCCTCGGTGTTCTCGACGCCGATCGCGTCGAAACGCCGCTTGATGGTGCTCGTGCTCTCGTCGGCGGCGAGGATGCCCTTGCCGGGAGCGACGAGCGCGCGAGCGACGCCGGCGAGATCTCCCATAGGCTCCTCAGGATAGCCAAGCCCTGACACTCCGCCCGCCGAGCGAGCGTGCGAGCACAAGGTCGCTCATGCACGCGCGACGTCACGCTGGGCTGACGCCGCGATGGGTCGCGAAGAAGTCACGCAGCAGCGCCTCGCTCTCCGCGCGGCGCACGCCGAGACGCCAGCGCGGATGATGGTTCAGCTTCGGCTCGTCGAACAGCTGCGCGACCGAGACGACCGCGCCCGCCTTGTCGTCGGGCGGCCCGAACACCACGAGCGGCATGCGGGAGAGCACGATCGCGCCGGCGCACATCGCACACGGCTCGCACGTGACGTACAGCGCGCAGTCGCCAAGACGCCAGCGCGCCAGCGCGGTGCCGGCCAAGCGCAGCGCCAGAACCTCCGCGTGGGCCGTCGGATCGTGGTCGATCTCGCGGCGGTTATGACCGCGCGCGATGACGGCGCCGCCGCGCACGATCACCGCCCCGATCGGGACGTCGTCATGGGCCGCCGCGGCGCGAGCCTCCGCCAGCGCCTCGTCCATGAAGGCCGTGTCGTCACCGGCTCCCGGGAGCGTGCGCGGATCGAGCAGCGGCTCCATCAGATCCCCAGGTACCGGGCTTCGACGTCGCCGGCGGCCGCGAGCTCGGCGGTGGTGCCGGAGAAGACGATCGTGCCCTTGTTCATGACGTACACGCGCTGCGCGACGCGCGTCGCGAGCGCCAGGTTCTGCTCCACCAGGAGCAGCGCGAGTCCGCTCTCGCGCAGACGGATCAGGGCGTCGCCCACCTCGGCCACGAGCTTCGGCGCGAGCCCTTCCGAAGGCTCGTCGAGCAGGAGCAGCACCGGGCCGCGAAGCAGGGCGCGCCCGATCGCGACCATCTGCTGCTCGCCGCCCGAGAGCTCGTCGCCCCGGTTCGCCAGCCGCCGTTCGAGCGAGGGGAAGAGCTCGAGCACGCGCGCAAGATCCCAACCGCCTCCATTCGTGCGGGCCGTGATGGTCAGATTCTCCAGGACGGTCAGGTCCGCAAACACCCGCCGGCCCTGTGGGACAAGCGCGACGCCGGCTGCGGCGACCTGGTGCGGAGCCTTCGCCGTGATATCTCGTCCACCAACGCGGACGGTCCCGCCGCGCGAGCGGACGAAACCGACGATCGCGTTGATCGTCGTGGTCTTGCCGGCGCCGTTGCGACCCAGCAGCGCCACTGACTCGCCTTCCCCGACATCGAGCGACACGCCCTGCAGCACGTGGCTCTCGCCGTAGTAGGCGTGCAACTCACGAACGTCCAGGGCGAGGGCGTGGGGGGCGGTCGTCATGCGACGACCTTCCCGAGATAGACCTCGTTCACGAGCGTGTCGCCGCGGACCTCGGGCGGTGTGCCCTCGGCGATGACGCGCCCCTCGTGGAGCACCGTGATGCGCTCCGCGAGCCGGAAGACGACGTCCATGTCGTGTTCCACGATCACGAGCGTCAGCGACCGGTCCAGCGATGCGATGAGCTCCGTGATGCGGGCGGTCTCGGCCGGCGACATGCCCGCGGTCGGCTCGTCCAGGAGCAGCACGCGCGGCCGCTGCGCGAGCGCCACCGCGAGCTCGAGCTGCCGACGCTCGCCGTGCGAAAGTGCCCGGGCCGGCACCGCACCGCGGCCGCCAAGTCCAACGCGCTCCAACAGGTCGTCGGCGGCGACGAGCTCGCTCGGCGGTGGTGCGCGGAACGGCCGGTACGGGCCCGCCGCCGCGGCCACGGCGATGGCGACGTTGTCGCGCGCGGGCAACGGGTCGAACAGCTCGTTGCGCTGATACATGCGCGCAACGCCGCGTCGCGCGAGCTCGTGCGGTCGCCGGCCGGTCACGTCCTCGCCCGCGAGGCGCACCTGTCCCCCGGTGGGCTCGATTTCGCCGGTCAGGACGTTGAACAGCGTCGTCTTCCCCGCCCCATTAGGCCCGATGATCGCGCGACGCTCTCCTTCGGCCACCGTCAGGGTGACACCGGCAAGCGCTCTGATGCCGCCGAACTCGCGGCGGAGCTCGCGGGTCTCGATCACGCGCGGACCCGCGCGTACGCGACGCGTACCAGACCGACGATGCCCTGTCGCGCCGTCAGCACGAACACGATGAACACCAGACCCAGCACCGTGTCGGCGAACGCGATGTACGAATCCATGACCCGCTCGATGAACACGACGACGACCGCCCCGATCACCGGCCCAAGGAGCGTGCCAACGCCGCCGATGAGCACCGACACGAAGGCTTCGACGGAGCGCGCCACGCCCACGTCGTTCGGCGATACGAAGCGGATCGAGTACGCCTGCAGCGCGCCCCCGATGCCCGCGATCGCGCCGGCGACGACGAAGGCCGACAGCCTCAGGCGTGTCGTGTCGTAACCGAGGGCGCGCATGCGTCGTTCGTTCTCGCGCAGTCCCACCAGCGCGCGACCGTACGCGGAGGACCGGATGCGCCAGATGAGGAGGAGGACCAGCAGGAACACAAGCGCCACGAGATGGAAGAGGGCGGTGGCGTCATTGAAGTCCAGGCCGGCGAACGTAGGCCGGCGCACGCCGGAGAAGCCGTTCGACCCTCCCGTGATGTCCGCTGCCTGGAAGGCGATCGCGAACACCATCTGCGCGAACGCGAGGGTGAGCATGAGGAAGAAGATCCCCGAGGCCCGCACGGCGACCGCGCCGATGGCGAGTGCGAGCAGCGCTGAGACGAGGATCGCGGCGCCCAGACCCAGAACGAGATCATCGTTTCCGAGCCGCTGACCCGCGATCGCCGCGGCATAGGCGCCCGCGCCGAAATACGCGGCGTGACCGAGCGATGGCATCCCGGCTGAGCCGACCAGAAGATCGAGCGACAGAGCCAGGATGGCCACGACGAGCATGCTCTGAAGGATGGTGGTGGCGTAACGCGACGTTTCCCACGGACTCGACCACAATGGGAAAGTCACGAGGAGCGCCGCTGCGAGGACGGCTGCGAGCGGGATGGCGAGTCGCGTCTTCATCGCGCGACGCGGATGCGGCCGAGGAGTCCAGTCGGCCGCAGCAGCAGGACCAGCGCCATGACCGCGAAGATCAGCGCCAGCGCGAACTCGGGAAAGAGCACCTTGCCGAAGGTGTCGACCGGGCCGATCAGCGACGCGCCCGCCATCGCGCCCGAGAGCGTGCCCAGACCACCCACCACCACGACGACGAGCGAGTAGATGAGGTAGTCGACGTCCATTCCGGGATAGATGCCGAAGACCGGCGCGGCGATGACGCCCGCGAGTCCCGCCAGCGCGGCGCCGACCGCGAAGGTGACCGCGAAGAGGCGGTCGATGTCGACGCCGAGCGCCGCGAGCATCGGAGCGTCGTCGACGCCGGCACGGATGAGCGCCCCCACGCGCGTCCGGCCGTGGACGACCGCGAGGAGGACGGCGAGCGCCACGCCGAACGCGATCACGAACAGCCGGTACGCCGGATAGTCGCCGCCCATGATCGTGACCGCGTGGTCGAGTCCGGCCGGGAACGGGATCGAACGGATCTCCCGGCCCCAGGTCAGTCCGACGACGTCGGCGATCACCAGCGACACGCCGATCGTCAGCAGCACCTGATCGAGATGGCGGCCGCGCAGCCGCCGGAGCAGCAACGGTTCGATCACGAATCCGAACGCCCCGATCAGCAGCGGCGCGAGCAGCAGCGCCGGCCAGAACTGCCCGGTCTGCTGCACGACGGTGAGCGTGATGTAGGCGCCGAGCATGTAGAACGCGCCATGGGCGAGGTTGACGACATCCATCATCCCGAAGATGAGCGACAGGCCCGCGGCGAGTATGAAGAGCAAGGCGCCGAACGAGATGCCGTTCAGCGCCTGCACGACCGCGGTCTCGGGAGTCATCCCCGGAAGGTTACTGGTCTATCTGCCCGGATCGGTCACGCGGGCGACCTTGTCAACGATCGTGTTGACGGCTTGGCCGCCCTCGACCTTCACCTCGCGGATGTAGATGTCCTGGATGACGTTGTGCGTCTCCTTGTCGAACTCGAAGTCCCCCCGCGGGCTCTTGAACTTCACGCTCTCCAGCGCGGCGATGAAGGCGTCCTTGTTGGCCGTGTCGCCGTTGGTCGCCTGGAGCGCGTGGTCGAGCGCCTGCATCCCGTCCCACGCCTGCACCGCGAAGACGTCGGGCAGCAGGCTGTACTCCTTCTGGTAGGCGTCGACGAAGGCCTTGTTCTCCGCGTTGTCGAGCGTGACCGCCCAGAACAGCGACGTGACCGCGCCGTTGGCCTGCTCCTTCACTTCCTTGAGCACATCCTGCTCGGTGAGGAACCCGGCGCCGTTCATCCTGTACCCGGCCGCCGGCATGCCGAGCTGCGTCCACGCCTTGATGTAGTTGATCGCGTCAGTGCCGGAGAAGAAAGAGTAGATGTCCTTCGTCTGCTGGCCTTTGATGGTCGTGACGTACGGCAGGAAGTCGGCGCTTCCCAGCGGCGCCTTCAGCGTGCCGGTGATCCTCCCGCCGCCCTTCGTGAGACCGGCCGTGAAGTCCGCGGCCGACTCGGTCCCGAACCCGTAGTCCGAGACGAAGGTGAAGACCTCCTTCACGCCCTTCTTGGACGCGAGGTATTCGCCGATCGGATAGCTGATCTGGTACGAGCTGAACGAGGTGCGGAAGATGTACTTGCTCTTGCAGGAGGGTTTGCAGTCAGTGGTCGCGCGGGTGAGCGCGTTGCCGCCGGCGTTCGTCTCGATGAAGACGAGCTTCGCCGCATCGATGGTGTTGCGGACCGCGTATGCGATCGGCGTCGCGACGATGCCCATCATCACGTCTACGCGGTCCTGGTCGATGAACTTCTGCGTCTTCTGCGTGCCGACGACCGGATCGTTCGCCTCGTCCTCGTAGATCAGGGTCACCGGTCGGTTGGCGAGCCGGCCGCCCTTCTGCTTCACATAGAGGTCCGTCGCGCGCTTCATCGAGTTGCCGAGCTCCGCATATACCTTCGTGAAGGGCAGAAGCTGGCCGATCTTGAGCGCCGGACCCGGAGAGGTCGTCGCGGCGCCGGTCGGGCTCGGCGTCGCCGCGGGACCGCACGCCGCGATTGCCGCCGCGGCCGAGGACGCCGCAAGGAACTGCCGCCTGGTGAGCCGGTAGAAACGGCGCTCCGCGCCGCTGTGCTCGTCCATGTGTGCCCCCCTTCTGCGCAGTGGTCTGACCGGACGCGAGCCTAGCCACCGCCCTCGGCACTGGCCACACGGCCGGCCGTCCTACGTCTTACCGCGGTGCGGCAGGCGTGGTTCGCAGCCGCCCGCCGCTTCAGGCCGACTCGCGCTCGAAGAGCGTGGCCAGGCCCTGCCCGACGCCGATGCACATGGTCGCGATGCCGTAGCGGCCGCCGCGCCGCTCGAGCTCGCGCAGGACGGTCCCGGCCAGCCGCGCGCCGGACATCCCGATCGGATGGCCGATCGCGATCGCGCCGCCGTTCGGATTGGTGCGGTCATCGGGCAGCCGCAGCGCGCGGATGCACGGGATGACCTGCGCCGCGAACGCCTCGTTCAGCTCGATCGCGTCGCACTCATCGGGCGCGACGCCGGTCCGCTCCACGAGCCTGCGGACCGCGGGGATCGGGCCCAGGCCCATGTAATCGGGATGCACGCCGGCGGAGGCCGCGGCCACGACGCGCCCGAGCGCGCGCAGGTCCAGCTCCTCCGCCTTCTCCCGCGCGGCGATGATGAGCGCCGCGGCGCCGTCGTTGATGCCCGATGAGTTGCCCGCGGTGACCGTCCCGTCCTTCTTGAACACCGGCTTCAGCTTCGCGAGCCTCTCGACCGTCGAATCCGGCCGGGGATGCTCGTCCTCGCTGACCAGCACCGTCCCGTTGTGCACCGCCGCGATCTCGCCGGCGAAGAAGCCCTCCGCCTTCGCCTTCGCGTAGCGCCGCTGGCTGCGTGCCGCGTATTCGTCCTGCTCGGCGCGCGGGACCTTCTCCTTCACGCAGACGTTCTCCGCGGTCTCGCCCAGCGAGATCGGGTGATACCCGAGATCCGCCATGCGCGGGTTCGCCAGGCGCCAGCCGAGCGTCGTGTCGTACAGCACGCGCTCGCCGCGCGGGAATGCCTCGGACGGCTTCAGCGTGACCTGCGGCGCGCGCGTCATGCTCTCGACACCGCCGGCGATGACGATGTCCGCCTCTCCGTCGCGGATCCGGCGGGCCGCGTCGCTGACCGCCTCGAGGCCCGAGCCGCAGAGCCGGTTCACCGTGACACCGGGCACCGAGTCCGGCAGGCCCGCGAGCAGCGCCGCCATCCGACCGACGTTGCGGTTGTCCTCGCCGGATTGGTTCGACGCGCCGAACACGACCTCGCCCACCTGATCGTCGCCGATGTCGGTCCGCTCGAGGACCGCGCGGATGACGTGTGCCGCGAGATCGTCCGGCCGCACCTGCGCCAGCGCGCCGCCGTAGCGGCCGACCGGCGTGCGCACGTAGCCCAGGACCATCGCGTCGCGCGGACCGCGGCTCATCTCCCTACCTTCCCTCGAACGTCGGCGGCCGCTTGCCCGCGAAGGCGCGTACGCCCTCGGCGTAGTCATGCGTGCGGCCGGCGCGGTCCTGGAGCGATGACTCGAGATCGAGGAACGAGGTGAAGTCGCGGTCCCAGGCGGCGCTCAGCCCCTCCTTCGAGAGCGCGTACGCCTCGGTGGCGCCCTGCGCGAGCGTCCGCGCGTACGCGCGCCATCCGTCGGCAAACTCCGCCTCGTCCCACACGCGCGTAACGAGGCCGATGCGCAGAGCGTCCTCGGCGCTCACCGGATCGCCGGTCAGGATCATGTCCATCGCCCTTCCCCAGCCGACGAGACGCGGCAGGAAGAACGCCGAACCCGCATCGGGCACGAGCCCCACGCGGCTCCATGCGGCACGGAATACCGCCGACGCGGACGCGACACGGACGTCGCACGCGACCGCGATGCCGAGTCCGGCGCCGGCGACGACTCCGTTGACCGCCGCGACGACCGGCTTGCGCATCTCGCGGATCGCCGCGATGAGCGGGTGGTACCGGCGCCGCAGCTCGTCGCCGAGGCGCAGCTCCGCTCCGGCGTCGACCTGCATCGCCCGGTCGCGCAGGTCCTGTCCCGCGGAGAAGGCGCGCCCGGCGCCCGTGATGACGACCGCACGGACCGAAGGGTCACCGGCCGCATCGATGATCGCGGCCGACAGCGTGCTCGTGAGCGCCTCGTCGAACGCGTTCAGGACGTCCGGACGGTCCAGCGTGATGACCGTGAGCGCGCCGTCGCGCTCGACGCGCAGCGGGGCTCGCGTCGTCACTTTCCCTTGAAGGTCGCCTTCCGCTTGTTCACGAAGGCGTCGACGCCCTCCTTCTTGTCCTCCGTCGCGAAGAGGAGGTAGAACGCCTTCCGCTCGAATTCGAGTCCCGCGTCGAGCGTCGAGTTCCAGGCGAGGTCGACGGCTTCCGTCGCGAGCCGCGCCGCGACCGGGGCCTTCTCCGCGATCGTACGCGCCAGCGTCTTCGCGTCCTCCAGCCAGCTGGCCGCCGGATAGACCTGCGCCACGAGGCCGATCGCCTTCGCTTCCTGCGCGCCCACGAATCGTCCGGTGAGGATGATCTCGTTCGCGACCCACTTCCCCACCGCGCGCGTGAGCCGCTGCGTGCCGCCCGCGCCAGGAATGATCCCGAGATTTATCTCCGGCTGCCCGAACTTCGCCGTCTCGGACGCGACGATGATGTCGCAGGTCATCGCGAGCTCGCAGCCGCCGCCAAGAGCGAAACCGGAGACGGCCGCGACGATCGGCGTCTTCACGCGGCGGATCGCCTCCCAGCGCGCGGTGAGGTCCTGCGCGAGCATCGTTACGGGCGTTGCCGTCACGAAGTTCTCCTTGATGTCCGCGCCCGCGGCGAACGCGCGCTCGCTGCCGGTCAGCACGATGCAGCGGATCTCCGGATCGTCATCGAGGCTCGCCAGAGCCACGACGAGCTCGCCCAGGACCTCCTCGTTGAGGGCGTTCAGGACGTCCGGCCGGTTGAGCTGGACGACCGCGATCGGCGGCTCGCGCGTCACGAGCACGGTGTTCGGCACTGCTGACCTCCGGCGTGGGCTGGCGCAAGTATGGGCGCGACCGGCTTGATACCACATGGCCCCGGCCGAGAGGTCCAGGCGCTCATCCGCCCGCTAGCCTCGTCGGTCCGGAGTGACTGTGGTCGAGGATGCGCTGTTCGAGGATCGCCGTCTGGAGCGCACGCTCCAGGTGGCGCGGCTTGCGGGCGCCCTGCTCGTTTTCGCCCTCGGGCCGCTCTTTCCGAGCGTCTCCGCTGGTCACATCCTCGTGCTCGGTGCCGGCCTGCTCGCGTGGACGCTCATCAACACGCGGCTCGTGGAGGGAACGCGGACCGCCGCCGGGTACGAACGGATCTCCCGGATCAGCTTCGTCATCGACATGTCGGTCGTCGTGTACGCGATCTGGGTCTTCGCCGCGGATCCGCGGTGGATCGCCTGGGTCGTGGGCGTCCTCGTCATCATCGGCTCGGCGTTCCGTTTCGGCCGCCTTGGGGCCTTGGCGTCGACCGTCATCATCACCGCCGCGTACCTGGTCATCGTCGGTTGGCGGCAGACGACGTACGGGTACGAGATCGAGCTCCAGCGCGTCGCGTTCGCGGTATCGCTCTACCTGATGACCGCGCTGATCATGTCCGGCGCGATACGCGAGCTGCTCGAGCTGCGAAAGCAGCGTGAGTACCAGCTCTTCCACGATCTGCTCACCGGACTGCCGAACCGCGCGCTGCTCATCGAACGCCTGCAACAGCAGCTCGCGCGCCAGCCACGTACCGGCGAGTCCGTCGCGGTGCTGGTGATGGATCTCACCGACTTCAAAGCGGTGAACGACAGCCTCGGCCACGACGTGGGCGACGACCTGCTGTGCCAGGTGGGCCCGCGCCTCGCGGCGAACCTGCGCGCCTCGGACACGGTCGCGCGTCTGGGCGGTGACGAGTTCGCCATCCTGCTCCCCGGCACCGACGAGACCGGCGCCGCGCGCGTGGGGCAGAAGATGCTGGCGGCGCTCGAGCAGGCCTTCCCCCTCGACGGCGAGGCGCTCGACATCGGTGCGAGCGTCGGCGTCGCCGTTGCTCCCGCGCACGCGACGCGCGCCGAGCAACTCCTGTCGCGCGCCGACGTCGCGATGTATGCGGCGAAGGGATCGCTGGCCGGTCTCGAGGTGTTCTCCGCGCAGCACGAGCGCGACGGCGCCGGACGCCTCGCCCTCATGTCCGACCTCCGGCGGGCCGTCGACGAAGGCGAGCTCGTCCTCTATTACCAGCCGCAGATCGATCTGCGGACCGGCGCCCTCACGAGCGTCGAGGCGCTCGTGCGGTGGATGCACCCGAAGCGCGGGCTCGTCGGGCCGGACGAGTTCATCCCGCTCGCGGAGCGCACCGGTCTCATCAAACGGCTGACGCGCACCGTCTTGACGGAAGCCATCCGGCAAGCGCGGGCGTGGGAGCTCGCGGGCCTGCGCGTTCCCGTCGCGGTGAACCTCTCGATGCGCAACGTCCACGACCCGCAGCTTCCGCAGACGATCGCGCAGCTGCTCCAGCGCTGGGACGCGCGACCCGAGCTGCTGCGGCTCGAGATGACCGAGACCGTCCTCGCGGCGGACCCGGACCGCGCGCTACAGACGATGGACTCCCTGCGGGCGATGGGAGTGCACATCGCCCTCGACGACTTCGGGATCGGATACTCCTCGCTCGCGTACCTCAACCGCCTGCCGCTCGACGAGATCAAGATCGACCGCTCATTCGTCCTGGGCATGATCGACGACGAATCGAGCGCCACGATCGTGCGCGCGACCGTCGACCTCGGGCACGGGCTCGGCTACGGAGTGGTGGCGGAGGGCGTGGAGAACGCCGAGACGCGCCAGCGCCTCACCGCGCTCGGCTGCGACGCGATCCAGGGATTCTTCGTCGCGCGCCCGATGCCCGCCGATCAGACGGCGGAGTGGATCGGCCGGGCGACCGCGCGGACCGTCGCGACCGTCGCGGACTGATCTAGCGAAGCTGTCCGCTTGGCGGCGGCTGGCACGTGGGGCACACGAACATCTCATCGAGGCCGTGGCGCGTCCGCACGATCTTCGCGCCACAGCGCGGGCACGGGTCCCCCACACGTCCACGGATCTTCATGTGGGTGCGGATCTTCGTGCCCAGCTCCGCGGGCAGCTCGTTCTCGACGATCTCGACCGCTCGGGCGAGAGTCGCGCGCAGCGCACCGTGCAGCCGGTCCATCTCACCCTCGTCCAGGCTCGCGACGCGGCGCTTGGGATGCAGCTTCGCGGCCCAGAGGATCTCGTCGGCGTACGCGTTCCCGATGCCCGCGACGAAGTCGCCGCTCATGAGCAGATTCCGCAGCTCGCGCCTCGTCGCCTTCGCACGACGGGCGAACTCGTCGGCGTTCCACGGAAGCGCGCCGGCCCCGGGACCCTGTCGGTCCAGCCCGGGCAGATCGGCTGTGCTCGCGCCCGGCCCCACGAGATACACCTTGCCCATGCGCGTGTCGTCGCGATAGCGCAGGTCGCGAGCGCCCTTCAGCGGTGCGCCTGAGCCGATCCCGTCGAAGGTCAGCGCGAACGCCGTGGTGGGGCGGATCTTCGTGTCCGTCGGAAGGATGTCGAAGAGTCCGGAGAGCATCGGATTGATCACCAGACGCGTGTCGTCGTCGAACGCGAACACGAGGAAGCGGCCACGATGGATGACCTCGGTGAGCTCACGTCCCTCCAGCGCTTCGGGGAGTGGCCGCGTCGCGCGCAACACGAGCGGGTCGTGCACGCGAGCGGCGGTGACGTGTCTTCCGACGAAGGCCGCCGCGAGGCGGCCGCGCAGGACGTGAAGGTCGGGCCACTCCGGCACTAATCGGCCACCGCGGCAAGCCAGCCTGGCTCGGGCAGCGCGAGCCGCCGCGCCGCCCACGCGAGCGAGACCTTGAGTTGCGCGCGCTGGAACGCACGCACGCGAGGTACGCCGGGGATCGGCGGGCGCCAGGAGCGGTCCGCGAAGTACCCGGCGATCCCCGCGACCGACGCGTCGAGGTGCGTTTCGCGAAGCGGCATGACCTCGCCGTACCAGCCCAGCGTCCGCTCCGCGGATGGTCCGCCTTCCGCCTCGGTGGCCTGCGCGAACGCCGCGGCGTCGATCTCGTGCGGGCCGACGCCGGCGAAGTTCCAGTCGAACATCCGCAGCTGCTCTTTCTGAAGGCGCACGTTGTCCGAACGTGTGTCGAAATGAAGGAACGAATGTGGCGGGCGCAGTTGCGTGAGCCGCTCGGCGTTCTCTCGAAGTAGCGGCAACCCGACGTCCAGCCACTCGAGAGCCTCGTCGGACCGACGCCGGGCCAGTGCGGCCGTCCTCGCGAGCTCGCCGCTCTCGGAGAGGCGTCGCCAGAGGCCCGCAAAGTCGTGGTGCTCGGTCCGGGACAGCCAGCGCGGGAGCGGCCGACCCTGCGTGCTCGCGTGGAACTCCGCATACGAGCGCGCTGACCGACGTGCCTTGGCGGGCGACCACGGCGGCATGGTCTGCGGCCCGAGGTCCTCGAGCAGCAATACGTGCCAGTCGAGCCGCTTGAAGTAGCCCAGAAATGCCGGCGCCCACGGCCGGATGTATCGGCCGAGCTCGCGATAAACGCGCTCCTCCCGCGGCAGCGCGCCGCGCATGTAGTCGTTGCTCGTGGCATTGACCCCCTTGAAGAACGCGCGACGACCGTCCGCGAGGGCGATGCGGAACGTCGCGGAAGGGGCGTAGCCGCCGTAAACACGCGCAGCCCGCGCGACGGGCGACCCGAGGATACGCGCCACGCCGTCCTTGACCTCACGCGGGACGGCGGACCAGGGTGGCTTCGGCTCAGCTCCCCGTCGTGACACTGGCCCCCATCTGGTCCTCCCCTACGCGCCGTCCCGCTCGCGGAGCATGAAGCGCTGGATCTTGCCGGTCGCCGTCTTCGGAAGATCGTCGACGAACTCGATCCAACGTGGATATTTGTACGGCGCGATCCGGATCTTCACGAACTGCTTGAGCTCCTCGGCCAGCGCGTCGCTCGGCTCGCGGTCCTTCTTCAGCAGCACGAACGCGCGCGGCTTGATGAGCTCGTCCCTGTCCTTCGCGCCGACGACGCCGCACTCGAGGACGGCCGGGTGCTCCATGAGCGCGGCCTCGACCTCGGCGGGCGAGACCCACTGGCCCGAGACCTTGAGCATGTCGTCGGAGCGGCCCTCGTACGTGTAATAGCCATCGGCGTCGACGTGGTACTTGTCCCCGGTGACCGTCCATTCGCCGCGGAACGTCGCCTTCGACTTCTCGTGCTTGTTCCAGTAGAAGGCGCAGCACGAGTCGCCGGAGACCCAGAGGTTCCCGGTCTCGCCGGGACCCAGATCGCGTCCATCGTCGTCCACGATCTTGGCCCGGTACCCGGGCACGATGGTGCCGCTCGTGCCGCCCCGCGCCTTGCCCGGCCGGTTGCAGATGAAGATGTGCAGCATCTCCGTCGAGCCGATGCCGTCGAGGATCTCGATGCCGAAGCGCCTCTTCCAGGCATCGAACAGCGGCTTCGGCAGCGACTCGCCGGCGGAGACGCAGAAGCGAAGCGAGGACAGGTCGTACTTGAAATCCGCCTCCGGGTACGCGAGCAGCGCGGCGTAGAACGTCGGCGCCGTGAACATCACCGTCGGCCGCTCGCTGGTGACGAGCCCGTAAACGACGTCGGGCGTCGCGCGCTCCGGCTTGTACACGACCGACGCGCCATAGCGCATCGGCACGAAGACACCGTTCCCGAGACCGTACGCGTGGAACAGCGGCGACACCGTGAAGTAACGGTCCTGTTCGGTGCATCCCAGCACGTGCCGGCCGAACGTCTCCGCCGAATAGATCATGTCGTGCTGCAGGTGCACGGCGCCTTTGGGAAAGCCCGTGGTGCCGGACGAGTAGAGCCAGAAGCACATGTCGTCGGGCGTCGTGTCGGCGGGATCGAGCTCGTCGTCGGCCGCGGCCAGAGCCTCCTCGAACGACGCCACGTCGGCGGGGAGCGGACCGTCGAGCGGCGGGGTCCCCGACGTCGTCACCAGGATGTGCCGCAGGCGGGGACACTGCTTCCGGATCTCCAGCACCCTGGGGAGCAGCGGCGCGCTCACGACGACCGCGACCGCGCGGCTGTCGCGCAGGATGTAGGCGAGGTCGCGCGCGGTGAGGAGCGTGTTCGCCGGCACCGGTATGGCGCCCAGCTTGATGGCGCCGAAGAACGCGTACACGAACGCGGGCGA
>DATKCP010000068.1:0-4098 GCA_035513115.1 Candidatus Limnocylindria bacterium | reverse complement strand
GATATAGCCTCCGCACCGAATGCGCGTGCTGACGGTCGAGCGCCGCTCCGATCCGCGCCTGGGCGTCGCGATGCGCGTCGGCCTTGCCCTCACCGCGACGGGGATCGCCTCCGCGGGTCTCGGTCGCCGAGCGCTGTCCGGGTCCGCGGCGGACGTGCCCCTCGCCGTCGCGTTCGGAGCATTCGCCATCCTGCTCGCTCTCGCGAGCCTGCGGCGGCCACCGCGCGCGTCGGCGTGGATCGGCTTCGCGCTCGCGGGCGGGGTCTATCTCGCGGCGGCGCTCGCGCTCTCGGAGGCGCCGCTGGGCATGGCCGCCTACGTCGCCGCCGCCGCGCTCGCGACCTGGCGCACGCCCTCACACCTGCGCACCTTCACCGCCGCCGCGTTCGCGCTGTGGACGCCGGCGCTCGGTCTCTTCGCGTCGGGCGGCACGACCGTCCTGCCTCCGGCCGTCCTGGCGGCCGCGATGTTCGCGCTCGGGTACACGGTCGCGGTCCTCGTCGACCCGTCCCGCGTCCATCCGTCGGATCGCCTGCGACGCGTTGGCTTCGGGATCGTCGCGATCGCCACGATGGCCGCGCTGTTCGACCGCCATCTCGCCGTGGGCTCGTCGGGCCTCGCGCCGGACGATGTGCTCGCGATCGTCGTCGCGTTCGCACTGCCGCTGCTCGCGCATCTGCCCGGGCGAGCGGTGCTGCGCGATGCGATCGCGACGAGCCTCGTGCTCACGACCTTCACGCTGGTCGGGCTGGTATGCCTCAGCGTCGTGCCCTATCACGCCGACGCCGTCGCGGCGGTCCATCGCATGGCCGAGATCTTCCTGTCGGGTCGAGACCCCTACGGCGTCTTCGATCTGCCCGAGGCGCTCGCCAGGTTCCGCATGGACCCTGAGCTCGCGACGCATCTGGAGGGCCGCGCCGTCCTGCGCGCGTACAGCTATCCGGCGCTCTCGTTCCTCGTCGTCTCGCCATTCGTGGGGCTCGGCCTCGGCGACATTCGCTGGTACTACCTCGGAGCGGTGCTCGTCATCGCGCTCGTCGCGATGTCGCGGCTTCGACTGGCGTGGCGACCGATGGCCCTCGCGACGATCGTCGGCAGCGCGATCGTCCTGCGGCAGCCCATCCTCGCCGGCATCGACCCGACGTGGGCGCTGTTCGTCATCGGCGCGTGGCTCGCGCTCGGCCGCGCCTGGCTCTCGCCGGCCCTTCTCGGGCTCGCGTTCGCGGCGCGGCAGACGGCGTGGTTCGTCGCCCCGTTCTACCTCGCGGTCGTCTGGCAGCGCTGCGGCTGGCGCGAAGCGGTCCGGCGCTTGCTCATCGCCGGGGCGGTCGCACTTGCCGTGAACGCGCCGTTCCTGGCGCGCTCGCCCGAGCGATTCATCGGGGGCCTGAGCGCCCCGATCCTCGGTCCGCTCGAGCCGGACGGGATCGGGTTCGTGCGCCTGGGTCTCGCGGGCATCGGTCCGCTGTTCCCGCGCGTCGTATACGGGGCGCTCGCGATCGTCGTGTTCGCGGCTCTCCTCGCGGCCTTCGTTCGGTGGCGGCGTGGTGTCGCGAGCGCGCCCCTGGTCTGGCCGTTCCTGCCGCTGTACCTCGCGTGGCGTTCGCTGCAGAACTACTTCGTGCTCGCGCCGCTGTTCGTCTTCATCGCGGACGACGAGCTCGCGCCGGAGGTATCATCGGCCCACACCGGCAGCGACCGGGAAGAAGACCGACCCAGGTACCGATAGAGAAGGCGCGCCACCGGCTGAAAGCGCGCCGCGGTGAACAGGGACGGGAAGTCGCCCGCGAGCCGGATCGGAGGCACCCGTTATCGGCCGAGAGGTCGCCCGCTGAGGGATCGGCGTGGCGGCGAAGTCGGGTGGCACCACGGCGCTGATCGTCCCGGAACGAGCAGCGCTTTTTGTTTGCCCGTGAAGAAGACAGAAGGAGGTCCTCTGATGGCGATGACCAGGGAAAGACTGGATCCACCGCGGTCCGTCGTGTCGTTCGGCGAGAAGAACTACCGTCCGTCGGCCGTCGAGCAGGACCTCTACGACTGGTGGGAGCGGTCGGGATTCTTCACGCCCGACGAGAACAACCCGAACAAGCCCTTCGTGATGATGCTGCCGCTACCAAATGTCAGCGGGGATCTGCACCTTGGCCACGCGCTCGGCTTCGGCGGCTACGAGGACCTCATGGCGCGCTGGCACCGCATGCTGGGCGAGCCGACGCTCTACATGCCGGGTACCGACCACGCCGGGATCATCGCCCAGAAGGTGGTGGAGGACGAGCTCGCGAAGAACGAGATCGGCCGCCAAGACCTCGGTCGCGAGAAGTTCCTGGCCGAGATGTGGAGGTGGATGGACCATTACCGGCCGCGCATCGAGAAGCAGCTGCGTCTCCTCGGCTGCTCGCTGGACTGGTCACGCCGGAATTTCACGATGGAGCCGTCCAAGCAGCGCGCGGTACGCACGCACTTCATCCGGCTTCACAAGCGCGGTCACCTCTATCGCGCCGATCGCATCGTGCACTGGTGCCTGCGCTGCCAGACGACCTACTCCGACCTCGAGTCGGACCACATCGAGCGCACCGACCCGCTCTACTACGTGCGCTATCCGTGGGCGGATCCGGAGCCCGGTGATCCGCAGCTCATCATCGCGACCACCCGACCCGAGACGATCGTCGCGGACGTCGCGGTGGCGGTGCATCCGGATGACGAGCGCTGGAAGAAACATGTCGGGCGCGACGTGCTCGTGCCAATGATCGAGCGCCGCGTGAAAGTGATCGCCGATCAGGCCGTCGACCCATCGTTCGGCACCGGCGCGCTGAAGATCACGCCGGGTCACGACGCCACGGACTTCGAGATCGGGCAGCGTCACGGCCTGCCGGTGATCACCATCATCGACACCCGCGGCTACATGACACCCGCGGCCGGGCCGCTCGCTGGGCCCGACCGGGACGTCGGACGGCGCATGGCGGTGGACATGCTGAGGGAGCGCGGCCTGCTCCAGAAGGAGGAGCCGCTCACGCACGCTGTCGGCGTCCACGACCGCTGCAAGACGGTGGACGAGCCGCTGGTGATGAAGCAGTGGTGGGTGAGGATGCCGCCGCTCGCGGCGCCCGCGATGTCGGCCGTGCGCGACGGCCGCATCACGATCCATCCGCGCTACCAGGAGAAGGTCTTCTTCAACTGGATGGAGAACATCCGCGATTGGCCGGTGTCGCGCCAGATCTGGTGGGGCCATTCGATCCCGGTGTGGTACTGCCGCGACTGCGACGAGGTCATCCTGCCCGACGAGGACGCGCCGGATCCGACGCGCTGCACGCGCTGCCGCGGCGACGACATCCGCCAGGATCCGGACGTGCTCGACACCTGGTTCTCGAGCGCGCTCTGGCCGCACTCGACGCTCGGCTGGCCGGACCAGACGCCGGACCTGAAGCGCTACTACCCCGGAAGCGTGCTCGAGACGGGCTACGACATCCTGTTCTTCTGGGTGGCCCGAATGATCATGATGGGCATCGAGAACATGGGGGACGTGCCGTTCCACACGGTGTATCTCCACGGGCTCGTCCAGCTCGACGGCGAAAAGATGAGCAAGTCGACGGGCAACGTCATCAGCCCGGTCGGCATCATCGAGCAGTACGGCGCGGACGCGCTGCGCTTCGCCCTGGTGAACGGCGTGGCCGCGGGCGCGGACCAAACGCTCTCCGAGGCGAAGCTCCAGAACGCCAGGGAGTTCGCGAACAAGCTGTGGAACATCGGCCGCTTCGTGCTTCATCACGTCGATGCCAGCGCCGAGACGATGAAGGAGTGGCGGTCGGATCGCACTCCCGCGCCCGCTGCCGGGGCCGGCTCGACCGACCCGTCGCTCGGGCACGCGGAGCGCTGGATCATCTCGCGCACCGAGGCGACCGTGGCCGAGCTGACGCGGCTCCTCGAGCATTACCTGTTCGGCGAGTACGTCTCCGCGCTGCAGCAGTTCGTGTGGAGCGAGTTCGCGGATGTGTACCTCGAGCTCGCCAAGGCCGGGCTGCGCGACGAGAAGCGCGCTCCGGGCACCGTGCGCACGCTCGCGTACGTGCTCGATCGGGTCCTGCGGCTGGCGCACCCGATCGT
>DATKCP010000067.1:0-36388 GCA_035513115.1 Candidatus Limnocylindria bacterium | reverse complement strand
CCGCCGGCCGTCGCGAGGATCACGCGCATGTCCGGCGAGAACTCCGCGAGCACCTGACGGCACGCTCCGCAGGGCGTGGGCAGGCGCTCGTCATCGATGACGATCGCGATCGCATCGAAGCCCGTGTCACCGGCGTTCACCGCCGCGAACGCCGCGGTGCGTTCCGCGCAGACGGTCAGGCCGTAGGACGCGTTTTCGACGTTGGCGCCGCTGTGCACCCTGTTGCGCCTGGTGCGGATCGCCGCGCCGACCCTGTACTTCGAATACGGCGCATGCGCGCGCTGCCGCGCGAGGGAGGCGACTCGGACGAGCTCCTCGTCGCCGGGGCCGATCTCGGTCAAGCCGGTTCCGGGCTTGGCTGCAGTCGCGTGACGCGGACGCGCCGGATGCGCTTGCCTTCGATCGTCTCGACGACGAATCGCGCACCCGCGGCCTCGAACGACTCGCCCTGGCGCGGGAACCGTCCGAGCTGCGCGGTGACGAAGCCGCCGAGCGTCTCGTACGCCTCCGTCGGCTGTACCTCGAGCCCGAACGTCTCGCTGACGTCCTCGAACGGTACGCGAGCATCCATCAGCGCCTCGTTCTCGGAGACGGGGAGCACGAGCTCGTGTTCGACGTCGTACTCGTCACGTATCTCGCCCACGATCTCCTCGACGAGGTCCTCGATCGTGACGAGGCCCGCCGTGCCGCCGTACTCGTCCACGACGATGGCGATGTGGATCTTGGCCTTCTGCATCTCGCGCAGCAGCGCATCCACCTTCTTCGTCTCCGGGATGAAGACCGCGGGACGCAGGAACTGCCGCAGCTCGAGCTCGCGATCGCCGCGCGCGATGCGCCGGAACACGTCCTTGACGTACAGGATCCCGATGATGTTGTCGGCCGACCCTTCGTAGACCGGGATGCGGGAGTGGCCGACCGTGGTGATGCGGTCGAGGAGCTCCTGCGCCGATGTCTCGACGTCGAGGCCGACGATGTCCGTCCGCGGCACCATGATCTCCGCCACCGTCTTCTCGCCCATCTCGAAGATCGAGCTGATCATCTCCTGCTCCTTGAGCTCGAGGACGCCCTGCCCCTGACCCGTCTCGATGAGGGCGCGGATCTGATCCTCCGTCACGACGCCCGGCTGCGGCGCCGTCCCGCCGAACGGGCGGACGATGACCTGGGTGGCGCGGAACAACACGCTGACGACGGGACGCGTGACCCAGGTGATGAGCTCGAGCGGGAACGCGAGCAGCAGCAGGGTCCCCTGCGCGTGGCGTGCCGCGATCGCGCGTGGGACGAAGAGGCCGAAGAGCACCGCGATGAGCGAGAGCGCCGCGACGGTCACGGCGACCGCGCTCACGTCGGTGAAGATCGCGGTCGTGTCGATGCGCAGGAAGAACGCGAGCAGCGCCGAGAGGCGCGGGGCGATGAAGGCGGCGGCGATGCCGGCGTACGTGAACACGATGAGGAACTCGGCCACCTGGATCGCGGCGAGGTAGTAGCCGGCGCGTCGGCCGATCGCGCCGGCGCGCTTTCCGCGGCGTCCGCGCACGTCGAGCTCGTCGGCGATCCCCGGTAGCCGCACGATGTTGATCGCGGCCTCGCTTGCGGAGAGGACCGCCAGAACGACGACGAGCACGAGCTCGAGCAAGAGCAGCTGCCAGGCGATCGCGTCCATCAGGTGGCCCCATCCTTCCGCTCGGTCTTCTTGCGCAGTCGGGCCGGGACGCCGACGGCGACCATGTCGTCAGGCACATCCTTCGTCACCACGGAGCCGGCGCCGGTCACCGCGCGCGCGCCGACCTTGATCGGTGCGCGGAGCAGCGTATCGGAGCCGATGAAGGCGTCGTCCCCGATCTCCGTGCGGTGCTTGCGCACGCCGTCGTAATTCAGCGTGATGGTGCCCGCGCCGATGTTCACGCGCTGGCCGACCTGCGCGTCGCCGATGTACGAGAAGTGATGCATCTTCGTGCCCTTGGCCAGCCGCGCGTTCTTCACCTCCCCGAAGTTGCCCATCTCGACACCGGCCTCGAGATGCGCTCCGGGCCGGAGATGCGAGTACGGACCGATGCGCACGTCGTCCTCCAGCGTGGCGCCCTCGAGCACCGAGGCCTCCACACGGCAGCGCTCGCCCACCTGGGTGTCGCGCACGATCGCATACGGGCCGATGCGTGTGCCGGAGCCGATGCGCGTGCGACCCTCGAGGACCGAGCCGCGTTCGATCACGACGTCGGGCGCGATCGCGACGTCGGCGTCCACGAGCGACGAGTTGGGATCGTGGAAGGTCACGCCGGCGAGCATGTGTCGCTCGCGGATCCGCCGGCGAACGACATCCTCGGCGGCCGCGAGCTCGACGCGCGTGTTCACGCCCAGGCCCTCGTCGGGATCGTCGGTGCAGTACGCCGCGACGCGCGCGCCGTCCGCCGCCGCGAGCGCGACGAGATCCGTGAGGAACACCTCTCCCGTCTCGTTCGCCCGCAGGCGCGGCACCGCCTTGCGCAGCCAGGTGAGGTCCACGGCATAAGCGCCGAGGTTCGACTCGGGGAGTCTCCGCTCATCGGCGCTTGCCAGGCGCAGCTCCACGACACGGGCGACGTCGCCGCTCGCGTCGCGGACGACGCGTCCGTAGGCGTTCGCGGTGCCGACCATGCCGGAGAGCAGCGCCAGCGGTGCGCCACGCCTCGCGCGCAGCTCCGCGAGCGCGCGCAGTGTCTCCGCACGCAGCAGCGGCGTGTCCCCGTAGACGATGAAGGCCTCACCCGAGCCTTCGGGAAACCCGCCGAGCGCGACGCGAACGGCGTCGCCGGTGCCGCGCGGGGGATCCTGCATCGCGACGACGGCGTCGCCGACGATCGCCCGCGCGGGCTCGCTCTCCTTCGACAGCACGACCACCGGCCGCGCGCCGGCGCCGCGCACGGCTTCGAGGATGTGGGCCAGGAGCGGCCTTCCGGCCAGCAGGTGCAGCACCTTGGGGGTCTGCGAGCGCATCCGCGTTCCCAGGCCCGCCGCGAGCACGATCGCCGGCGGCTCCGCGGTCACTGGCTGGCGAGGACGAGAGCGGGAGCGTTGCTCTCGCGGCGGGTCGAGCGGGTTGGGGCGCCAGGATTCGAACCTGGGATCAGGGATTCAAAGTCCCCTGCCTTACCACTTGGCCACGCCCCAGCGGACACGGCCAAAGGATATTCGGCCTAGCGGCCGTCGCTGGTCTTCTCGCCGTTTGGGGGCTGTTTTCCACGCCTGATGAGCTCGGCGACGCGACGGCCACCTTTGCGCCCGAGCTCCGCGTAACCCTCGCTGCCGAGCTGGGTCTTTCGCGCCTCTCCACCCCGGCGTCCGAGCTCCGCGTAGCCCTTCGATCCGAGCTGTGTCTTGCGCGCTTCGCCGCCCTTGCGCCCGAGCTTCGCGTAGCCCTCGGTGCCGAGCTGGCCTTTGCGCGCCTGGCCACCGCGTTTGCCGATCTCCCGATAGAAGGACGCCCCGTGCTTGCCGGCCGTCGAGGTCCCACCCTTCTGGCCCGCCTGTCGCACGGTCATGTCACCGCGTTTGTCGTCCATCCCTCCACGTTAGGGGGACAGCCCTCGCTCGCCCGGTCCTGCGACCTTAGCCAGCCATCGTCTGCGCGTGTGCCGCGAGCCCGGCCCGACGGAGGGTGCGCGCCATCCGCAGGGAGTCGCGGCGATCGTCGGCGATCGCGAAGAGCGTGGGTCCGCTACCGGAGAGCGCCAGCGCGATGCCCTGCCGCGCCGCGAGTGACCGCGACTCGGCGATCTCAGCGCAAAGGCGCTCCGCCGGTCCGAGCAGATCGTTCCGCATGTTGTCGCGGAAAAGCTGCGGCGTCGTGCTGCGGCCCGCGAGCGCATCGCGCACGGTCTCGACCGCCGTCCCGGCGACGCGGTCCTCCCTTCGCAGCGCCGCGAAGACGTCCTTCGTCGCAAGCCGCGCCCGCGACCGGACGATGACAACGTAGGTCTCCGGCGGATCGGGCAGCGGTTCGACGCGCTCGCCCCGACCACCGACGAACGCGACGCGCGCGCCGCTCGCGAAGAACGGTACGTCCGACCCGACCGTCGCTCCGAGCGCCACGAGATCGACGTCCTCGCGCCGCCAGATCGTCGCGAGCGCGCGGAGCACGGCGCCCGCATCGCTCGATCCACCACCGAGCCCGGCGGCGACCGGCACGCGCTTGCGGATGTGCACGAAGGCCGCAGGCGCGCGACCGGTGGCGGCGGCCATCGCGCGCACCGCGCGGCTCGCGAGGTCCTCACCGGGCCCGGCGCCAACGTCCGGCGCGATGCGCACCTCGAGACGGCGGTGCGGCGCCACGCGGACGCGATCGGCGAGATCGATCGTCGCAAAGACACTGCGGATCTCGTGGTACCCGTCGCCACGCTCACCGGTGACCGCGAGCGCGAGGTTGATCTTCGCGGGCGCGGGAAGCGTGACCGACCGCGTCACGACCGTGGCTGCGGCGGGTCCGCCGGCACGGCGAGCGCGCCCGCGAGCGCGACCCACTCGTTGATGGAAAGCTCCTCCGCGCGGCGCTTTGGGTCGATGCCGCAGGCGCGCAGAGCCGCCTCGGCGCGGTCGGGCGCGACCCCCGCCTCGTGGCCGAGTGCCCCCCGCAGCTGCTTGCGCCGGTGGCGGAAGACGTCGCTCACGAAGCGCAGGAACGCCTGCCGCTCCAGCGGCACGAACGCCGGCCGCGCTCGCGTGCGCAGCACGATGACCGCCGAGCTCACCCTGGGAGCGGGCCGGAACGCCCGTGGCGGGACGTGGCGCACGATCTTCGCCTCGGCGAACGACTGCACGAACACCGAAAGATAGCCACGCTCCTTGCCCGACGACGGGCTCGCCACGATGCGGCGCGCGACCTCCTCCTGGACGAGCAGCACGATCAGCGGCGGCCGCCGGTCGTCGCCGATGAACCGCTCGAGGAGCGGCGTGGTGATCTGATAGGGCACGTTCGCGACGATCCGGGTGGGCGACCGCTCGCCCACGGCGAAGAGGTCGACGTCCAGCGCGTCGGCCCGCACGAGCTTGACGTTGTCGTGGCCGGCCAGGGTCTCGCGCAGCACCGCCACCATCCGCTCGTCGATCTCGACCGCGGTCACCGAACGCGCTCTCTCCGCCAGCTGGGCCGTGAGGACGCCCGGCCCAGGACCGACCTCGAGGACGTCGTCCCCGGCCGTCAGCTCTGCGGCGTCGACGATCGCCTGGAGGACCGCGCGATCGACGAGGAACCGCTGGCCGAGCGAGGTCGCGGCGCGTACGCCGTGCCGGCGCAGGACACTCCGCAGGGCGCGCGGATCGGCGACGTCCACCGGGTGAAACTAATGCGGCGCGGGCGAGGCCACCCGCCGGGCGGATCCGGGCAGCGCGCGCCGCCCGGTCAGCTCGCCGCCGTTACTTGCAGCTCCACTGCCAGGCCTGCCCGTTCGAGAACATGTAGGCCGCGGTGTTGGCGCTGGCGAACGCATCGAACACGCTCGCGCCGGAGTATCCGGCCCGGACGCTGTTCGCGGCCCAGGTGCGCGGCATGAACTGGAAGAGGCCCGACGCGCCGGAGGAGGCGTTGTACGCGGAGGGGTTGTACCGGCTCTCGCACCAGGCGACGCGCAGCAGCTGCGCCGGATCGGCGCCCCACCTGGCCGCCGCCGCGCGGATCACCGACTCGATGTCGGCGGGGGCCGGCGCCGGCCTCGTCCCGACGCGCCGGACCTCGGCCACCGGCGTGACTACAGGGTCGCTGCTGACCAGCGTCCGGCCGACCTCGGTTCCGTCCTCGACCTGGACGCGGTAGGTGTTGTCCGCCAGCCCGGGTACGCCGGCGGTCACCACGACGACCCGACCGACGACGAGGCCGGCGTCCTGGATCGACTGGACCGGGAAGGCCAGCGGCTCCCGGACGACGCTCTCGTAGTCGGCCACCCGTACGAGGCGGATGACGTCGCCAGCGCTCACGAGGGCGTCCGGCTCGGCCGAGAGGCGGTCCTGCGGACCGAGCTCGACGCCGTTCACGGCGAGCGCCTCGGCGACCGTCGCGGAGCGCGGCGCGCGCATCGCGGTCGCCCCGCTGGCATCGACCAGAGTCAGAGGCACGCTCGGCGCGCCGGGGCGAAGGAGCCCCGGATCGGGGACCAGCACTTGTCGCGCAAGCGACCGCGAGACCGAAGCGGCGCGACCGCTTTCGATCGCGTTCGCTGCCGTGTCGCTCGCGGCCCCCGACGCCAGCACCCAGGTGGCGCCGCAGACGGCGAACGTCAGCAGCGCGAGCGACGCGACGCGCAGCAGCTCGGCGAACGGAGTCCGGTGCAAGCTCGACCCTCCCCACAACCCCTCAGGCGCCGGGCATGGCGAAGCCCTATGTGTACTGAGGGGGAACGACCAAGATGCTAGCAGAGGGTCTGGACAGGGGGTTTAGGCTCGCCGGCGGTCGTTTAGGTCGACGACTGGACGGTTATCGTGCGCGCGGGGGCCTCCAGCCAAGGCTCTCCAGGTGGGCGCGAACGGCGGGTCCGGTGTCGTCGCGGCCCAGCGCCGCGTCGACGAAGGCGTTCACGTAGCCGATCTTGTCGCCACAGTCGTAGCGCCGGCCCTTCAGCTCGACGGCCCAGACAGGAGCGCCCTGCCGGGCGAGCTCTGCGACGGCGTCGGTCAGCCAGACCTCGCCGCCGCGGCCGGGCGGCTGCCGCGCCAGCACGTCGAAGACGTCTGGCTCCAGCACGTACCCATGGACCGCGGCGAGGTCGCTCGGCGCGTCCTCGGGTGCCGGCTTCTCCACGATGCCGATGACACGGAGGGTGCCGTCGTCCACCTGGGTGCCGGCGACGACGCCGTAGCGGCTGATGTCGTCCTTGCCCACCCTGATGCACCCGACGACGCTCCCGCCGCCCAGGCGCTCGCGCGCCCTCACGAGCTGCAGGAGCGCGGGCTCCTCACCGAGCATGATGTCGTCGCCCCACAGCATCGCGAACGGCTCGTCGCCGACGAGCGGCCGCGCCTGGAGGACGGCGTGCCCGTTGCCCTTCGGCTCCGCCTGCAGGACCGACTTCACCTGCGCGAGCCGCTCGGCACGTCTCAGGAGCTCGATGTCCTCCGTCCGCATGTCCGCCGCGAGCCGCGCCTCGATCCGGGGATTCGGCCTGAAGTACGACTCGATCCACTCCTTGCCCGGCCCTACGACGAGGACGACGCGCTCGATGCCCGACGCGGTCATCTCCGCGACGACGAGCTCGATGACGGGGGTGTCGACGACAGGGATCAGCTCCTTCGGTACCGCGCGGCTGATCGGCAGGAAGCGCGTACCGAGCCCGCCCGCCGGTATGACTCCATACCTCACCGGCCTCACGGCCGGGGCACGCGCGTCGCGGGCCCGCGTCACCGGCGCTCGACCGACACGCTGAACGGGGCGGGCTGGGTCGTTCGCACGGCGAAGGGGGTCACGGCGAGGAGCGGGGGCCGCACGTCGCTCGAGGTATCCACATCGAGCTCGAGGGCACCCGCGCCGACGCTGTGCCGATCCACGGTCGTGCCGCCGGCGGTGAAGCGCAGGAGCTGCACGACGAAGCGCTGCGCGACGACGTTCGTGGACCGCACGAAGCCGTCCGCGGTCCAGCCGTTGTCGCTCTCCGCGTCGTCGTTCAGCACGCCCGTGATGGCGATGTCGTCGATGGCCATGCCGTGTAGGTTCAGCGCGCCGTCGGTGACGTACTCGAAACGAAGCTGGATCTCCTTACCGGCGTACGGCGAGAGGTCCACCTCCTCTTGGATCCAGGCGGGGGTCCTACCGCCGCCGGAGAGGTCCGTGTAGCCGTTGCCGAGGTTGGTCCCGTTCGGATCTTCCGTGGTAGTGGCCGGCGCGGCGAGCGTCGTCCAGCGCCGACCTCCGTCGGTCGAGACCGCGACGTACGCGTAGTCGTAGTCCTTCTCGATCTCGTACCAGGTCCAGTACGAGAGTTTCGGCGCCGTGGCGCCTCGCAGATCCACCGTTCTCGTCAGGGTGCTGTCGAGTCCGTCGGCGCGATCCGACCACCACATCCACTGACCCGAATGCGGCTCCGTCGGAAGGAGCTTGGTCTGCCGTGGGCCGTCGAAACGGACGCTCATCACCGCTCGCGGCAGCTCGACGTAGCGAGCCGCGTACTGATGCGCGCTCGTGCTCAGCGTGTTGCCGAGCGTCATACGGTCCCGGTCCGTCGCGCCGGCCGGCGCGCGCGAGGCGAGGCCGCTCGGATAGCTGTATCGCGCCTGGGCTGATGCCCCGATGAAGGCATTCGCCGCGACGAAGTCGAGGAAGAGCTCCTCGAGGCCGCGCTGCCCGCGAGCGCGCAGGACCGCGTCGAGATCGGCCGGCGTGTCGATGCCATGCGCCATGAACGCGTTGATGAGGTCCTCGCCGCCGGCCTGTTGGCGCGCGAACTCGAGGAACAGATACGCGAGCCCGTAGTGCGCCTGCGACTGCTCGAGCTCGGGCCAGTCATTCAGCTGCGTGTCCGGAAGCTGGAGGAACGTCTGGGCGTGAGAGACCGGGAAGCCGTTGGCCTGCTCGCAGAGCTGCGCTTGCCCCTCGTTGAACCAGACCTGTGACCGCTTGCGCTTCCCGTACTGGATCATGTGGCAGAGCTCGTGCGCGACGACGGAGCTGAAGTAGCTCGTACCCGGACGCGCGACGATCGAGTTGATGTAGATCATCTCGCGCTCCGAGGAGAACTCGTTCACCCAGAGCGGGAGCTCGTCGGAGGAGTTGAAGTACCCCGCGGCGGCGCCGGGGATCCGCGCGAGCAGGACGTTGATGCGGGGATCGGCGTCGATACCCGGAGTCCACTCCTCGCCGTAGAGCCTGCGCGTCGTCGGGTAGACCCTGGTGTCGAACGTCGCGGCGCTCGCGCGCAGCTGCTCGACGTCGACCGGCGCGTCGGTCTGCACCCACCACTTGGCGTGATCGCTGATGACGCGCAGCGTCGCCGCGATCTTCGTCGGCTTCCTCGCCGCGAAGTCATAGGTCCAGAACGGCAGCTCCGTGCCGACGCTCTCGACCGGCGGCGTCGTGCGGACCGGCTGGAACGCGGCCGCGGGCTGGCCGTCGCGGCCGCGCATGCGGCGCGTGAGGTCGAAGATGTCCGCCTCCGGCAGCGACTTTGCGAGGAGCGCCGCGGTCATGTCGGTGCTGGCGGGTGGCGCGCTCGCGCTGGGGCTCACGCCCGCCGGCGCACTCCCGGTCGCGCCCGGTGACGGCGTGGGGTCGGGCGTCGTCTGTGCCGGCACGCACGCACCAAAGACGAGGGCGGCGGCCAGCCAGATGGCGAGGAGGCGGGGCGCTCTCACAGCCGGTGGTACCCGTCGGCCAGGGTGCGCACCGCCACGATGCGGCCGCCGCGGTGGTAGCGCCGCGGCACGCGGCGGCGGATGCCCGTCACGATCTCGTAGTTGATCGTGCCGGCCGCGCGTGCCAGGTCCTCGGCGGTCTGTCGCGCGCCGTCCTGTGCGCCGATCAGCACGACCTCGTCACCCTCGCGCGTCGCCGGAAGCTCCGTCACGTCAACCATGATGAGGTCCATGCAGACGCGCCCGGCGAACGGCAGCTCCCGACCGCCGACGAGGACACGCCCGGTCCGACCGGCGGCGCGCGGAAGTCCATCGCCGTATCCGACGGGGATCGTGGCGATGCGGCCGTCGCGCGGCAGCCGGTATTCCAGACCGTACGAGACGCCCGTGCCCTTGGGCACCGCGGCCACGCGGAGGACGCGCGATCGCCACTCGAGCGCGGGCCGGAGCGTCAGGGCCGCTTCGAGATGTCCCGCGGCGTGCAGCCCGTAGAGCGAAAGTCCCGGCCGGACCGCCGTGCAGCCCGGGACCGCGCCGAACGCCGCGACGCCGGAGCTGGCGGCGGCGTGGACCCAGCGGGGCGGCGACGCTGTCGCGCGAAGCACGTCGGCGAAGCGCGCGAGCTGGGCCCGGTCGTTCGACACGTCCGGCTCATCCGCGGTCGCAAGGTGGGTGAACAGCCCGTCGACCTCCAGGTGGCGCAGCTCCCGGATCGCCGCCAGCCGGGCGGGCGCTTCCGCGATGGGCGAGCCTAGCCGCGTCAGCCCGGTGTCCACCTTGAAGTGCACGCGCGCGGTGCGCCCGGCCGCGGCCGCGGCCTGGTCGTAGATCCGCGCGCGCTCCAGATCCCAGAGGACGAGGGCGCAGTCCGCCGCGACCGCCGCTTCCGCCTCCGCGCGGTCCGAAGCGCCGAACAGCACCAGGAGCGGACCGGTGATCCCGGCCCGCCGCAGCACGAGCGCCTCTTCGACCGTCGTGACCGCGAGCATCGCGGCGCCCGCTTCGACGAGCGTCTCGGCCACCGCCTCGACCCCGTGACCGTACGCATCGGCCTTGACGACGGCGATGACCTGGGCGCCGCCTCTCTCCTTCAGCGCGGCGAGGTTCGACGCCAGCGCATCGAGATCCACGTCGACGACGGTGGACCCGAGCGGCGCGGTGCTCACCTGGAGAGGATCTCGCGCAGCGCGCGCGGCATCGCGTCCACGATGTCCGTCGCGAGCGCGCCGGATTCGCCGATGTCCGACGCGAGCAGCGCGCCGGCGCGGCCATGCACCCAGACGGCCGCGGCGGCCGCCGACAGCGCGGTGAGGCCGCGCGCGAGGAATGCGGCGACCGCGCCGCCGAGCGCATCGCCGGAGCCACCGACACCGAGCGTCGGATTCGGAGCGTCGTGCACGTAGGTGTGCTTCCCGTCGCTCACGACCGTGATCGCGCCCTTCAGCACGACGACGGCGTTCCACGAGGTCGCGTAGCGCTCGGCGAAGGCGACGCGCGCCGTACCGGTGGGAACGACACGGCCCGCGAGTCGCGCCGCCTCGCCGTCATGCGGCGTCAGGACGGTCGCGCGCGGCAGCGCCGCGCTCCACTCCTCGGTGCGCGCGAGGGCGTTCAGCCCATCGGCATCGATCACCGTGCCGACGGTCTTCGCGTTGCGCAGCAGTGCGATGACGAAGTCGTCGGTGCCCGAGGCATGCGCGAGGCCCGGTCCGATGAGCATCGCGCGGATCTTGTCGCCGAATATCGGAGTCACCTGGGCGGCCGCGCCGGTCGCGACGACGCCGGGCTGCGCCTCCGCCAGCGGAAAGAACGTCACGTTGGCGTCGTGAGCGGCGACCATCTCCACCACCGATCGCGCTGCGGCGACCGTGACGACGCCGGCACCGCAGCGCGCCGCGGCGCGCGCCGCGAGCAACACCGCGCCGGGGTAGCGGTGCGAACCGCCCACGATGAGCACGCGCCCGCGAGCCTCCTTGCCGGCATCCGGCGGGAGCGGCCGGAGGGATGCGCGGACGATCCGCGCGTCGAGCGCCTGGCTCGGGGCGGTCAGCGCACGCCCACGGCGACCGCGACCGCGAGGTCGCGGATGTGGGAGATGCTCACCGTCAGTGGCTCGGAGAGACCGAGCGCGCGGCACCGCCGCTCGGCACGGCCGTGAAGCGTCACCGTGGGCTGGCCGTACGGCGTGCGGCGGATCTCGATCTCGCGCCAGCCGACACCACGCACCCCCAGGCCCAACACCTTCGACACGGCCTCCTTCGCCGCCCATCGTCCGGCGAGATGCAGGACGTTGCGGCGGCAATACATACGCTCCCACTCCGTGTACACACGCTGCAGGAAGCGCGTGTCGTGCTTCTCCAGCACGCCGCGGATGCGGTGCGTCTCGATGATGTCGATACCCACCTCGGTGCCGGCGGCGCTCATTCGACGGTGACGCTCTTGGCAAGGTTGCGCGGCTGATCGACATCGTTGCCGCGCCGGTCGGCGATGTGATACGCGAGAAGCTGTAGCGGGATGATCGCGAGCAATGGCTCGAGCAGCTCCTCGGTCCTCGGGATGCGGATGATCTCCTCCGCCTTGCCATCGATCTCGGTGTCGTCGTCGTTCGCCACCGCGATCAGGACGCCCGCCCGAGCGCGGACCTCCTCCATGTTCGAGCGCATCTTCTTGTAGACGGAATCCTTGAGCGCGATCGCGACGACCGGAAGATCCTCGTCGATCAGCGCGTTCGTCCCGTGCTTCATCTCGCCGGCGGCCGTGCCTTCGGCGTGGATGTACGACAGCTCCTTCAGCTTCAGCGCTCCCTCGAGCGCCGTCGGGTAGTTCACGCCGCGTCCGAGGAAGAGGAAGTTCCGCGCGGTGTGATAGCGGTAGGCGAGCGCGCGCACCTTCGGCTCCTCGCGGAGAACGGCGTCAACCAGCGTGGGCAGGTGGAACGCCTCGGCCAGGAGGCGGCGCGAGCGATCCGCGTCGATCGTGCCGCGCCGCTGCGCCAGGTAGATCGCGAAGAGATACAGGTCGACGAGCATCGCTGTGTATGCCTTCGTGGACGCGACCGCGATCTCGGGCCCGGTGTGCAGATAGATCACGTCATCCGCGACGCGGCTGGCCTCGCTGCCCATGACGTTCACCAGCGTGAGCAGACGAGCCCCGCGCTTGCGGGCCTCCTCCATCGCCGCGAGGGTGTCGGCCGTCTCCCCCGACTGCGTGATCGAGAGGAAGAGCTGGCCCTTGGTCACGACCGGCTCGCGGTACCGGTACTCGCTCGGAATGTCGATGTCGCAGGGGACGCGCGCGAGACGCTCGATGAGGATCTTGCCGACGAGCGCGGCGTGGCCCGCCGTGCCGCAGCCGGCGAGCGTGATGCGGGGCAGCTCGCGGACGTACTCGTCGGTCAGCCGCATGTTCTCGTCGAAGACGACGCGCCCCGACGTGCGCTCGACGCGGCCGAGGAGCGTGTCGTTGATGGCGCGCGGCTGCTCGTGGATCTCCTTGAGCATGAAGTGCTTGTAACCGGCCTTCGCCGCGGCGACGGCGTCCCACGTCACGGTCTGCGGTGTCTTCGTGACGGCCGTTCCATCGATCCGGAAGAAGCTCGCGCCATCCTTCGTCACGACGGCGACATCCCCCGCCTCGAGGAAGACGACCTTTCGCGTGTGCTCGAGGAGCGCCGGCATGTCCGACGCGATGAAGCTCTCGCCGTCACCGAAGCCGACGATCACGCCACCGGCGCTCGCGATGCGCGCGGCAACGATCTTCCCCGGATCGCGGGACGAGATGAAGGCGAGCGCGGCCGCGCCTTCGAGCTGTGGCAGCACCGCGAGCGCGGCATCGTCGAGCGTCTTTCCCTTCGCGAGCTCCTCCTCGAGCAGGTGCACCGCGACCTCGGTGTCGGTCTGGCTGGCGAAGCGATGGCCGCGCTGAACGAGCGGCGCTTTGAGCTCCTCGAAGTTCTCGATGATCCCGTTGTGGATGACGGCGGTCACGCCGCCGCAGTCGACGTGCGGATGCGCGTTCTGCTCGTTCGGCCGGCCGTGCGTCGCCCACCGCGTGTGACCGATCCCGGTGTGACCGGCGGAGGGATGCGCGGAGACGATCGCGGCCAGGTTGTCGAGCTTGCCCTCCGCGCGCAGCACCGTGAGCGAGCCGTTGCGCTGCAGAGCGACACCCGCCGAGTCGTACCCGCGGTACTCGAGCCGCCGCAGGCCGCCCATGAGGAGCGGCAGCGCCTCGCGCGGTCCCACGTAACCCACGATCCCGCACATGTCTAAGCGAGCTCCTTCTGCGCGACCTCTGCGAGGCGCGCCGCGGTCGACGACGCGACGGCCGCGTCCCGTGCCTCGACGGTGATCCGCAGTACGGGCTCGGTTCCGGAGGGCCGTACCAGCAGCCTACCCGTCGTGCCCAGCGCCTCCGTGGCGGTCTTCACGGCGGCGACGAACGAGGCGCTGGACTCCCACTGCGCGCGGCGCGCGGCCTTCACGTTCCTCGTCACCTGCGGCCAGCGTTCCACATTAGCGGCCAGCTCTGCGAGCGGTCGTTCCTCCGCCCGGATGAGGTGCATGACCTCGAGCGCGGTGAGGATCCCGTCCCCGGTGGTGTGGTGGTTCCGGAAGATCACGTGGCCGGACGGCTCGCCCCCGAAGAGCGCCCCCGTGCGCTGCATCGCCTCCCAGACGTACCGGTCGCCGACCTGCGTGCGCACGAGATCGATGCCGTCGCGCGCGAGGGTGGCCTCGAGGCCACCGTTGGACATGACGGTGCCGACGACCAGCTTCGGGTCGAGCTGCCCGCGCCGGGCGAAGTGCCGGGCGGCGAGCGCGAGCACGAAGTCGCCGTCGTGCACCGCACCACGCGCGTCCACGGTCATGACGCGGTCGCCGTCACCGTCGAACGCGAAACCGATGTCGGCCTTACGGTCGACGACGGCCCGCTGGAGCGCCTCGGGTTGTGTCGCGCCGCAGCCGGCGTTGATGTTCGCGCCGTCCGGCGTGTCGAACAGCGTCAGTACCTCCGCGCCGGTCTGCGCGAACACCGACGGCGCGACGCGGTAGGTCGCGCCGTTCGCGCAATCGAGGACCACGCGGGCGCCGTCGAGCCTGGGCGCGAGCGCTACGAGGAAGTCCTCGTACTCCTTCACGAGGCCTCGCGAGTCGCCGACCAAGCCGATGCCGCCCTCGGTGGGGCGCGGCAGCGTGTCCTCACCCGTCATCAGCGCCTCGATCCGGTCCTCAGCGGCGTCGGGCAGCTTCAGTCCGCCGTGGTCGAAGAACTTGATCCCGTTGTCCGGCGCGGGGTTGTGCGACGCGCTGATCACGCCGCCCGCGACGAAGTCGCCGGTGCGAACCAGGTACGCCAGGCCCGGCGTGGGGATGTGCCCGACGAGGCGGACCTCCATGCCGACGGAGCACAGTCCCGCCGCAAGCGCGCTCTCGAGCATGCGTCCGCTGCGCCGCGTGTCGCGTCCAACGACGACACGGTGACCGGGTCCGCCGAGCACCTGGCCCGCCGCCCGGCCCAGACGGAGCGCAAGCTCCGGCGTGAGGTCCCGGTTCGCGACCCCGCGGATGCCGTCGGTGCCGAAGAGACGAGTCACCTGGGACGGATCATGACCGTCACGCGCGTCGGCTGAATGGTCTGCACGCTCACACTCGCCGGCACGCGCACGGCGACGTCGAGGGTGTAGGTCCCCGGGCCGCGCCCACCGGCATCGACCGAGGCGACGATCTCCTCGGGTGGCAGGTTCGCGAGCGTTGGCACCTGCCCGGCGACCAGCACGCTGACGTTCGTCTGGTCGAGGTCGGCGGCCAGATCCGGCGCGAGCCCCCTCACGACGATCGCCGCGCTGAAGACGCGCGTTCCCGTCAACGGTCGCACGGTCACCGTCACCCTGACGTCCGTCTCTCGCAGCAGCGTGACGCCCGGCGGTACCGAGAGCGCGACGGTCTGCGAGGTCGTCGCGTTCAGGTCACCGACCTCGATGGGCATGGTCTCGATGCGATCGAGCGTGGACAGCACGTTCTCGTCGCCGCGTACCGTCACCGCGAAGGGGTCCATGGCGACGCCAGCGACCCAGTAACCCGGCGCCACGACACCGCGGAGCGTGAACACGATCGGCACCGTCCGTGTCGTCGCGATGGGCATCACCGGCACTCTCACCGTGACGACCCCCGGCTCCACCTGCAGGCCGTCGACGGGCGTGCCGGTCGCGTCCACCGGGATCGCGGGCGTGGCCGGAGCCTCGACGTCGGTATGCGCGTCCCCGAAGCGCACCGTCCCAAGGACCGCCGTGACCCGCGCGACGTCGCTCTCCGGACCCGTCACGTTCACTTCGGTGGGCGTCACCACTGACTCACCGGCGCGCGTGCCTGCCGGCGGCTCGTTCGCGAACCGCGACTGCACCACGACGGTGCGCGTGGTGAGCCGCTCGAGCCGCACCGACACCGTGGGCGGCGACACGTCTACGACCTCGACCCCCTCCTTCACGACGGTGACGAGGACGCGAGCGTTCTGGGACTCGGCCTGTCCGAGCGTGAGCGAGCTCACGTCGAGCGTCGCCCTCAGGTCCGCGAGCGCGACACGGTCCGCGACCCCCGGCGCTCCGCGGAGCGTCACCCCGACGTCGCCAAGCGCGCCGCGCAGCACGTACCCGGATGGGACGTTGTCCGGGCGCTCCACCGGGACGCGCCCGTCGAACGCGACGGATATCACGCCCGGCGCGGCGTTCTGCACGATCGCGACCCAGAAGACGAGGGCGATGACGACCGCAGCGGCCTTCATCGGGAAGTCGTGCGTCACGATGCGCCGTACATTGATGCGTCGGCGCAGCCAGGCCGGGCGCATGCCCTCGACCGCGCGCACGGTTAGGACGCCTTGCTGCGGAAGGGCAGCGGCTGGATGCGACTGCGGAGCAGCGACGAGAGCACCCGGCGCAGGCGCTCCTCGTCGAGGCTGCCGATCATGCGGCCGTTGGAGGCGATCGAGATCGCCTGCGTCTCCTCCGAGACGACGACCACGACCGCGTCCGTCTGAGAGCTCACCGACAGCGCCGCGCGGTGACGCATGCCGTAGCGGTGCGCGGCGCGCTCGGGAGTCTCCTCGAGCGGCAGCAGGCAGGCCGCGGCGATGATCTGACCGCCGCGAACGATGACCGCGCCGTCGTGCAGCGGAGAGCGGGTCATGAAGATGGACGCGAGGAGCTCGGCGGTGAGCTTCCCGTTCACCGGCACGCCCGTCTCGCTGTAGTCCTGCAGGCCGGTGCTTCGCTCGACCACCACGAGCGCGCCGTGGCGCGCCGTGGCGATCAGCA
The DNA here is from genome assembly GCA_035513115.1 of Candidatus Limnocylindria bacterium. Classification (GTDB taxonomy): domain Bacteria; phylum Chloroflexota; class Limnocylindria; order P2-11E; family P2-11E; genus CF-39. The sequence continues at coordinate 19,773 of DATKCP010000067.1, read as the reverse complement.
GCGCGGCGCGCACCAGCTCGTCGACGACGTGATCGACCTCTTCGTCCGGCTGCTGCACCAGCAGGCGGTTGAGCGGGCCGAGCTGCCCCAGCTGGCCGAGCGCACGACGGAGCTCCGGCTGGAAGACGATGAGCAGCGCGAAGACCGCGAATGCGAAGACCGCCGAGAGGACGAACTTCGTGAGCTCGAGCTTGAGCAGCACGGCGAGCCCGTAGATAGCGACGAGGACGAGGACGCCGAGCAGCAGCTGCACGGCACGCGTGCCCCGGATGAGGACGAGCACGTAGTAGATGAACACCGCGACGATGAGGATGTCGAGGACGTTGTTCCAGCCACAGCACTGGCCGTTGAATATCCTCTGCAGGAGGTCATTCACGTCATCCATCTATTCCGCCACGGCCAGCTGTTCGACTTCCGCCGCGAGGTCCTCGCGACCGTCGAGCCGCAGCGCATGCACCAGCAGCTGGCACTTCGCCTTCGCGACGTCGCGCTTGCCGAGCGTGCGCACCACGTCCACGAGCAGCCGCTGCGCGTCGTGATCCGCCACACCGCTCGCGATGAGCTGGAGCAGCAGATCCGAAGCCGCGTCGTTCCGTCCGTCGGCCATGTAGCGTCGCGCCGCCTCGAGCGCGGCCACGCCGCCTCGCGGATCGCGCGTCGCGAGATAGCGCGCCGCGTCGGCTTCCACCGCCTGTGAGTCGGCGTCCGCGGCCGGTTGCCCGTCGCTCCCACCCAGCGTGACGGCCTGCGGGTCGCTCACCACCTCGCCGTCCGACGACCATGGATCTGACGGCGACGCGACCTGCGCGTCCTCCCGGACGTCGGGCACCATCGGCTCGGGCGCCGGCGCGCGCTCGGGGGCGGCGTGCGCCGGCTCGCGCGACGACGGACCACCCGACGGCGCGGGTTCCGTCCGCGCCAGGGCGCCTCCGAACGCCGAGCGCATGAGTGCCGCGCGATCATCGGCGCCGGCCTGTCGTTCCGTCGGGACCGGAGCCGGCGCCGGTGCGGGAGCGGAAGGCGGTCCTTCGACAGCCATCCCGAGCGTGCGCGCGATCTTGACGAGCTCGATCGATCCGGGAAGCCGCTCGAGCGCGAACTCGACCTCGAGGCGCGCGCGTTCCCTCGCGCCCATCAGCTCGGCGGTCTTGATGTAGCGAACGTACTCGTCGGCGGCGGCGGTCTGCTCGCCGGCGAGGGTGAGTGCGGCGACCAGACGGCGATGCGCGGCGAGGTCGTTCGGGTCGAGCGCGGTCGCATCGCGGTAGAGACCGATCGCGCTGGCGCGCTGACCGGACTTCGCCACCGCGGCACCGCCGTCGAGCAGCATGCGCAGCGCCGCGGGCCGATCCTCCTGCTCAATGAGCACCTTCGCGAGCCCGCGATATCCGCCGTCGGCGTCCGGGAAACGTGCGAGCAGATAGCGGAACTGCTCCTCAGCCTGCCGCAGCCGGCCCGCCTGCAGGCTCTTCAGACCGGATGCGAGGGCGACCTTGTAGTTGAAGTCGGACGAGCGTGTGCCCACTAGCACCCCTAGTGTGCGCTCGCCGGGAGCGCCTCCGCTAGCGCTTGGTGAACTGCGGGGCCTTGCGGGCTCGCTTGAGGCCCGGCTTCTTCCGCTCCTTGGCTCGAGGATCCCTGGTCAGCAGCCCCGCCTTCCGGAGGGCGGGGCCCAGCTCCTTGTCCATCTGCTGGAGCGCACGGGCGATCCCGTGGGCGATCGCGCCGATCTGCCCGGTCACGCCGCCGCCCTCCACCTTGATCATGGCGTTGAAGCGGCGCGCGGTGTTGGTCACGGTGAATGGCAGCGTCGCGCGATCCGTGGCGCCGTCGCGTCCGAAGTAGTCGTCCAGCGCCTTGCCATTCACGACGACGGTGCCCTCGCCGGGCACCAGGCGAACGCGCGCGATCGACGTCTTTCGCCGACCGGTCCCCTGAAAGTACGGTGCTGACTTCATCGCGCTGTCGCCTCCTTGAGCTCGGTCGGACGCTGCGCGGCGTGCGGATGCTCGGCCCCGGCGTACACGTGGAGCTTCCGCATCATCTGCTCCCCCAGCCGGTTCTGCGGGACCATTCCGCGGACCGCCCGCCGGATGACCTCTTCGGGGCGCCGCGCAAGAAGGCGCTCGAGGCTTTCCGACCGCATGCCGCCCGGGTAGCCTGAGTGGCGCACGTACTGCTTCGCCTGGAGCTTGCGCCCCGTGACTTTGATCTTGGAAGCGTTCAGGACGATGACGGGATCGCCCGTGTCGATGTGCGTCGAGAACGTGACGCGATGCTTGCCGCGAAGCAGCGACGCGATGCGCGTGGCGAGACGGCCCAGCGTCTGCCCGTCGGCATCGACGACGCGCCACTCGCGCTGTATGTCCGCGCGCTTCACCGCATATGTCTTCGTCATCATTCCCAGTTCTCGCTCCCGTCCCGTCGTCTTCTTTCGCCGTCACCATACCGGACCGCCACCAGACACAGGCCCTTCGCCGGCGCGCTCGGCCCAGCGAGCCCGCGATCCCTTGCCGCGAGGACCTCGCCGAAGCGCTCGACGGTCATCTTCCCGCGTCCCGTCCACAGCAGTGTTCCCACGATGCCTCTGACCATCCCGCGCAGGAAGGCGTCCGACTCGATCTCGAAGCGAAGGACGCTCCCTTCGGAGATCCACTCGGCGCGCTTCACCGTGCGCTCGCCCGCCTCGCCCGCCGCGAAGGCCCCGAAGTCGTGGCGCCCGACGAGCAGCGCCGCCGACGCGCGCATGGCCGGAACATTCAGCTCGCCGGGATGCCAGTGCTCGCGCCGCGTCCAAAGCGGGTCGCGCACCGCGGCGTTCCGGATCCGATATTCATATGTGCGGCCCGTCGCCGAGAACCTCGCGTGGAACGCATCCTCCGCGGGCTCCAGCTCCGAGATCGCGATGTCCTCGGGGAGAAGGGCGTTGACCCCTCTCTCCAGATCCTGTGCCCCCAGGGCGCTGGCCGTGCGAAGGTCGATGACCTGCCCGGTCGCGTGCACTCCCGCGTCGGTCCGTCCCGCGCCGGTGATCCTCACCGGCTCCCCGCAGATCACCGCGAGGACGCGCTCGAGCTCTCCCTGCACCGTAGGCGCGTTCGGCTGGATCTGGAACCCCGCGTACGCGGTCCCGTCGTACGCCACGCGCGCCTTCCAGTGTTTCGTCTCTGCCGCCGGCTACGCCCCCTTCGCGCCCGCGGTCGTCTTCTTGCGTGCCGGCGCGCGCTTCTTCGCGGGCGCGCTCTCGGACTTCTCGGACTTCGCCGTCTCTTCCGGAGCCTTCTCGCGGCGGCGTGGCAGCCCCAGCCGGCGGCGCTTCGGCGCCGCCTCCGCGTCGGCCTCGGCCTTCGTCTCCTCGAGCGCCGGAGCGAGCTCCAGCAGCATCAGCGGCGCGGAGTCGCCGACCCGGCGCGCCAGGTGCGTCGTGCGCAGATAACCGGAGGTGCGATCGGGGTAACGCTTCGCGAGGTCGTCAAAGACCTTCTCCACGATCACCTGCTCGGGCAGCCAGGCCTGCGCCCGGCGGCGCGCCTCGAGCGAGCCGTCCTTTCCGAGGTTGATCATCTTGTCGACGAAGCGGCGGATCTCCTTGGCTTTCGCCTCGGTCGTCTTCACGCGCTCGTACCGGAGCACCGACAGCGTGAGGTTCCTCAGCATCGCGCGGCGCTGGTCCGTCGTGCGGCCGAACTTGCGCTGATGGACCTGATGCGGCACTAGGACTCCTCCCGCGCCGGCATCTCTTCCTCGCCGTCGTCCGAGCGAGCGCCGTCATCCGATCGACCGCCGTCGTCCGTGGCAGCGCCCTCGTCAGCCCCGTCGTCGGCGCCCTCGTCAGCACCGTCGTCAGCGCTCTCGTCGCGAAGCGGTGCCTCGATGAGGCCGCGAGCCGCGAGCCGCTCTTTGATCTCATCCAGCGACTTCTTGCCGAAGTTGCGCATCCGCAGCAGCTCCTCGTCCGGGGTCTGGAGGAGCTGGCCGACCTTGGTGATACCGTGCCGCTTCAGCGAGTTGAACGCGCGCTGGGGCAGGTCGAGGTCCTCGATCGGCATGTCGGAGACGACCGACGGCAGCGCGCTGCCGTTGGTCCGGTCGGGGGCTTGGATCACGGTCTGCGTCGTTCCGAGCCCGGCGAACATCGTGAATTGCTCCACCAGGATCTTGGAGCCCTGGGCCACGGCCTCGTCGGGTGTCGTCGTGCCGTCGGTCCAGACCTCGAGGATCAGCCGGTCGTAGTTCGTGACCTGACCGACACGCGTGCTCTCGACCGCGAAGTTCACCTTCTTGACGGGGCTGTAGAGCGCGTCGATCGGGATGACGCCGATCGGCAGGCCCTCACGCCGCTCGGCGGAGTGGAAGCCGCGGCCCGTCTCGATCGTGAGCTCCATCCAGAGCGACGCCTCCGGCTCGAGGGTCGCGATGGGCGCATCGGGATTCACGATCTCGATCTCGCTGGTCGTGATAACGTCGGCCGCGGTCGCGACGCCGGGACCCTCTTTCTCGATCGTGAGGGTCACCGGCTCGTTCGAGAACGAGCGGAGCCTGATCTGCTTGAGGTTGAGCACGATCTGGACGACGTCTTCCTTGACGCCCGGGATGGTCGAGAACTCGTGTGCGACACCGCGCACGCGGGCGGCGGTGATGGCCGCGCCCGGCAGCGATGACAGCAGCACGCGGCGCAGTGAGTTGCCGAGCGTCGTGCCGTATCCCGGCGGGAGCGGCTCGCACGCGAACTTCGCGTAGCGGTCGTCGCCTTCGATCCGCTCGATCTTGGGGTACTCGAGTTCCACGATGGTCATTGGTCGTTCCTTCCTGCGGTGCTGGCGGGAGACGTCTGCATCACTCGCTTCGCGAAGGTGCAGCTCCCGATGACCTTGGTCATCGGGAATAGTGCTCAACGATGAGCTGCGTGTTGACCTGAGCCTCGATCTGATCGCGTGTCGGCACGGAGAGCACCTTCGCGCTGAAGTTGTCGGGGTCGGTCTCGAGCCAGCCCGGACGCGTCTGTGTCTTCGCCCAGGCCAGCATCTCCTTGAAGTAGTTCGAGTCGCGGCTCGACTCCCGCACCGTGATGACGTCGCCGGCCTTCACCTGAAAGCTCGGCGTCTTCGTCATCCTGTCGTTGACCTTGATGTGGCCGTGGGCCACGAGCTGCCGCGCCTGCGAGCGCGACTTCCCGAAGCCGGCGCGGTACACGGTGTTGTCGAGACGCCGCTCCAGGTTCTGGAGCATGACCTCGCCCGTCGCGCCTTTGATCTCCGCGGCCCGTTCGAACGTGTTCTGCATCTGGCGCTCGAGCACGCCGTAGATCCGGCGCGCCTTCTGCTTCTCACGAAGCTGCAGCGCGAAGTCGGATACCTTGCGGCGTCGCTGCTGGTGCATGCCGGGCGGGGAGCTGCGCCGCTCGAAGGTGCACTTGGTCAGGCACTTCTCGCCCTTCAGGAAGAGCTTCATGCCCTCGCGGCGGCACAGGCGGCAGACCGGACCCGTGTAGCGCGCCATCAGACCCTCCGCCGCTTGGGCGGGCGGCAACCGTTGTGCGGGATCGGTGTGACGTCGGTGATCGCGGTGACCTCGAGCCCGGTGGCCTCGAGGGCGCGGATGGCCGCTTCGCGTCCCGCGCCCGGCCCGCGCACGAAGACCTCGACGGACTTCATGCCCGTATCGACCGCCTTGCGCGCGGCGTTCTCGGCGGCGACCTGCGCCGCGTACGGGGTGCTCTTGCGCGAGCCCTTCCAGCCGGACGCCCCGGCGGAGGACCACGCGACGACGTTCCCCACGGGATCGCTGATCGAAATGATCGTGTTGTTGAAGGAGGCCTTGATGTGCGCGGCGCCGCGTGGCACCACGCGTCGCTCGCGCTTCTTGCGCGGAGCGACCTTCTCCGCGCCCGCCGCCTGCTCCGTCTCCGGCGCGCCGGTCTTCTTGTCCCGGGGTGCCGCGTCCTTCGCCTGGGCGTCGCGGCGAACGGGGCGGTCCTTGGTGGCGACGTCCTTGTTGTCCTTTGCCATTACGTCTTCGACACCGACTTCTTCTTTCCGGCCACCGTCTTACGTGGACCCTTGCGCGTGCGTGCGTTCGTGCGCGTGCGCTGGCCGCGGACCGGCAGGCCACGACGGTGCCGAAGCCCGCGATAGCTGCCGATCTCCTGAAGACGCTTGATGTTCATCGCGACCTCGCGGCGGAGATCACCCTCGACCGTGAAGCCGCGGTCGATGATCTCTCGGATCTTCGCGACCTGGGGCTCGGTGAGATCGCGCACGCGGACGGCGCCGTCGACCCGCGCCTGCTCGAGCACGTCGCGGGCGGTCGTCGTCCCGATGCCGAAGATGTAGCGAAGCGACACGTCGACGCGCTTCTCGCGCGGGATGTCAACGCCGGCGATACGTGCCATACCCCTCCCCTACCTATCCCTGGCGCTGCTTGTGCTTCGGCTCCGAGCAGATCACGAGGATCTGACGGTCGCGCCGGATGATCTTGCACTTGTCGCAGCGCTTCTTGACGGATGCCCGCACCTTCATCTAAGACAGATCGCTCCTCATCACTTAGTCGCGTGATTCGACCTTTTAACTTCGCACGCTTCGAACGGCTCGCTTCGCACGCTAGTACCGGACCCTTCGCGTTATGCGACCCCTCTTCAGGTCATAAGGCGAAAGCTCCACGAGGACCTTGTCCCCCGGAACGACACGAATGAAGTTCATCCGCATCTTCCCCGAGATGTGTGCCAGCACCGCGTGCCCGTTCTGGAGCTCGACCTTGAACATCGCGTTCGGGAGGGCTTCTGAGACGGTGCCCTCCACCTCGATCACATCTTTGGACGGCTTGTTACTTGCCATGGGCTCCAGACACAGGGGTCTCCGCGGCGTGAGCCCACGGGAACCAAGATTGTACCGAAACCGCCCAAGCGGAGCAATGGATGCTCATGCGGCGGCCGCCGCCTGGCCCTCCGGGGCGGTCAGAACGACCGGGCCCGCCGCCGTGCACCAGAGGGTGTGCTCGAAGTGCGCCGACAGGCTGCCGTCGGCGGTGACCACGGTCCACCGGTCGGGGAGGGTCTGCGTCGCGGCCTCCCCGACGTTGACCATCGGCTCCATCGCGATGCAGAGGCCCTCCTTTATCTGGAGTCCGCGCTCCGGAGCGCCGTAGTTCGGCACCTGCGGCTCCTCGTGCATCGCCCGGCCGATCCCGTGGCCGACGTAGTTGCGCACGACGCTGAAGCCCTGGGCCTCGACGAAGCGCTGGACCGCGGCGCCGATGTCGCCCAGCCGCTTTCCCACCACCGCTGCCGCGATCGCCCGCCGGAGCGCCTCCTCGGTCACCGCCATGAGCCGCGCGGCCTGCTCCGACACCCGGCCGACGGGGATCGTGACCGCTGCATCCGCGTGCCAGCCTTCGACGATCGCGCCGGCGTCGATGCTGAGGATCTCCCCCTCCTTCAGGCGCCGCTTGCCCGGTATCCCGTGCACGACCTGCTCGTCCACGCTGGTGCAGATGACGCCGGGGAAGGGCGGCAGGACCGGCGCGCCGTAGCCTTTGAAGTTCGACGTCGCGCCGTGGCGCCGGAGGACGTCGGCCGCGATCCGGTCGAGCTCGCCCGTGGTCACGCCCGGACGCACGGCCGCGCGGCAGGCGGCGAGCATCTCCGCCACGATCCGCCCAGCGTCGCGCATCTTCGCGGTCTCCTGCGGCGTCTTCAGCGTGATCACCTAGTCTCGCGCCTCCGGCTCGAGCATCGCCATGAGGCGCGCGCCGATCTCGTCCATCGTGCCGACGCCCGATACGCGCCGCACCACGCCGCGCTTCTCGTAGTAGCCGATGACCGGCCGGGTCTCGTTCTCGTAGACCTCGAGCCGCTTCTTCACGACCTCGGGCGACTCGTCGGAGCGCGCGGTCGCGCTCACCGGACCGCCGCAGCGATCGCACACGCCGGGCACCTTTGGGGGACGGACGGCGAGCGAATACACCGTCTGGCACCGCGAGCACGTCGCGCGCGCGCCCAACCGCTTCAGCAGCTCGTCACGCGGTACTTCGAGCAACAGGACCGCCGCGAGCGACCGTCCGCACTCCTCCAGCAGCCGGTCGAGCGCTTCCGCCTGCGCGACCGTGCGCGGGAAGCCGTCGAACACGATGCGCGTTTCGCGCGGGATGTCCGACAGGCGCTCGCGCACCATCTTCACCGTCACGTCGTCGGGCACGTACTCGCCCTTGGACATGTACGACTGCGCGAGCTTGCCCAGCTGAGTGCCCTGCGAGAGGTGCGCGCGGAAGAGATCTCCCGTCGCCAGCTGCACGTAGGCGAGGTCGTCCACCATCCGGCGCGCCTGCGTGCCCTTCCCCGAACCGGGCGGCCCCATCAGGATGAGATCGCCGACCGGCACTAGCGGATGAACCCCTCGTAGCTGCGCTGGAGCAGCTGTGCCTCCAGCTGCTTCATCGTCTCGACGACCACGCCGACGACGATGAGGATGCTCGTGCCACCGAGGCGCAGCGTCTGCACGCCGGTGATGTCGCCGATGAGCGTCGGCATCACCGCCACGATGCCGAGGAACAGCGCACCGGCGATCGTGATGCGCGTGACGACGCGCCCGAGGAACTCCGCCGTCGGACGGCCCGGCCGGATGCCGGGGATGAACCCGCCGTAGCGCTTGATGTTGTCCGCGACGTCGTTGGGCACGAACGTGAAGGCCGTATAGAAGAACGTGAAGGCCACGACCAGCAGGAAGTACAGGCTGTTGTAGAAGATCGGGTTCGCGAACGCGCCGACGATCCCGTTCGCGAGACCCGCCACCCAGTCCGTTTCGCTCGTCGTGAAGTACTGCGCGATCTGACTGGGTAACAGAAGGATCGAGATCGCGAAGATGATCGGGATGACGCCGGCGCTGTTCACGCGCAGTGGGATGTGCGTGCTGCCGCCGGAATACATCCGCGTGCCCCGCACGCGCTTGGCGTACTGCACGGGGATCCGGCGCTGGCCCTCCTGGATGAAGACGATCGCCGCGATCACCAGGATCCCGATGAGCGCGATGGACGCGAGCGCGATGACGTTCTGCTGGACGTCCAGCGTCTGCTGGATGGTCTGCGGCATGCGGCCGACGATGCCGGCGAAGATGATGAAGCTGATCCCGTTGCCGATGCCGCGCTCGCTGATCAGCTCGCCGAGCCACATGAGGATGAGCGTCCCCGAGGTCAGCGACGCGAGGATCGCCAGCGTGAGGCCGAGGTCGTCCGGGCCGAACGCCGCCAGCACCCCCGAGCGCTGCATGAACACGGCGACGCCGATGCCCTGCAGCAGCGCGAGGGGGACGCACAGGATGCGCGTGTACTGGTTGATCTTGTTGCGCCCGTACTCGCCCTCTTTGGAGAGCCGCTCGAGCGCGGGAATCGTCTGATTGAGGAGGGTCATGATGATCGAGGCGTTGATGTAGGGGTTCACTCCGAGGGCGACCACCGACAGCTTCGCGAGTCCGCCGCCTGAGAACAGGTCGAGCAGGTTCAGCAGCTGGCTCGAGTTGATGACCTCTTGTAGCTGCTCCTGATCGACACCCGGCAGCGGCACGTGCGCGAGGAATCGGAAGACGACCAGCATGCTGAGGGTGAACAGGATCTTGTTGCGCAGGTCGGGGGTCCGGAACGCCTCGAGCAGCGCGTTGAACATGCCCATGGGGCTAGGAGGCGCCGATGATCACGATCGATCCGCCCGCGGATTCGATCTTCTGCCGCGCCGCGGCGGACACGGCGTGCGCGTGCACCTCGAAGCTGTCCTTGACATCGCCGTCCGCGAGGACCTTCACGCGCGCGTCGGGCCGTACGAGGCCCTTCGCCGCAAGGGTCTCCGGCGTGACCTTGCCGTCGACGGCGTAGTCACCCAGACGACCGACATTCACGCCCACGTACGTCTTGCGGAAGCGCGTGTTCTTGAAACCGCGCATCTTCGGGATGCGCATGTGGATCGGCGTCTGGCCACCTTCGAACCAGCCCGGGATCCCCGGACCACTTCGGGCCAGCTGACCCTTGGTGCCCTTGCCGGCGGTCGTCCCCTGGCCGGACGAGGTCCCGCGGCCCACGCGGCGTCGGGCCTTTCGCGCGCCGCTGGGGGCGCGCAGCTCGTGCTGTCTCATGTCGATTCACTCTCTGCCCGACGGCTCGGGAGCAGCGCGCTGCTGGCTTGCCCGACTGTTCCCGATTCGCGCGCTGTTGGCTCGCCCGACGTCTCTGGATCCGCGGCCCGTTTGCTCGCCGTTTCCGGTTCGGCGCGGTGCTCGCTTACCTCGACGAGATGTGCCACGCGCCGCAGCATGCCGCGCACGGGCCTCGAATCGGTCTGCTCGACGGTCTGCCCGGTGCGCCGCAGGCCGAGCGCCTCGAGCGTCCGGCGCGCGGCGATCTTCTCGCCGATCGAGCTGCGGTGCTGCCTGATGACCAGACGCGTCATGGCGCCACCGGCTCGGGCTCGGCGCGGCCGCGACCGATCTCGACGCCGCGCATCTCCCTGATCTTCTGCGAGGAACGCAGCCCGGAGAGTGCCTTCATCGCCGCCATGACGACGTTGACCGGGTTGGTGCTGCCGAGCGACTTGGACAGGATGTCGCTGATCCCCGCCGACTCGACGACCGCGCGCACCGAGCCCCCGGCGATGACGCCGGTGCCCTTCGAGGCCGGACGCAGGAGCACCTTGGCCGCGCCGAAGTCCGCGGTGATCGGGTGCGGGATCGTGCGGTCGACCAGCGGGACGAGGATGAGGTGCTTCTTCGCGTCCTCGATGCCCTTCTTGATCGCCTCGGGGACCTCGTCCGCCTTTCCGAGGCCCGCGCCGACGTGCCCGCGGCCGTCGCCGACCACGACCACGGCCGAGAAGCTGAAGCGACGACCGCCCTTCACGACCTTGGACACGCGGTTGATCTGCACGACGCGCTCGGTGAGCTCCAGGCGGGTGGGATCGATCCTCGGCATCAGAGCTTGACCCCCGCGGCGCGGACACCGTCGGCCAGCGCCTTCACTCGTCCGTGGTACCGGTAGCCGCCGCGGTCGAACACGACCTCGGTGACGCCCTTCTGCTTGGCGCGATCGCCCAGCAGCGTGCCCACCGTCCTCGCGCTCTCCGTCCGCTTGCCTTTCGCGTCGTTCGCCTCTTTCGAAGATGCCGCGGCGAGCGTGCGACCGGCATCGTCATCGACGAGCTGCGCGTAGATGTGCGTGAGCGACCGGAAGACCGCGAGGCGCGGACGCGCGGCGCTACCGCGGATCTTCTCGCGCACCCGCGCGTGACGCCGCTCGCGTGACTGTCGCCGTGTCTCTACGCCCATTCGTCCTCCCTAGGCCTTCGCGCCGACCTTGCCAGCCTTGCCCGCCTTCTTCTTGATGCGCTCTTCCGCGTACTTGATTCCCTTTGCCTTGTACGGGTCGGGCACGCGCAGCGCGCGGATCCGCGCCGCCATCTCGCCCACCATCTGCTTGTCGGTGCCGAGCACCTTGACCTTCTGCGGTGTCTCGAGCGCGAACGTCACCCCGGCGGGCGGATCGATCTCGACAGGATGTGAGAAGCCGAGCGCCAGCTGCAGCTTCTTGCCGGCGAGCACCGCCCGGTACCCGGTGCCGCTGATCTCGAGATCACGAGCGTACCCCGTGGTGACGCCGGTGACCATGTTCTGGAGCAGCGCACGAGTGAGACCGTGAAGCGCGCGGCTCGCCTTCGCGTCGTCCTTGCGCCTCACGACGAGCGTCCCGTCCTCGCGCGCCACGCTCACGTCGGAGTGGAAGGTCCGCACGAGCTCCCCCTTCGGCCCCTTCACGCGCACCGTGCTCCCGTCGATCTTCACGTCGACGCCCTGCGGGACGGTGACCGGGAGGCGACCGATGCGGCTCATCTACAGCACCTCCGCAGGAGGTGCACGTATGAATGTTGACGAATGAAATGAGTCGACATTCCTACCAGATGTAGGCCAGGACTTCCCCGCCCAATCCCTTCTTCTCGGCCTCGCGCCCGGTCATGACGCCGGACGAGGTCGATACGATCGCGATGCCTAGCCCGCCGAGCACGCGGGGCATCTCGGTCTTGCGCGCGTACACGCGCAGCCCCGGCCGGCTGATGCGCCGGAGCCCGGAGACCGCCGGCACCTTGCCGCCGATGTACTTCATCTTGATCACGATCTCGCGCGCTGAGGGCTGGTCGAACGACGTGATGAAGCCCTCGGCCTTCAGGATCTTCGCGACCTCGAGCTTCGTTCGGCTCGCCGGAATGGTCACCGTCTCGTGACGCGCACCCGCGCCGTTCCGCACGCGCGTCAGCATGTCGGCCAGCGGGTCGCTCGGCGCGCCGCCGACGCGCGGCTTCTTCGGCTTCGCGGGCGCGGCGCGCTTCACGGGAGCCGGCCGCGGCGCGACGGCGCCTTCGCCGACCAGTGCTTCGGGCGTTGGGGCGTTCTCGGGTGGCGGAGCCCCCCGGTGGTCCGTTGTCTCGTTCGTCATTTCCATCTCACCAGCTCGACTTCGTCACGCCGGGCAGCTCGCCCATGAGCGCGCGCTCGCGGAAGCAGATGCGGCAGAGGCCGAACTTGCGCATGTAGCCACGCGCCCGCCCGCACACCTGACAGCGGTGGTAGCCCTGCACCTTGTGCTTCGGTGTCTTCTGGGACTTGAGGATCAGGCTCTTCTTGGCCATGAGTGGGGCTAGGCCCCTTCCACCCCCTTCGCTGGCGCCTTGAACGGCATGCCGAGGCCGCGCAGCAGAGCGCGCGCCTCCTCGTCCGTCCTCGCGGTCGTCACGATCGTGATCTCCATACCGCGGAGACGGTCGATCTTGTCGTAGTCGATCTCGGGGAAGACGAGCTGCTCCTTCAGGCCCAGCGAGAAGTTGCCGCGCCCGTCGAAGCTTCGGTCCGGGATGCCCTGAAAGTCACGGATCCGCGGAAGCGCGACGGTGACGAGCTTCTCGTAGAAGTGCCACATCCGCTCGCCGCGCAGCGTGACCTTCAGGCCGATGGGCATGCCGGCCCGCAGCTTGAAGTTCGAGATCGCGCGGCGGGACTTCGTGACCACCGGACGCTGGCCCGTGATCTGCGCGAGATCCGACGCCGCGGCATCCATGGCCTTCGCGTTGCCGATCGCCTCGCCCATCCCGATGTTCAGTACGATCTTGTCGAGTCGCGGGATCTGCATCACGTTCTTGAAGCCGAACTGCTTGCGCAGCTCGTCCCGAAGCGCCGTGTCGTAGCGCTCCTTCAGCGCGCTGGCGACTGCCATCATTCCTTCTCCTCGACCACGATCGACTCCCCGCACCGTTTGCAGATGCGCTCCTTGTTCTCCTCTTCGACCTGGTGCGCGACGCGCGTGGCTTCGCCGCAGTGCGGGCAGATCACCATGACCTTGCCGAGCGCGAGCGCCATCGGCTGCTCGATGATCCCGCCCTTCTGATTCTTGGACGGGTTGGGCTTGGTGTGGCGCTTGCCGATGTTCACGCCGGCGACGATCACCGTGCGCGACGCGCCGTCGACCTCCTGCACTTTGCCGCGCTTGCCCCGGTCGCGGCCGGCGATGACGACCACTTCGTCGCCCTTGCGGATGCGCAGGTTGCTCTGCATCAAAGGACCTCCGGCGCGAGGGAGACGATCTTCATGAAGTTGCGCTCGCGCAGCTCGCGCGCGACCGGGCCGAAGATCCGCGTGCCGCGCGGCTGGTTCTGCGGATTGAGCAGGACCGCGGCGTTGTCGTCGAAGCGGATGAAGGACCCGTCGTTGCGGCGGTACTCCTTCGTCTGGCGCACGACGACGGCGCGCACGACCTCGCCCTTCTTCACCCCCGAGTTCGGGATCGCGTTCTTCACGGCCGCGATGAACACGTCGCCGATCGAAGCGGAGGTCCCGCTGGACGAGCCCAGCACGCGGATCACCGAGAGCTCTCTCGCTCCGGTGTTGTCGGCGACGCGTACGCGCGTGTATGGGCGGATCAAGCCTCGGTCTCCTCCGTCGTCTCTTCGGCTTCGTCGGCCGGCTTCGAGAGGATCTCCGTCACGCCCTCGGACTCCTCGAGCGCCTTCTCGACGTCGGCGACGCGCGGCGCGGCCGCGCCCGCCTCACCGAGGCGCGAGATGACCTCGACGACGCGCCAGCGCTTCGTCGCGCTGTACGGACGGCTCTCCTGGATGCGCACGAGGTCGCCCTCGCGGACGTCGCCCGCGTCGTCGTGGGCCGCGAAGCGCTTGCGTACGCGAACGACCTTCTTGTACAGCGGATGCTCGCGCTGCCGCTCGACCGTGACGATCACGGTGCGCGCCTGCTTCGCCGACACGACGACGCCGACCTTGGTCTTGCGGCGGAAGCGACGCCAGCCGGTCACCGCCTGCGTTGCCGCCGCGGAGTGCGACACCGTGGCGGCGGCACGCTTGCGTGTCACGGTCTTGCGCACCGCGGGACGGGCGGCCGTCGCCGTCGCGGCGGCGCGCGGCGCCACGGCGCGGGGGGTCTTCGAGGGGCGGGGCCCCCCGGTGGTCGTCGTCTTCTTTGCCGTGGTCTTCTCAGCCATTCGTCGCTCTCTCTCGCTCCTGCATGACAGTGAGCGCGCGCGCGATACGCCGGCGGGCCGCGGGCAGCCCGCGGTAGTTCTTCAGCTGGCGCGTCGCCAGCTTGAAGCGGAAGTCGAAGAGCTCCTCTTTCGCGCTTTTCAGCTCGTCCGCGAGCTCGTTGTCAGACAGCCTCCGCATGTCCTTCAGTTGCACCGCCGCCCCCCTCCTGGCCATCTCGTGACACGAACTTGGTCCTGATCGGAAGCTTGTATGAGGCGAGCCGCAGCGCTTCCCTCGCCAGCGTCTCGTTCACGCCCGCGACCTCGAACAGGATCCGCCCGGGACGGATCACCGCGACCCAGTGGTCCGGCGCGCCCTTGCCCGATCCCATTCGGACCTCGGCGGGCTTCTTCGTCACGGGCTTGTCCGGATACGGCCGGAACCACACCTTTCCGCCACGCTTGAAGTGGTGGACGATCGCGCGCCGCGCGGCCTCGATCTGGCGCGACGTCATCCAGCACGGCTCCTGGGCCTGCAGCGCGTAGTCGCCGAACGCGATCGTCGCGCCGGCCTGCGCGTGTCCCTTCATGCGGCCGCGCTGGAACTTGCGGTGCTTCATCCGCTTCGGCTGCAGCATGGCTAGACCCCCACCGCCGGTGGCGCGCTGGGCGTGGTCACCGGTGCCGGAGCGGGGGCCGGGGCCGGGGCCGGTGGGGGCGGGGCCACGGGCCGCGGCGCGCTGCCGCCAGGCACGTTCTGCGCGACCTGACGCGGAGCGGGCTCGATGTCGCCCTTGTAGACCCAGGCCTTCACGCCGATCGTGCCGTACGTCGTCTTCGCGATCGCACGTCCGAACTCGATGTCCGCGCGGAGCGTGTGCAGCGGGACGCGGCCCTCGCGCTCCCACTCGCGGCGGCTCATCTCCGCCCCGCCGAGGCGGCCGGCCACGGCGACCCGCACGCCCTTCGCGCCGGACTTCATCGAACGCAGGACGGTCTGCTTGAGCACCTTTCGGAAGGACACGCGGCGCTCGAGCTGCTGCGCGACGTTCTCCGCGATGAGCACCGCGTCGAGCTCCGGATAACGGATCTCGAAGATGTTCACCTTGACGGCCTTCCCCGTCGTCTTGCCGAGCACCTGACGCAGCTCCTCGACCTTCGCCCCGCCCTTGCCGATCACGACACCCGGTTTCGCGGTGTGGATCGTCACGGTGACCTGGTTGGTCGAACGCTCGATGTCGATGCGCGAGATCGCCGCGTCGCGCAGGCGCGCACGGATCGCCGCCCGGATCGACACGTCCTCCTTCAGGAGGATCGGGTAGTTCTTCGTTCCCGCGTACCACTTCGCGTTCCAGGTCTTCACGAATCCCAGGCGGAATCCGATCGGGTGAACCTTCTGTCCCATCAGGCCTTCCTCTCGTCGACGATCACCGTGATGTGGCTGGTGCGGCGCAGCTTGGTGTCTCGGCGTCCGCGGCCGCGCATCCAGATCCGCTTCATGCGCGGGCCCTCGTCGGCGATGGCCCGCTTCACGTACAGGGTCTCGAGCGTCATGTTGTAGTTGTTCTCCGCGTTCGCGACGGCCGAGCGCACGACGCGGCCGATCGGCAGCGCGGCGCCCTTGGGCAGGTTCTCCAGCATCGCGATCGCCTCTTCGGCCGACTTTCCGGTGATGAGGTCGGTCACGAGCCTCGCCTTCCGTGGCGAGAAGCGCTGGAACCTCGCGGACGCACGTACTTCCATCGTCATGCCCCCGGCTTCACCGTCGCCGCGGTCTCCGCGGCCGCACCGCGTCCGTGCGCGCGGAACGTCCGTGTCGGCGCGAATTCACCCAGGCGGTGCCCGACCATGTTCTCGGTGATGAAGACCGGCACGTGACGCCGGCCGTCGTGCACCGCGATCGTGTGGCCGACCATCGTCGGAAGCACGAGCGACGCGCGCGACCAGGTCTTCACGACCTTCTTCTCGTTGCGCGCGTTGAGCTGCTCGATCTTCTTCTTAAGCGAGTCGTGCACGAAGGGGCCCTTGCGAATCGAACGAGTCACTTGCTCTTCCTCTTCTTCGGACGCTCGGTCACGAAGCGATCCGTCTTCGGGTTGCGCCGCGTCTTGAGGCCCATCGCCGGCTTGCCCCATGGCGTCTGCGCCATGCCGCCCACCGGCGACTTCGCCTCGCCCCCACCGTGCGGGTGGTCGCGGGGCGACATCACGACGCCGCGGACCGTCGGCCGCCAGCCCATGCGGCGCTTGTGCCCCGCGCCGCCGACCTTCTGGTTCTCGTGCTCGACGTTGCCGAGCTGTCCGACGGTCGCCCGGCACCGCACCTGTACGACGCGGATGCCACCCGACGGGAGGCGGATCTGGGCGAACTCGCCTTCCTTCGCGACGAGCTGCGCCATGCCGCCCGCCGCGCGCACGAGCTGCGCGCCGCGGCCGGGCTGGAGCTCGACACCGTGGATCGTCGTGCCGGTCGGGATGTTCTCGAGCGGTAGGCAGTTGCCCACACGAGCCTCGGCCTCGGGGCCGGAGAGCACCGTGTCGCCGACCCTCAGCTCGTTCGGCGCGAGGATGTAACGCTTCTCGCCGTCGCGGTACACCAGGAGGGCGAGGCGCGCCGAGCGGTTCGGGTCGTATTCGATCGCGAGAACACGCGCCGGGATCCCGTCCTTGGTGCGCTTGAAGTCCACGATCCGGTAGCGCCGCTTCTCGCCGCCGCCGCGGTGGCGCGTGGTGACCTTGCCCGTCGCGTTCCGGCCGGCCTGACGCAGCTTGCGCTCGGTCAGGCTCTTCTCGGGCTTGTCCTTCGTGATCTCCGCGTACGACGCCGACTGCCGGAACCGGCGGACGGGCGACGTCGCCTTGTACTGCTTCAGCGGCACCCTTTAGACCCCTTCCACGAAGTAGCGCTCGATCTTCTGACCCGCGGCGATGGTGACGATCGCCTTCTTCCAGTCCGGGCGCCGTCCGATGCGGCGACCCAGCCGCCGCTCCTTGCCGCGGACGGTCATGGTGTTCACGTCGACGACGTCGACCTTGAAGGCCTCGGCCACCGCCACGGCGATCTCCTGTTTCGTCGCGTCTCGGACGACCTCGAACGTGTAGCGACCGGCGTTCGTCTCGGTCATCGAGCGCTCCGTGATGACGGGGCGGAGCAGCACCAGCGTCCCTCTCATGCCCGGGCCTCCGCGCGTTCGCCGGCGCGCACCGCCAGCGCCTCGAGCGCCGGGCGCGTGACCAGGAGCGTGTCCGACTCCATCACGTCCGAAAGGCGCAGCGACATCGGCGTGCGCAGCTCGACGTCGGGCAGATTCGCCATGGCGCGCCCGATGCGCTCGTCCGCCTCCGGCGAGACGACCATCGTGCGGCCGGTGTCGCCGATGCGGCCGAGCCACGCGACGACCTCGCGCGTGCGCGGGCGATCGCCGTCGAATCGAAGCTCCTCGAGCACGAAGATGCGACCCGCCGCGGCGCGCTCGCTCACCGCTTCGCCGAACGCGGCGCGGCGCATCTTCTCGGGCATGCGCTGGGCGTACTGCCGCCCGTTCGGGCCGAACACGACGCCACCGTGACGCCACAGCGGCGAGCGGATGCTGCCCTGGCGCGCACGGCCGGTCCCCTTCTGGCTCCACGGCTTCTTGCCGCCGCCCGCCACGCGCGCGCGGTTCTTCGTCGATGCCGTTGCCTGGCGCGCGTTCGCGCGCTCGGCGATGAACGCCTGGAACAGCGTCGCCGCGCGCGAGGCCCCCTTCAGGAACGCGGCCGGCAGCGCGATCGAACCGGACGACGATCCGTCCGCGGCGATGAGCGGCGCCTCGCCCACGGGCGCGGTCGGGAGCGGACGCGGCGCGGTCCTCTCGCGCTTCGGCTGCTCCTGGCGTGCCTCGGCGCGCGGACGCGCGGGCTCCGGTCGCCGCGCGACGCGCGTGACGGGGCGCGCGACGACGCGCTTGGCGCGTGCTGTCGCCTTCGGGGTCGCCGTCGCCTTCTTTGGCGTGGTCGCCTTCGAAGGGGCGGCCTTCGGTGCGGCGCCCGTACGCTTCGCGCCGGCCGTCGCCGCCGTCGGCTTCTTCGCGTCCGACTTCTTCGGGGACTTGGGGGCGGAGCCCCCCGTAGTCGTCTTCGCCATCAGGCCTTCTTCACCATCACGATCGAGTTCCGCGGGCCGGGCACGGCACCCGCGAGGATGAGGAGCGATCGCTCACCGTCGGCGCGCAGCACCTCGAGGTTCTTGACGGTCACACGGTCCACGCCCTGGTGCGACGCCATGCGCAGTCCTTTGAGGACACGTCCGGGCGTCGTGCCGGCGCCCACAGAGCCCTGGCGGCGGAGATGGTCGGAGCCGTGCGACTTGGGCCCACGCGTGAAGTGGTGCAGGTGCACCGGGCCCTGGAAACCCTTGCCCTTCGAGATGCCCGTGACGTGCACCTTGTCGCCGACCGCGAAGCTGTCGACCGCGATGCGCTGTCCGGCCGCGAAGCCGGTGACATCGTCGAGACGGACCTCGCGCAGATGCTTCAGCGGCGGCAGATCCTTGAGATGACCGCGCTCGCCTTTGGACATCTTCTTCTCCGCGACGACGCCAAATCCGATCTGCACCGCGGTGTAGCCGTCGCGCTCTTTGGTGCGCACGCTCGTGACGAGGTTGGACTCGGTCGCGATGACGGTCGCGCCCACCACCGAGCCGTCGGGCCGGAAGTGCTGGAGCATGCCGACCTTGCGGCCGATGATGACGGCTTTCGTCATCGCCGGGGCCTCGGTCGTGTCGCTCGTCTCCGCGGTTTCTGGTGTGGCGGTCTCGTCGGTCATCTCTCGGTCCTTTAGAGCTTGATCTCGATGTCGACGCCGGCGGGAAGGTTGAGCTTCATGAGGGCGTCGACCGTCTTCTGCGATGGATCGTTGATGTCGATGAGGCGTTTGTGTGTCCGGATCTCGAACTGATCACGCGAGTCCTTGTAGATGAACGGGCTGCGGATCACCGTGAACTTCTCGATGCGCGTGGGCAGCGGCACAGGGCCCGTGACCGTCGACCCGGTGCGCTGCGCCGTCTCGACGATCTGCGCCGCGGACTGGTCGATCAGCTTGTGGTCGTAGGCCTTGAGCCGGATCCGGATGCGCTGTTTTGCCATCAGGTAGTGCTCATTCCACGATCTTCGTCACCACGCCGGCGCCCACGGTCTTGCCGCCTTCGCGGATGGCGAAGCGCAGACCCTCCTCCAGCGCGATGGCGGTGCCCAGGGTGACGGTCAGGGAGACGTTGTCGCCGGGCATGACCATCTCGGTC
>DATKCP010000066.1:0-2992 GCA_035513115.1 Candidatus Limnocylindria bacterium | reverse complement strand
CGAACGACGTGCCGTGGCCGGTGGCCTCCGGAGCGGGCGGGCGACCCAGCGAGCGCCGGCTGGGCCGTCGCTCGCGCGATCCGCCTCGCGACCGTAAAGTGACGCGCGTGGAAGCGGTCAAGACAGAACCGCAAAGCGCCGCGCCCTCGTCGGCCGAGGGCATCTACGTCTACTGCATCATCGAATCCGTTGAGCCGAGATCGTTCGGCGCGACATCTATGAGGCACTGCAGGACTCCGTGATCGCGTCGCGCTCGAACAAGGTCATCGGCGACCGCATGATCATGAACGGCGCGTTCCTCGTCGCGCGCGACAAAGCCAACCTGTTCGACAGGAAGGTCCAGGAGAAGCTGGAGCGGGGCGCCGGGTCGAGAGCGTGATCCTCTTCAAGCTGCTGGCGCTGCCCGTGACGGCGCCGGCGGCCGGCATCCGCTACTGCCTGGAAAAGGTCCACCGTATCGGCGAGCGCGGCGTCGTCTCAGTCCTCACCCAACGCATCCAGACCGCCGACCTTCAGATCCGCGCGGAGCGCGACCGGCTGGATCTCGTCCTTCGCAGCGTGCCGAACCCGATCATCGTGGTGGACAGCGACAACGAGATCATCACGCGCAACGCCGCAGCCCAGCGTCTGTTCGCCCCAACGCGCAAGAGCACCCGCCAGGACCAGATCGCGCTGGCCAACGACGCGCGCTTCACCTCGTTCCTCGCGCAGCTGCGTCTCGAGCCATCGACCACGAAGCGCGGCGAGGTGATGCTCACCGACCCCGAGAGCGAAGAGCACCTCGAGATGGAGGTCACCGCCGCCGACGTTCGCGGACCCCACGGGTCGGTCGTGGCCACGGTATCCGCCATGCAGGACGTCGGTCGCCTGCGCGAGCTGGAGCGCCGGCGGCTCGAGCAGGTGCTGTTCGACACGGAGAAGCTCGCGGCGACCGGCCGGCTCGCGGCTTCGATCGCCCATGAGATCAACAACCCGCTCGAAGCGGTGCAGAACTCGCTCTATCTCCTCGCCCGCGCGGTCCCGGAGGGTGCGCCGGAGCGGTCCTTCCTTGACATCGCCACGCGCGAGACGCAGCGCATGTCGCGCATCCTGCGACAGATGCTCGGTTTCTATCGCCCGGCGTCGGAGATGGGCCCGACGGACCTCAACGCGCTGGTGCTCGAGGCCGAGACGCTCGTGACCAAGCGCCTGCGCGAGAATGGCGTGCACATCGACAAGGAGCTCATGACCGACCTCCCGCTCATACGCGCGTCAGCCGATCAGCTGAAGCAGGTCCTCCTGAACCTGTTCCTCAACGCCACCGAGGCGATGCCGAAGGGCGGGCGGCTGATCGTCGCAACGCACGCGGGCGGCGCAGAGCTGGATGCGCACTCGACCGATGTCGTGCGCATCGACGTTCGGGACACCGGCATCGGTATCAGCGACGACGCGGTCGCGCGCATCTTCGAACCTTTCTTCTCGACGAAGATGGAGAAGGGCACGGGTCTCGGCCTCTGGGTCTCCCACGGCATCGTCCAGGCCCACGGCGGCACGCTGCGGGTGCGGAGCCGGGCCGGCCAGGGAACCACGTTCACGATCACACTTCCGATCGCGGGACCGCCTGACGATGGCGGCAAGTGACAAGTAAGGTCCTCGTCGTCGACGACGAGCAGAGCGTCGCCACGACCATCAAGGCCATCCTGCAGCTCGACGGCAACGAGGTCACCGCCGTGGCCAGCGGCAAAGATGCGCTGGCCCAGCTGCGCGAGCACGAGTTCGATGTCGTGCTCACCGACCTGCGGCTCGACGACCTCGACGGTATCGAGATCCTCCGCGAGACGCAGAAGCTCTGGCCGGACACCGTCACGATCATGCTGACGGGGTACGCCTCGCTGGAGTCCGCCGTGACGGCGCTGCGCAGCGGGGCATACGACTACCTCATCAAGCCGTCGGGCGTCGATGAGCTGCGCGCGACGATCGGGCGCGCTCTCGAGCGGCGTCAGCTTCGCCAGCGGCTGGTCGAGCTGGAGCAGCTGGACAAGCTCAAGACCCAGTTCCTGTCGATGGCATCGCACGAGCTGCGCACGCCACTCACCGCCGTCAGCGGCTTCATGCAGATCGCGCGACGCCGAATGTCGCGGATGGCCGGAGCCGACGACATTCCGCAGCCCTGGCGCGATGAGGCGAAGAAGTCCGACGAGACGCTGGATATGGCGAATCGCCAGGCGAAGAAGCTGGCACGGCTCATCGACGAGCTTCTCGACGTGTCGCGGCTGCAGCAGGGTCGTGTCGAGATGCGGCTGACGGAGATCGACCTAGCCGACGTCGTTCGCGAGGTCGCCGAGCGAATGCGTCTTCTCAGCAAAAGTCACGAGATCGAGACGGAGATCACCGGAGCGGCGCCGATCGTCGCGGACCGCGACCGGATCGAGCAGGTCCTCGAGAATCTCGTGGGGAACGCGATCAAGTACTCGCCGGACAGCAGCCGGATCGAGTTCTCCCTGCGCGTGAACGGCACGAACGCGGTCGTTTCGGTGCGCGACGAGGGCATCGGTGTCGCGCCGGGCGAGGTCGAGAAGATCTTCGGTCTCTTCTACCGTTCGCCCGACCCGCGCGCCGATCACGTCGGCGGTCTCGGGCTCGGCCTCTACATCAGCCGCGAGATCGTGTCACAACATCACGGAAGGCTCTGGGCCGAGCGCAACGCCGAGGCCGGAACGACCTTCCACGTGACGCTGCCGCTCGCGCACCTCAGCTCCCGCGAAGAAGCTCGGACAGGGTGACGTCGAGGCGACGCGCGAAGTGCGCGAGCGCGGCGAGCGATGGCGCGACCCGGCCGGTCTCCATCTTCCACACGTACTGCCGCTCGAAGTAAACGCGGCCGCGCCTGTCGGCGCCGAGCTGCGCCATGGTGAGTCCACGCCTGCGCCGCAGGGCGCGCAGGCGCCTACCGGTCCGTTTCAGCAGGAGCGGCTCGCCGGGTACGTCGGGATTGACGCGGGCCGGCATCAGA
>DATKCP010000065.1:0-6411 GCA_035513115.1 Candidatus Limnocylindria bacterium | reverse complement strand
TTCGTCAGCTGCCGGAGCCTCCGTGACTCTTCGATGATCTTGCGCAGCTCGGCGACCCCGCTCGACACGGCTGAGATCGCCACGAAGCGCGCCTCGGCCTTCTTCGCGGCGATCGCGGCCAGCGTCGTCTTCCCGGTGCCGGGCGGTCCCCAGAGGATCATCGAGGGGAGCTGCCCGGCCTCGATCGCCCGCCGCAGCATGCGGTCCTCTCCCACGAGATGCGGTTGGCCGACGAATTCGTCGAGATCGCGCGGCCGCATGCGCGCGGCGAGCGGCTGGGTGGACACCATCAGCCGATTCTGACACCGGGCTCCCCTCCCCCCGGGCTAGGATGCGGTCGTGAACGAGGAGCACCGGAGGGACGTCATCGCGCGGCTGCGCTCGATCGCCGGTCACCTGCGGGCGGTCGAGCGGATGGTCGAAGAGGACAAGTACTGCGTCGACGTGCTGAAGCAGACGATGGCCATCGAGAAGGCCCTCGAGCGCGTCGATGCGCTCGTGCTCGAGCAGCACCTCGAGACCTGCGTGGCCGATGCGTTCCGTGAGGGACGCTCGGAGAAGACCGTGAAAGAGCTCGCGGAGATCTTCAGCACCGCTCGCAAGTGACCCTGCTGTACGCGATCGGCGTGGGCGTGCTGGCGAACGTCGCGGTCGCCGTCGTCGGCCGTCTCCTGCGTCTGGCGAACGTCGGACTCGATCCGAGCGGCGAATGGCTCGTCGTCGGCGTGGCCGCGGCCGTGATCGTCGCCGCGAGGGGCATCGGTGCGCGCCGCGAGCTCGTCCGCCTGGCGCTGCTGGGGCTCGCCGCGCATGCGGCGCTCGTGATCAACCGCGTTCTCGGCGTGGCGCTCGCCGGCCGCACTCCAGGTGACGGCTCCGTCGACGCCTTTCAGTTCACGCCGCTGGCACTGTCCTTCCTCATCGGCGGGCTCGTGCTCGGCATCGCGGCGGGCCTCATCGTCCGCGGCTTCCAGCTCCGCATTCCCTGGCGTCCACCGGAGCGGCTGGTGCTCGCCGCCGGGATCGCGTTCGTCGCGAGCACGATCGCCGGCATCGTCTGGCCCGCTCCAGTCCTCGCCCAGCTGCTCGGCGATACGGACCTGGTGACGGCGGTCACATCGCTCCCGCTCATCCTCGCGGGCCCGCTCGCGGGCGGTGCGTACGCCTCGCGCCTCGGCGTCGATTACCGAGGGGTCGCGCTCCTGGGCACGTACATGACACTGCCGATCATCGTGACGCTCCTGGCGGGCACGATCGCGGGTGTTGGCCGCCTGGCGGATCCACGCTTCGACAGCGTGGCTGGGATCCTGCGCGGGACCATCGTCCTCTCCTGGTTCCTGGTGGCGCTCCGTCTCGCCGGCTGGCCCCTCGGCGCGGCTTTCGCGCAGGGCTTCCTCGCGCCTGAGTCGTCCGCGCGAACGGAGCCCTCCCAGCGCACGGAGCAGGCTCGGTCGCTGGACGATACTTCAACTTCTGTTTAATATTCCCAGGTAGGTCCATCATGGCGTCCGTGAAGGGGAGCGATGCTCAGTCAGTCCTACCTGCGCGAGCTCAAAGCGTTCCACCGCGCGCTCGGTGACGTCACGCGACTGCGGGTGGTGCAGATCCTGGCCACGGAGGGTGAACTCTCGGTCTCGGAGCTCGTCCGGCGCCTGAGGATCAGCGCGCCGCTCATGTCCTGGCACCTCCGGCGGCTCACGCGCGCGGGCATCGTACGCACCGAGCGCGTCGGCCGCGAGGTCCGCTGCTCGTTCGACCGCGAGCGATTCACCGAGATGCAGGAGCGCGGCTTTCGGGCGCTCGTGAACCGCGTCTCGTGAGCGTCGTCCCCGACCGTCTGGTCAAGGCCGCGCGCGGTGGCATCGCGCCGATCGCGCGGCGCCTGCACCGTCTCGGAGTCAGCGCGAACACCGTCACCGTGGTGGGCTTCCTCGTGACCGTTGCCGGCGCCGCGTTGCTCGCGAACGGGCAGCCCGGGCCCGCGCTGCTGGTGCTGCTGGTCGGCACGCTCGGCGACACGCTGGACGGGCAGGTCGCGCGCGCCGCCGGCGGAGGCACGCGCTTCGGTGCCCTTCTCGACTCGACGCTCGATCGCCTCTCCGACGCCGCGCTGGCGATCGCGGCGATCTTCGTCGTGTTCTGGGGGGGCATGCTGCTGCTTGTCGCGTCGTTCCTCGTGAGCTACATCCGCGCCAGGGCCGAATCCCTCGGCGAGGGCGCGAGCGTCGGCCTGGCGCCGCGCGAAGCGCGCATCGCGATCTATCTCGCCGGTGTGGCGGCCTGGGCCGTTACCGGCAACTCCCAGCTCTTCGCGGTGGCCGTCGGCGTCGCCGCGTTCCTCGCGACACTCACCGCGATGCAGCGCGTCGCGCACATGGCGAGCGCTGAACGAAAAGAAAGGTTGAAGTAACAGGAATGGTGACAGCTAAGAAACGAACGACACGCAGCCGCACCACCAGGCGCAGGATCCGTGTCGCGATCATCGGCGTCGGCAACTGCGCGAGCTCGCTCGTACAGGGCGTGCACTACTACCGCAACGCGAAGCCCGGCGAGCCGATCCCCGGCATCATGCACGTCGACCTCGGCGGCTACCACATTCGGGATATCGAGTTCGTCGCGGCGTTCGACGTCGACAAGAACAAGGTCGGGAAGGACCTCGCCGACGCCATCTACGCGAAGCCGAACAACACGTACCGCTTCGCCGACGTACCGAGGACCGGGGTCAAGGTCAGCCGAGGGATGACGCACGACGGCATCGGTAAGTACCTCTCGAAGGTCGTCGTCAAGGCGCCCGGCGAAACGGCCGACATCGTGAAGATCCTGCGCGACACCAAGACCGACGTCGTCGTGTCCTATCTGCCGGTCGGCAGCGAGGAGGCGACGAAGTGGTACGTCGAGCAGGTGCTGGAGGCCGGCTGCGCCTTCATCAACTGCATCCCGGTGTTCATCGCGCGCGAGCCCTACTGGCAGAAGCGTTTCGCGGCAAAGGGCCTGCCGATCATCGGAGACGACATCAAATCCCAGGTCGGCGCGACGATCACGCACCGCGTGCTCACCCGGCTGTTCATGGACCGAGGGGTCCGGCTGGACCGCACCTATCAGCTGAACTTCGGCGGCAACACGGACTTCCTGAACATGCTCGAGCGGGAGCGCCTCGAGTCCAAGAAGATCAGCAAGACGAACGCCGTCACGAGCATGCTGGACTACCCTCTTGACCCGGATGACGTTCACGTGGGCCCATCCGACTACGTGCCGTGGCTGCTCGACCGGAAGTGGTGCTACATCCGGATGGAGGGCACCACGTTCGGCGACGTGCCGCTCAATGTGGAGGTGAAGCTGGAGGTGTGGGACTCGCCGAACAGCGCGGGCGTCGTCATCGACGCGATCCGCTGCTGCAAGCTCGCGCTCGACCGCGGCCTGGGCGGGACCATTGTCTCGCCGTCCGCTTACTTCATGAAGTCGCCTCCCCGCCAGATCCACGACGACAGGGCCCGCGAAGGTGTCGAGGCGTTCATCAAGGGCAGCGATGGGACCACGCTCGCGGGGAAGGCCTAGTGCGGATCCGCGTCCCGTTCCGCGACGGTCTGGTGTATTGGTCGTGGCGCGCGGCGGCCGTGCTGGTGCAGCGCCTGCCACCACGCCTCGTCTACACCGGGGCCGTGCTCGGCGGCGAGCTCGGCTACCTGCTGTGGCGGCGCAGGCGGGAGATCACGAAGGGCAACTTCGCCGTCGTACTCGGGCGGTCGGCCGAGGACCCCGAGGTCGCGCGTGTCGCGCGGCGAGCCTTCCGGAACTTCGGCAAGTACCTCACCGAGATCATGCGCTTCCCATCCATGGGTCAGGCGGAGCTCCACGAGCTGGTCACGATCGATCCGACGTCGCTCGGGCACTTGCAGTCGGCGCATGACCGGGGCCGCGGGATCATCTTCGTCTCCGCGCACTTCGGGAACTTCGAGATCGGCGGCGCGCGCATCGCGCAGGAGATCCCTCTCACCGTCGTCGCCGACGAGCTCGAGAACCAGCGGCTCATGGACTTCCTCGTCGCGAACCGCGAGCACAAGAACGTCGTCATCCTCCCGCCCGAAGGGGCGATGCGCCGGGTCCTCGCCGCGCTGCGTCGCAACGAGATGGTCGGCTTCATGATGGATCTCGGCCCGAGGGCGCATGAGCTGAACAACGTCGAGGCGACGTTCTTCGGGGTGCGCACGGCGTTCCCGACCATCGCGGCCGCGCTGGCGCGCGTCTCGGGTGCGCCGATCGTCGTCGCCGCCGTGACGCGCGACCGCGACAACTCGTTCAAAGGCGTCGCCCTGCCACCGATCTTCGTCGAGCGGACGAAACAGGCGGCGAGCGACCTCGAGCGCGCCACGCAGGCCGTCGTGCACGCCCTCGAGGGGCTCATGCGACCACAGCCCGACCAGTGGTACATCTTCCGTCCGATGTGGCCACCGGCGCTGGACGCCGCGTCGTAGCGATGCTGACGGGAGCGCTCTCCCGCGCCGCGGAACGCGCTCTGCCTCACATGCCGAGAGGGCTCATCGGCCCGTTCGCCGAGGTGGTGGGCACGCTCGCGTATCTCGCGGCGCCTGGCGCGCGCCGCGCGGTGCGCTCCAACCTCGCGGTCATCTCGCCGGGGCGGAGCGGCCGCGGCTCGATCAGACGGATCTTCGTCGAGCAGACCCGCAACTACGTCGAGATCTTCTCCATCCCGCGCACCGACCCGAAGAGGCTCCTCGCGGACATGCGGACCGAGGGCTGGGAGCACGTTGCCCGCGCGTACGAACAGGGAAAGGGCGTGGTCCTCGCCAGCGCCCACCTGGGGCCGGTGTCGGTCGTGGGCCAGATGGTGATCGCGCACGGATATCCGGTGGCGCTGCCGGTGGAGTTCGAGCGGTCGGACTTCCAGCGCGCGGTCAACCGCGCCCGCAGCGGCGCCGGCCTGCAGCTCATCCGCACCGACTCGCCGCTCGGTATCTTCCGCGTCCTTCGTGAGGGAAAAGTGCTGGGGATCCTCGCCGATCGGGCGGTCACAGGCGTCGGCCAGCGCGTCCAGTTCTTCGGGCGCGAGGCGCTGCTGCCGTCCGCGGCGGTGGTGCTGTCGATCAGGACCGGCGCACCCCTCGTGCCGTCGTTCGCGGGCCGGAGCGGCGGCCAGCTCACCGCGTCGTTCGAACCGCCGCTCGACATCCCGAACACCGGTGACCGCGAAGCCGACGTGCGTGAGGGCGTTCAGCGCTTCGCGCGGGTGCTCGAGCGCTACGTCCGGAATGCGCCGGAGCAGTGGACCGTTTTCGAGGACTTCTGGCGTGGGACGCGCTGACCTTCAACTTCACTCCGACCTCGGCGATGGGCTCGCATCGCCGGAGGCCATCCTCGACGCCGCGGAGCGCGTGGGCCTTGACGTCATCGCGCTCACGGATCACGACGACATCCGCGGCGCGTTCATGCTGCGCGACATCGCGGCGCGCCGCTCCAGCCCGGTGGCGGTCGTCCCAGGCATCGAGGTCACGACTCGCGCGGGCCACCTGCTCGCGCTCTGGGTCGAGGACGAGATCCCGATGTTCGCGGCGCTCGCCCCCACCGTGTCACGCATCCACCGCTCCGGCGGCCTCGCGGTCGTTCCGCATCCCCTCTCCTATCTCACGTTCTCCGTGGGTGAAGGCGCGCTGCGGACCCTCGCCGCCGCGGCCGATCCGCTGGTCCACATCGACGGCATCGAGACTCTCAACCCGTCCTATGCGGGCCGGGTCCGCCGCGCGCGCGCGGCCTGGCTCAACTCGAACGTGCTGCACGTCGCTGAGACGGGATCCAGCGACGCCCACCACGCGAACCTGGTCGGCACGACGTGGACCGAGTTCGACGGCGACGGCGACGGCGCGCTGCGCCGGGCGATCGCCGATCGCACGACACGACCGGACGGACGACACTGGACGCTCGGGGAGCACCTGGACGGGGTCGCGCGTCAGCAGTGGCGCTCCATGGTGCGCGATCCGGTGAAACGGGCGAGGAGACGGATCCGAAAGAGATGAAGATCGGGATCGTGTCGCCGTACGCGTATCCGCGGCCGGGCGGTGCAAACGCGCACATCCGCGAGACGTACGAGCGGCTGCGCGACATGGGCCATGAGGTCCGGATCATCACCGCCCCCTGGGGCGACGACCCGCCCGCGCGCGATCTGATCCAGGTCGGTCAGGCCATCGCGGTGCCCTTCAACGGGAGCATCGGACGCATCACGCTTTCGCTGCGCCTCGAGTGGCTCGTCTCGCGCATGCTCGAGCGAGAG
The DNA here is from genome assembly GCA_035513115.1 of Candidatus Limnocylindria bacterium. Lineage (GTDB taxonomy): Bacteria > Chloroflexota > Limnocylindria > P2-11E > P2-11E > CF-39. The sequence goes on along the minus strand of DATKCP010000065.1, from coordinate 128 downwards.
AAGTTCGACATCATCCACCACCACGAGCCGTTCGTTCCGTTCCTCTCGTTCCAGATCCTCGACTCCGCGAAGTGCCCGCACGTCGCCACCTTCCACGCCTTTGGCGGCTTCTCCGTCTCGTACTGGGC
>DATKCP010000064.1:0-2524 GCA_035513115.1 Candidatus Limnocylindria bacterium | reverse complement strand
CCTCGTCGCGAACGCGCCGCGCGTCGCCGACGAGGCGCTCGCCCTTCTGAAGGCGAAGCCGTGCCCGCAGGACATCCGGACGAGCGTGATCCTCGCGGGCAATCAGCTGTCGCTGCAGTGCCACGAGAGCTGCGGTCATCCGATCGAGCTCGACCGCGCGCTCGGTAGCGAGGCCGCGTTCGCGGGGACCTCGTTCCTCACGACCGACAAGCTCGGCTCGTTCCGCTACGGCTCCGAGCAAGTGAACATCCGCATCGACTCGACGTCACCGGGAGGTCTCGGCACGTTCGGCTTCGACGACGAGGGGGTGCCGGCGTCGGACGGCTGGGCGGTGAAGGCCGGTCTCTTCGTCGGCTACCTCATGAGCCGCGAGACGGCCGCGGCGCTTGGCCTGCGCTCGAACGGCACCATGCGCGCCGACGGCTGGTCGCGCGTGCCGATCATCCGCATGACGAACGTGTCGGTGATGCCCGGGAGCGCCGGCTCGCTCGACGACCTCATCGCCGATACCGACGACGGGATCCTGATGGACACGAACCGCTCGTGGTCGATCGACGACAAGCGCTTCAACTTCCAGTTCGGCACCGAGATCGGCTGGGAGATCAAGAAGGGTAGGCGCGGCGACATGGTGCGCAATCCGACGTATACCGGGATCACGCCCGAGTTCTGGGGCAGCTGCGACGCGGTGTGCTCCGAGAGCGAGTGGGTGATGTGGGGCACGCCGAACTGCGGGAAAGGCCAGCCTGGCCAGGGCGCGCACACCGGGCACGGCGCGGCGCCGGCGCGCTTCCGCGACGTGAAGGTCGGGGTGATCAAGTGAACCGTGTCGCCGAAGGTGAGGGGTCGGGCAGGTGAGCGGAGTCCTCTTCGGCGAGCGAGAGCTGCGCGGTGTCGCGCAGCGCGCGCTCGGAGCGGCGAAGGGGGACCAGGCCGAGGCGCTCGTCATCGCGCGCACGGGATCGCTCACGCGCTACGCGAACGCCGCGATCCACCAGAACGTCACCTCGCGCGAAGCGAACGTCACCCTCCGTGTCGTGGTCGGCAAGCGGCGAGCGACCGCAACGACGAACCGGCTGGACGACGAGGGCCTCCGTCGCGCGGCGGAGGCTGCCAGCGATCTCGCGCGGCGGGCGCCCGAGGATCCGTTGTTCTTCGGTATCCCTGAGCCGCGACCCATACCGAGCGCACCGAGCGCGTTCGTCGAGCGCACGGCCGAGGCCACCCCGCTCGACCGCGCGCGTGCCGCCAAGGTTCTCTGCGATGCCGCACGGTCGGCTGGGCAGCTAGCCGCGGGCTTCGTCTCGACCGACGTCCAGGAGATCGCGGTGGCGAGCTCGCTCGGGACGTGGGCGTACACGCCGGAGAGCACGTCGCAGACGCAGATCGTCGCGATCAAGGATGCGGCGTCGGCCTACGCGTCGCGGGTCGCGCTCGACTTCGCGAAGCTCGACGTCGAGGGCGCGGCGCGCGAGGCGGTGGAGAAGACGAAGGCATCGCGTGATGCGCGCGACTGGGAGCCTGGGACATATGAGGTCGTGCTCGAGCCGTACTGCGTGTACGACATCGTCGGATTCCTGGGTGCGCAGCTCACCGGCCTCGCCGTGGAGGAGGGCCGCTCGTTCGTGGGCGGGAAGCTCGGTCAGCGCGTGACCGGTCCGGTGACGCTGGTCGATGATCCCTTCGACCCGCAGGGCATGGCGCGGGCCTTCGACTTCGAGGGGCAGCCGAGCCAGCGCGTGACGCTCATCGAGAACGGTGTCGCCCGCGCCGTCGTCTATGACTCGAGCACCGCGCATCGCGCCGGCGTGCTGAACACGGGCCACGCGCTTCCGGCGAACCCGTTCGCGCCGTCCGCACCGATGCACCGCCGACTTGAGGCCGGCGACAAGACGCGCGATGAGCTCATCAAAGGAGTGAACCGCGGGTTGCTCGTGACGCGCTTCCACTACACGCGGTGGGTGCACCAGCTCCGCACGATCGTCACCGGCATGACCCGTGATGGGACGTTCGCGATCATCGACGGTGAGATCGCTCACCCGGTGAAGAATCTGCGCTTCACCCAGTCGTATCACGAGGCGCTCGATGGCGTGCGCGGGATCGGCCGCGATCTGTCGCTGCTCCTGCCAGGCGAGCAATTCGGCCTTCAGGCCTCGTCGGCGCGGGTGCCCGCGTTGCATCTCGCCGGATTTACGTTCACCGGCACGACCCGCTATTAAGGACGCCGGGCGAAGCTGGCGACGCCGCTCAGTTTGTCACCGACGTGCACTCGCGGACGCGTGAGACGCTACGCGAGTGGATGCCTCCAGCGCAGGCCCGGGAAGCGGCTGAAGTCGCGGTCGGTCGTGATCCACTCCGCGCCTGACTCGATCGCCAGCGCGGCCAAGTAGGCGTCGGTCACGAGGTTCCCCTTCGCGCCCGCCTCGCGGCAGAGCCTGACGAAGATGTCCCAGTGCATCGGACCTGGCGAGACGAGCACGCAGTTCGGTTGTACCCGCAACCGGTCCGCAGCGGCGATCGCTTCGTC
>DATKCP010000063.1:0-25505 GCA_035513115.1 Candidatus Limnocylindria bacterium | reverse complement strand
GAACGCGTCGGGGATGTCGGGCACGTCGCTCGACCGCACGTGGCGGCCGTGCCGCCCGGGTCGGGCGAGCTCGAAGAGCAGCGGCTCGAGCGCGGGCACCGGCGTCTTCGCGCCGACGTCAGGCGTCACCTGCGTGCGGATCGTCACCCTGCCGCCACCCGCTCGCCGGAGCGCGCGAGCTGCGCGACCGCGTCCACCAGCGCATCCGCGTCGCTCTCGGCGGTGAGCTCGGTGCACTGCACGATGACGTCGTCGCGGCCCTCGCGGCGGCCGTCGACATAGTGCGAAGCGGTCGCTTCGACCTGGATGCCGCGCGCGATGAGCGCGTTCCGGAGCTCCCAGCCGCCGATCTCGGTGCGGAGGGTGAACCGGTCGAAGAACGGACCGTCGTTCGCGATGGCGCAGCCCGCGAGCGCGGCGAGGCGCATCGCAAGCGCGTGCGCGCGCGCGACGCCGGCGCGCGCCGCGGCGCGAAGGCCCTCGGGACCGAGCAGGGACAGGTACACGGCCGCGGTGATCGCGGCGAGCGCCTCGTTCGTGCAGATGTTGCTCGTCGCCTTCTCGCGGCGGATGTGCTGCTCGCGCGTCTGCAGCGTGTTGACGAATCCGCGCGTACCGTTCGCATCGACGGTCTGACCCGCGATCCGGCCGGGCATCTGGCGAACCAGCCCCTCGCGACACGCGAAGATGCCGAGATGCGGGCCCCCGTACGACATCGTGATGCCGAGGGGCTGTCCTTCTCCGACGACGATGTCGGCGCCCAGCGCTCCCGGCGGCTCGAGGAGCGCGCACGCGTGCGGCTCGGTGACCTGGACGCAGAGCGCGCCGGTGGCGTGTGCCGCTTCCGCGACGGCTCGAACGTCCACGAGCGTCCCGAACGCGTCGGGGTGCTGGACGACGACGCACGCGGCGCCGTCGGCGGAAGAGGCGAGCCCCGCTGTGGGCACCTCGACGATCTCGATCTCCGGGCCGCGCGCGTACGTGCGGAGCGTGCGGCGGTAGGTGAAGTCGACCTCCGTCGCGACGACGACGCGCCTTCGCCCGGTCACGCGAACGGCCATGAGCGCCGCCTCGGCCACGGCCGAGCCGCCGTCATACATCGACGAGTTCACCACGTCCATGGCGAGGAGCTCCGCCATGAGCGACTGGTATTCGAAGACCGCCTGCAGCGTGCCCTGGCTCACCTCGGGCTGGTACGGCGTGTACGCCGTGAGGAACTCGCCACGAAGTGCGAGCACCGGGACGGCTGCGGGGATGTACCGCCGCTGGATCGCGCCGCCGATGAAGAACGGACCATCACCGGCGTTCGTGTTCATCTTCGCGAGCTGCTCGAGGTGCCTCTGCACCTCCATCTCGGAGAGACCCGGAGCGAGCCCGAGCTTTGGATGGCGGGCGTCCTTCGGGATCGCGCCGAGCAACTCGTCGATGTCACCCACGCCGATGCGAGCCAGCATCGCGGCGCGGTCGGCGGCGGTGTGCGGCGAGTAGGGGTTACTCCCCACGCTCAGTTCTCAATCGCCGCCGGCGCCGGGCGTCTCGCCGATGTGCGCGCGGTAATCCTGTGCGGAGAGCAGCTTGCCGAGCTCGCCCTTGTCGGCGAGCTTGACCTTCACCAGCCAGCCCTGCTCGTACGGGGCGGTGTTGACCAGCTCCGGCTTCTCGATGACCTTCACGTTGCGCTCGACGACCTCACCCGAGATCGGGCTGTAGATGTCCGAGGCGGCCTTCACCGATTCGACGACGCCCAGGCTCGCGAACTGGCGGACGCTGGCGCTCTTCTCGGGGAGCTCCACGAAGACGACGTCGCCCAGCTGCTCCTGGGCGAAGTGCGTTATGCCGATCGTTGCCGTGTCGCCTTCGAGGCGCACCCACTCGTGCTCCTTCGAGTAGCGCAGGTCGTCGGGAACGGCGCTCACTGGGCCCTCCGATAAAAAGGTGTCTTCACTACCGTAGCGGGAACGTCCTTGTCGCGGATGCGGACCGCAACGGCGGTGCCCACTTTGGAGAGCGCGGTCGGGACATAGGCGAGGGCGATGTTCTGGGCGACCGTGGGCCCGTAGGTGCCGCTGGTCACCTTCCCGACGGCGCGGCCCTCGGAGACGACGTCGTGGCCGTGCCGCGCGACGCCGCCCTCGACCACCAGCCCGACGATCCGGCGCTTTGGGCCGTCGGCCTTCTGCCTCGCGACCGCGTCGCGTCCGACGAAGTCCTTGTCGAGCTTGCACGTCCAGCCGAGGCCGGCCTCGATGGGCCCGGTCGTCTCATCGATGTCGTTCCCGTACAGCGAGAAGCGCGCCTCGAGCCGAAGGGTGTCGCGCGCGCCGAGACCCACGGGCACCAGCGCGTCGCCGCGCCCCGCGACCAGGAGCGCCTGCCAGACCCGCACCGCATCCGCGTTGTCGACGAAGACCTCGAAGCCGTCCTCGCCGGTGTATCCGGTGCGCGCGATGGTGGCCTCGGCGCCGGCCGCGCGCGCCGACTTGACGCCGAACGGCGCGAGCGCGGCGACGCTGCCGCCCGCGACACGCACGAGGATGTCCGCGGCGCGCGGCCCCTGGACGGCGATGAGCGCGGTCTCGGCCGACCGGTCGAGGAAGGCGACGTCCTTCGGCAGGTACCTGCGGACATGCGCCTCGTCCTTCTCGACGTTCGCGGCATTCACCACCATCAAGAGGTGGTCCGCGCCCGTGCGATAGACGATGACGTCGTCGACGATCGTGCCGCCCTCGTTGCAGAGAAGGCCGTACCGCGCCTCGCCAGGCTCGAGGCCCGCGACGTCGCTCGAGACGAGCCGATCGACCGCGGCTCGCGCCGCGGGCCCGTCGAAGTGGAACTCGCCCATGTGCGACAGGTCAAAGATGCCGGCGGCCTCGCGCACCGCGCGGTGCTCCGCGACGATTCCGCTGTACTGGATCGGCATCTCATAACCCGCGAAGGGCACCATCCGCGCACCGAGCCCTTGGTGTAGCTCGTAAAGCGGCGTGCGCTTCAGTCCCGCGTCAGTCGTCATGCCGCCGCCCGCGCCGCCTCGATCGCGCGGTCGAGCATCTCGCGGTAGGTCGCGTACGAAAGCATGTCGCGCGCCTCGCGGGCCGAGACCCAGCGGACGTCGTCGTACTCGTGGTCGTGGAGCGAGACATCGCCCCCGTCCGCGCGCATCAGGAAGAAGTGGACGAACTTATGGACGCGCTCGCCGGGCACCGCGAACCAGTAGTCGGTGATACCGATCGGCGAGACGATGCTCACGCAGAGACCGGTCTCCTCGCGGACCTCCCGGAGCGCCGTCTCCTCGATCGACTCGCCCGCGTCGGGCGTGCCCTTGGGGAACACCCACGTCCCGTCGCTGGTGCGCCCGGTCAGCACGACCTCCAGATCGTCTCCGACACCGCGCGCCACCACGCCGCCCGCGGCTGTGGTGGTGCGGACTCTGGTCGGACGGCGGGACCGTGCGGTGGGCATCCGATCACAACAGGCGCGTGCCGTTGATGACGAGGGCGAAGCTGCAGTGGAGGAACTCGGCCGCGCGGCGCGACAGCATCATGCGCGAGAGGAAGATCTCGAAGTACTCCATAAGCGGCGCGACGTCGGTGTCGATCGTGAGCTCGAGGGTGATCAGCTTCTCCTTGCGGCTCACCTTGACCTCGGCGGACGTGGCCGCGTAGTTGACGCGGTCGTGGATGTCGAACGAGGTGGTCTTCGGATTGCGCACACGGCTGCGATGCACGTCGCTCTTGTCGGCGATGATCACCGCCGCCGACACGGCGCTGACCGGCATGCCGCCCTCGGCCTCCTCGTGGTTCGCGATCGCGCCCATGATCGTCGCGACCTCCTCGATGTCGAAGCCGTTGTCGAGGAGGATCGCCTCGGAGAGGAGCGCGCCGGTCTGGCCGTGGCTCACGCGCGTGATGACGTTGCCGATGTCGTGGAGATACGCGGCGACGGCCGCGACCTCGCAGCGGCGCGCGTCGTGGCCGAGCGACTTCAGGATGAACCGCGCGCCGTCGGCCGAGGTGTTCGCGTGCCGCTCGCCGTGCTCGGTGTACCCGATGGCGCCGGTCTGCTGGTTCGCGGAGCGGATGTATGTCTTCACGCGCGGGTCGGCTTTCACCGTTTCCAGCGTCGGGCCCGCGCTCTTCGCCTCCGCGCTCGTGCGCGTCTTCGTCTCGGAGCGGTGGACCTTCGACTGCTCGTCCGGCGCTCCGGTGTCGTCGGGTCGCGGTGCGGCGGCGGCCTCTCGCATGGCGCAACTCTAAAGCGCCCGCGGCTCACGCCTCCATTCGCAGGTCTTCGAGGTCGAGATCGCGCTCGAGCCGACGCAGCACGTCGTCCGTGATCACCCCACGCTCGTGGAGTTCGAACGCGGCGCGGCGTTCGGCGTCGATCACCTCACGGCGGATGAGCCCGTGCTCCAGCAGCTCCTGCTCCGCCGCCCCGCCATCCTCGTGATGCGCCTGGTCGTGCCGGGCACGGTGCGCGTACCGGTCGCGCAGCTGGTCGACGAGCTCCACATGGCTCGGCCACTCGGACCGCAGCTCCTCGATCCGCGCGAGGGCCGCTTCGGTGGTGAGTCCGCGCGCGTGCGCTTCGTCATGCGCCAGATCGCCGTCGGGCGCGAGCCCGAGCCTACGGATGACCAGCGGGAGTGTCGCGCCCTGCCCGACGAGCGTCACGAGGATCACGGCGAAGACCAGGAACAGGATGAGATCGCGCTCGGGGAATCCGACCGGCAGCGCGAGCGCCGCCGCGAGCGAGACGACGCCGCGAAGTCCCGACCAGCCGATGATGAAGACGGCCTGCCACGGCGGGCCGGGATCGCCACGGCCCACGGCCGGGATGAGCCTGGCGATGTACGTCGCCGGGTAGACCCACACGAAGCGGGCGAGCACGACGGCGAGGGCGACGCCCGCGGTGATGAGCACCAGGCGCTCGACGGACGCGTCGAGGCCGCGGACCACGCTTGGGAGCTGGAGGCCGATGAGCACGAAGACCATTCCGTTCAGGAGGAACAGCACGATCTGCCAGGCGCCGGCCGAGACCACGCGCGCATCGGATGAAGCCCGCCGCTCGGCGCGGCGCGCGTAGATGCCCGCGAGCACGGTCGCCAGGACGCCGGAAACGCCGAGCGTCTCGCCCGCGAGAAAGGTGGCGAACGGCGCGAGCAGCGTGATGGTGACGGCGACCGCGGTATCGCGGATGTGGGCGAGGAGCCATACCGTGAGCGCACCAACGACGAACCCGACGGCAAGGCCGCCGGCGGCGACCAGCACGAACGACGCGCCCGCGTCGACCACGGAGAACGTTCCCGCCGCGGCGGCGGCGATCGCGAAGCGATACAGCACGAGCGCGGTCGCATCGTTCACCAGGCTCTCGCCTTCGAGGATCGTGACGATGCGGCGCGGGACGCCGACGCGCTGGAAGATCGCCGTGGCGGCGACCGCGTCGGGCGGCGAGACGATCGCCCCCAGCGCGAACGCGCCGGCCCAGCCGAGCGACGGCACGAGCGCGTGCGCGACGACCCCCACGACGGCGGCGGTGAAGACGACGAGTCCGAAGGCGAGGAGGACGATCGGCCGAAGATTCGCCTTGAAGTCGCGTACGGACGTGAAGTACCCGCCGGCGTACAGGATCGGTGGCAGGAACACGAGGAAGACGAGGTCGGGTGGAAGCTCGAGCGCCGGAAGTCCCGGGACGAGGCTCAGCATGAGCCCGCCGAGGACCATGACGATCGGGTACTGAATGGCGAGGCGTTTCGCGACGACGGTGAGCGCGGTGACGACGACGAGCAGGAGCAGGACGAGTTCGATGTCGCGCACCGCCGTCAGTCCTGGTAGGCCTTCTGCAATCGCTCCGCGACCTGCTGCAGCCAGCGCAGCTCGGTGAGTCCGGCGCGCGCGATGACCATCCCCCGCGTGAACGCGAGCCACGGCTTGAGCGTTCCCGCGACGAGGCCCAGCCACGTCGCGCTCGTCGCGTCCACCTTCGGCCCCTTGCCCTTGATGTCGGCCGCCTCCGCGTGAAGACGTCCGTCACCCGCCTGGAACTCGATCGCCTCCCGCGTGTCGGTGAACCGCAGCAGCGCGCGGCCGGCGGGCACGTCACGCAGGTTCGCGCGAACGCGCTCGTCATCAGCCGCGGCGGCGAGGATCGCGAGGACCGCGTCGCGCGCGCTCGCCGGACTCGCCGGAGAGGTCGACGCGGCGCGCGCCGCCTGGATCGCCTCGTCGAGCCTCGTCACGCGAGCTTCAGGTCGCTGCGCACGCTTTGCGGGACCTCCGTGCCACGGTCGCGGAGGACGAAGAACGCGGCGGCGCCGATCATCGCGCCGTTGTCGGTGCATAGGCGCGGGGGCGGCACGCGCAGCGGGTGCCCGATGCGCTTCTGGATCTCGGCGCGCAGCGCGAGATTGGCCGCGACGCCGCCGCCGAGCAGCACCGATTCCACCGCGAACTCGGCGGCCGCGCGCGCGGTCTTCTCGGCGAGGATCTCGGTGATCGCCTTCTGGAACGAGGCCGCGACGTCGGCGACCGGCAGGGCGCCCTTCGCCTCGAGCGCGCGCACGAGCCGCAGCACCGCGGTCTTGAGCCCGGAGAACGAGAAGTCGTAGCGGTCGCCGAGCGCGGCCCGTGGCAGCGGGAACGCGGCCGGGTCGCCGTCCTTCGCGGCTCGCTCGACGGCGGGACCGCCCGGGAAGCCGAGGCCGAGGAGGCGCGCGACCTTGTCGAACGCCTCTCCCGCCGCGTCATCGATCGTGCGCCCGAGAGGCCGGAAGCGGCGGTGTCCCTCCATGAGCACGAGGTCACTGTGCGCGCCGCTCACGATGAGCACCACCGCCGGGATCTCCGGCTCGGGAGGCGGCGAGGGCGGAGCACCCGCCCCCGCGTCGTACAGCCAATTCGCGTAGACGTGCCCCTCGAGATGGTTCACGCCGATGAACGGCAGACCCGCGGCGAGGGCGAGCCCGCGCCCGTAGTTCGCGCCGACCAGAAGGCAGCCGACCAGACCTGGACCGACGGTGGCGGCCACCGCATCGACCTCGCGCAGCTCGACGCCCGCTTGGGCCAGCGCCTGCTGCGTGATGCCGTCGAGAGCGTGCAGGTGCTCGCGCGCCGCCACCTCGGGGACGATGCCCCCGGTGTCCTCGTGAGCGAGCTGCGACGCGACGACGTTCGAGACGATGCGTCTGCCGTCGTCGACGACCGCGACACCGGTCTCGTCGCACGACGTCTCGATCGCGAGGATCCGCAAGAAGTCAGTCCTGCTCAATCTCCCGGCTGCGCCGGGGAGACACGCTCAGGACTGGTGGATTCGCTCCTCGCGGCACGCTCGCTGCGCTCGCTGACAGGGGCCCCTCCCCCTGACCGGCTCGTCGCTCATTCATCCATTTCGAGCTGCGCGCGGAGCTTCGCGACCCGGTCGATCACGGCGCGGTCGCGCAGGCGGTCGGTCCACATGATGATCGCGTCCTCGTTGTTGTCGCTGTAGTAGCGGCGGCGGATGCCCGCCGCGTGGAAGCCGTACTTCTCGTAGAGGCGCTGTGCGGGGAAGTTCGACGCACGGACCTCGAGTGTGAGCCACTCCGCCTTGAGGCCGCTCGCGAGATCGAAGAGCCGCACCAGCAACCGCTCGCCGATCCTGCGGCGACGTCGCTCGGGGAGGACGGCGAAGGTCGTGATGTGTGCCTCGTCGAGCGCGAGCCAGAGACCGGCGTAGGCGATGATGCGATCGCCCTCTCGGGCGACGATGTAGCGCGCGTTCTTGTTCTGCGTGAGCTCGTGGCGGAACGCGTTCGCCGGCCAGGGGATCGGGAACGAGGCGTTCTCGACCAGCTGCACCGCCGGGATGTCGTCTGGCGTCATGTCCTCGATGAGGATCGGGAAGGTGGCGACCATCTCTCCTCTTAGTGTCGCTTGGGCAGGCCCAGGGCGAGATCGTCGGTCGGCGGTGGGCCGAACGGCTGGTCGAACGACGTGCGAATGGACGGCTGCTTCACGTAGATGGGCTCGACCTCGCCGAGCTTTCGCTGCGGGCTCGTCGCGAGGGCGCGCCAACCGAGCTCGGCGAGGTATCCGGCTCGGCGCATACGCGAGGCGGGCGAGGCGAAGAGCGCCTTCGGACCGAGGAGGTCGCGCAGCGTTTCCTCGGTCTCCGGACCGATCTCGCCCACGAAGAGCGTGTGCGCGCCGATCTGGCGGCAGAGCTCGGGCAGGGTGGCCGCGATGAACGGCGAGCGTCGTTCCCACTTTCGGTTCCGCTCCTGGTAGAACGCCGCGTAGAACTCGTCGCGCCCCGCGGGCAGCAGCGGGCACGTGCGCTGCTTCGACGCGGCGTGCGGATACGCGAGCACGTCCAGCGTCGAGACGCCGACCAGCGCCGCACCGGCGCCGCGCGCGATGCCCTGCGCCGCCGCGATCGCGATCCGGAGCCCGGTGAACGATCCGGGTCCGGTGGCGACGGCGACCTTGTCGATCGACGCGAGCGTGATGCGCGTGCGCGCGAGCAGACGCTCGATGGTCGGGAACAGCTCGTCGGCGTGCCGTCGCTGCGCGTGCCACGTCTCTTCCGCAAGGACGTCCTGGCCGTCGTACAGCGCGACCGAGGCCCAGTCGGTGGACGTGTCAAGCGCCAAGAGAGTCACGGAAGCCCTCCAGGAGCTCGGCCGACCGCGGGCCCGTCGCTCGCAGCGCGACGGACCGCTTCGTGTCGGCGATGTGCGCGAGCTGCACGTCGAGACGGTCCAGCGGGAGGCCATCGCCGGCGCGGTCGGGCCACTCGATGACCGTCACGCCGCCGGCGTCGAGCGTCTCCTCCCAGCCGGTCGTGCCGAGATCCTTGCCCTCGAGGCGGTAGAGGTCGAGATGGAAGAGCGGCAGCCGCCCCCCGAAGTGCTCGTGCAGGATCACGAACGTCGGGCTGGAGACGTCCGATGCATCGAGACCGAGGCCGGTCGCGATGCCCTTGGCGAGAACGGTCTTCCCCGCGCCGAGCTCACCCCAGAGGGCGAGGACGTCGCCCGGGCGCGCGAGCCTGGCGAGACGCTCCCCGACGCGCTCGGTGTGGAGGGAGGAGTGGCTCACGAGCTCCACGGCCTGCCCCGCGCTACGCGGGGCGCCCGTTCGCCGCTCCGCGCTTGAATCTGCGGCGCTCAAGAACGAGGCGAATGGTAAGCCCGAGGAACGAGCCGAACAGCGCGGCCCAGACCAGGAGCCAGCCATCGCGCGGCGGCACGCCCAGGAAGTCGAGCGGACCGAACGGAAGCTGCGCGGCCCACGCCCCCAGCGGGATGAACGCGAGCAGTCCGACGATCGTGCGCCGCCGCTCGAGCCGCTTCCGATCGACGGCGTACTTCGCGATCCGGCGCTCCTCGGCCTTGTCCACGCGCTTCGGTGCCTCGGCTGGCGCTCGCGCGACCGCGTTCGCGCCACGATCGGCGCGCCGCTCGCGCCGGCGTTTTCTCCCCACGGCGGAAGACTAGTGCGCCACTACTGATGGAGCGGCGACAGCCGCTCCAGAAAGCCGGAGCCGAAGGCGAAGGTCACGCCCGGGGAGTGCGGGGTGCGTCGAACGCCAGGACGTTCGCGACCGGGACCGGGCCGTCACTCGTCGCGAACGCTTCAGCCTCGATCTCGCTCGGGAAGCGGGTCACACCGGACTGCGAAAGGTGCTCGTCCATCGGCCGGGCGCCGAGCCAGTCGTTGGCCAATGCGAGCGAAGGCGCATTCCGAGCGAAGTCGCCCGCGTCCTCGGGCGCGAACACGAAGAGGCGCGCGGACGCGGTATGCACCGCGGCGCGGGCGCCGGAGAGCGCGACGAGCGGCATGAAGACCTCGCGCGGCAGCGGCGCGACGCCGAATCCGATGAGACAGAGCACCGTTGGCGCATCGGGCCCGGTGACCGCGCCGGACGCCGTAGCCGCCTCGCCGTACACGACGCTCAGGCCGCTGGCCGGCGCCGCGCCCGCAACGACCGCCGCGACACCACAGGCATGCGCCCGGGTGATCGACTCCGCGGTGGCGCGCGCGCCGCCGATGAGGATGCGGCCCTGCATCCGCACATCGATCCGCGACGGCTGCAGCTCGTCGTCCGGCGCGTCGACCGCGAGGCTGACCTCGCCGATCGCGTCCGGACCGAACGCGGCGACGCCCTGCAGCGCCCAGGCCGACCCCTCGACGGTGACGCACGCGTCGTCCGACCGCGTGACCTCACCGTCGAGCGTGGATCGCACGATCCAGCGGCCGACGATCGGCGCGATGTGGAGGTCGCCGTCGGCGCGCTGATGGATCACGCGTCCGGCGATCGGCGACGAGACCGCGCGAGCGAAGCGCCGGCCGGTGCGGGCGACGACGGTGCGACGCTCGACCTCGCCGCCGACCCGGACGCGCATGACGCGCGCGAGATCCGCGGGCACGACGCCCAGACGGCGTGCGCCGGCGATCTTCAGCGGCGTGCCGTACGTGGTACCCGCGGCGAGGACGTCTCCGGCGTGGACCTCCCGGCCCTCCGCGACACGCTCGCTCGCGCCGAGGGCCAGCGGATGGTCCGCGGAGTGGCGCCGGTACAGCCACGCCATCAGCGCGCCTCCGCTGGCAGCACGTCGAGCGCCGCGTTCCAGCGCGCGAGTGTCGGAATGCGCTCCGCGTCGCGGGGCGGAAGCACGAGCGGCCGACCGCGCGCGTCGATGACCACGCCGAGCTCGAGATGCTCCGCGCTCGGCCGGACCGTCGTCCCCGGCATCACGATCTCGACCGCCCCGGTGGTGGGGATCAGGAGGAACGAGCCGCGCCCAACGCGTTCCGTGACGACGCCGCTCGCGTCCGTTACGCGCACCGTGGCCGAGCGCCGCGGCCACATCTCGGCGACGATCGCGATGGGTTCGGCGGGCGGCATGGTGGCGACCCGGCCGCGCGCGGCGAGCGCACCCGCCGCGACCAGCGTGTCGCCCGACGACCGCGAGACAAGGGTCGGGCCGGTGGCTCCGAACACGTCGATCGCGACGAGGAGGGACTGCGCGGCGCGGGGAAGCTGCGCCAGCCGGCCGGTCAGCACGAGCAGCGGCGCGGCCCACGCCGCTTCGAGCGACACGCCGGCGCGCTCGGCGTCTGCCAGCGTGTGCGCGATCGCCTCGCGCGCGAGGGCCATCTCGAGCGAGAGCGCGAGCACGGACGCGGGGATCGCGTCCGGCCACCGTGCGCGATTGAAGATGCGCTCGAGCAGCGCGGGCGCCTCGACCGCGCGCGGGATCCATCGGCGCACGCGACCCAGCCCCGCGCGCGCGACGACCCGGTCCGCCGCGGCGCCCACTCCAAGCCGCTCGTGTATCCCCAGCACGATCCCATCGGGCCGCGCATGGATCACCGACGTCGCGCCCCCGGTGACGTCGAGCAGGACCACATCGGCCTTCGCGCCGGCCGCCATCGCACGTGCCGCGGCTTCGAGCGCCTCGTCGCGCAGGACCACGTCGGCCTGCGCGCGCCTGCGGACCGCGCGAAGCCGGGCCACCAGGGCCTCGCGTCCGGCAGCGGTGCGCACGTCCGGCGACAGCTCGATGGGGTTCGCGGGGCATGAGGCGGCGATGCGATCGCGGACGCGCTCGTCCGCCGAGACGATGATGTGTGGCAACGGCCGCTGGTGCTCGCAGCCCAGGCGCAGAGCCTCCGCCAGCTCGACCATCGCGCTCGCATCGCCGCGATCCGGAGCGAGCACGACGACGAGGTCGGGGTGAGCGTCGCGGAGCAGCTCCGCGCGCTCGACCAGGGTGCGCCCGTCGTGCGTGCCGACGAGACCAACGAGCGACGCGCCGCCGGCGAGCGCGCCAAGTGCCATCGGCGGAGCGAGCCTCGGATCGCGCCCGAGCAGCGCCGCGACGCGGACGACGTCGCCGGGGACCACGCGGAGGACCGGGCCCTCGGATGAGCCGGGAGGGATGCGCTCCGTTCGCGCCTCGTGCGCGATCTCGACCGAGGCGACGAGCTCGGTCGAGGTGGTCACGCCGCGGTGACCGGCGCGCGCCTGGCCGCCGCGACGAACGCGTCGAAGATCCGCGTGGCGGCGCCCGAGACCTGCGCAGTGCGCTCGGGATGCCACTGCACCGCCGCCACCCACCGGTGCGCCGGCGACTCGAGGGCCTCGACGAGCTCGCCAACGCGGGCGGTGGCGCTCAGCTCCGACGCGAGGCGGTCGGGCGTGATGACCTGGTGGTGGCTCGAATTGACCATGAATGCGTCGTCTCCGCAGGCCGCGGCGAGCCTCGTGCCCGGCTCCGCCTGGACGACGTGGTGCACCGCGTCCGCGCCCGCCGGGTCATCCTGGACGGACTCGCCGTCCGGCGGGTACTTCGGCGAATGTCCAAGGTGATGCTGCTCGAGACTGCCGCCGAACCGCACGTTGATCAGCTGGAAGCCGCGGCAGATGCCGAGCACCGGAAGGTCGTGCGCAAGCGCCCGCTCGAGGAGCGCGAGCTCGAGAGCGTCGCGCGTCGCGTCGATGTCCTTCGAGTTGATGTTCTCGTCTCCGTACCGGATCGGATCGATGTCACCACCGCCGGTCAGACACAGGGCGTCGAAATCCACGTTCGGCGCGGCGCCCGGTTCGAGCAAGATGGGCTCGCCACCGGCACGACGGATCGCGCTCAGGTACTGCTCACGGGCCACCGCATTCCGCGCCGAGGTGCTGCCGGACAAGGTCACGGCGATACGCGGTCTCACAGGAGCCATGGTATTCGGTTTAGTTCGCCGCGCCGCGGTCTAGTCGCGCAGGCTCGCGCGATCGATGAGCTCGATCAGCACGCCGTTCGACGCGCGTGGGTGCAGGAACGCGACCTGGCCTTCGACCCCGGGGCGCGGCGCGCGATCGACGAGCTCCACGCCCTCGGCCGCCAGGCGCACGAGCGTGCCCGCGAGGTCGTCGACGACGAAGCAGAGATGGTGCAGCGTCGGCCGGCCGCGCTCCGCGACGAAGCGCGCGACACCCGACTCAGCGTCGGTCGGCTCGAGCAGCTCGACGCGCGACCCGTCCCGCGTCGCGAACGCCACACGGACGCGCTGGTCCGCGACGACCCGCGGCTCGCCGACGCGGTAGCCGAGCAGGTCGCGGTAGAACGGGATGGCCTCCGCCAGCGAGGGCACCGCGACCGCGACGTGATGCAGCTCGCCGGCGCCGATCCCCCTCATGCTCGCGGCGGCTGGTAGACGCCGAAGACGGAGCGCAGGTCGCCGCAGATCTCGCCCAGGGTCACGCCGGCCTCCACCGCCGCGACGACCCTTGGCACGAGGTTCGCACTCCCACGGGCGGCGGTGACGAGGTTCGCGCGGGCGCGCTCGGCGGCGGCACGCTCGCGCTTCGCGCGCGCCGCGCGCAGGCGCTCGGCCCGCCCGCGGACGACCGCGTCATCGACGCGCTGCAGCGGCGGCACGGCCTCGCCGCCGTCGGAGCGGTACGCGTTCACGCCGACGATCACCTTCTCGCCGCTTTCGACCGCCTGCTGCTGCGCGTACGCGGAGTCCTCGATCGCGCGCATCTGATAGCCCTTCTCGATCGCCGCGAGCGCGCCGCCCATACCGTCGAGCTTCTCGAGCTCGGCGCGAACGCGACGCTCGATGTCCGCGGTCAGCGACTCGATCGCGTACGCGCCCCCGAACGGATCGATCGTGTCCGCGGCGCCGGTCTCCTCCGCGATGATCTGCTGCGTCCGGAGCGCGGTGCGCGCCGACTCCTCGCTCGGAAGCGCGAGCGCCTCGTCGTACGCGTTGGTGTGCAGCGACTGCGTCCCGCCGAGGACGGCGGCGAGCGCCTCGATCGCCGTGCGCACGATGTTGTTGAGCGGCTGCTGCGCGGTGAGCGTCGATCCCATGGTCTGGGTGTGGAAGCGGAGCGCCAGGGCGTCCGCGCGCGTGGCGCCGAAGCGGTCGCGCATGACGTCGGCCCAGATGCGCCGGGCGGCGCGGAACTTCGCGACCTCCTCGAGGAGCGTGGAGTGCGCGGCGAAGAAGAACGAGAGCTGTGGCGCGAACGCGTCCACGTCGAGGCCCGCTCTGACCGCGCCCTCGACGTACTCGATCGCGTCGGCGAACGTGAACGCGAGCTCCTGCACCGAGTCCGAGCCGGCCTCGCGGATGTGGTAGCCGCTGATGGAGATCGCGTTCCAGCGCGGCAGCTCCGCGGCGCAGTATGCGATGAGGTCGGTCACCAGACGCAGCGACGGACGCGGCGGGAAGATGTACGTCCCGCGCGCGATGTACTCCTTCAGGATGTCGTTCTGCGTCGTGCCGCCGATGCGCTCGAGCGGGACGCCCTGCTTCTTCGCGATGCCCACGTACATCGCGAGGAGGATCGCCGCGGTGGCGTTGATCGTCATCGAGGTCGTCACCTTGTCGAGCGGGATGCCGCTGAAGAGCTGATCGAGATCGTCGAGGCTGGAAATGGACACCCCGACCTTCCCCACCTCGCCGGCGACCTGCGGATCGTCCGCGTCATAGCCCATCTGGGTCGGCAGGTCGAAAGCGACGGAGAGACCGGTCTGCCCGTGCTCAAGGAGATAGCGGAAGCGCTCGTTCGTGGCCTCGGCCGTGCCGAACCCCGCGTACTGCCGCATGGTCCACAGGCGGCCGCGGTACATCGTCGGCTGCACCCCGCGAGTGAACGGCGGCTCGCCGGGAAGGCCGAGGCGTTCCACGGCCGCGCGGTACGCGCTGTCGTCGGAGTACGACGGCGGCAGCGGCGCGCCGTACGTCGTCTCGAAGCGCACGCGCTCGGTGACGCGACGCGAGTCCGCCATGAGCCGATGGTCGCATGTTCCTCTTCCTGGGGCAGGCCGTCCTTGCCTATCGCACCGTGATGTCGGCGTAGACGCCCTCGGCGCGCAGCCAACCGACACTGCTGATCGTGGGACGCAGATCGATGCGGTAGGTGCCGGGCGCCACTCCGCGCACCGTGAAGGTGAACGTGGCGAGCTCCCCGGGTTCGACGGTGCTCTCGGTCTGTATCGCGGGCCGGCCGGGCTGCGGCCAGTTCACCGCCATACGCGGGTCGAAACGCCGCTCGTCACCGATGAACGCGAGGCTGGCCTCGGAGACCGCGCCTCGTACCCACGCCACCGCGCCGGCATTGCGAAATTGAAATGTCAGTGTCGACTCGCCTCCGACGGAGATCGTCGGGGACGCACTCTGCGAGACCCAGGCGCTGTCGATCTCGTCCGTGCTCGGTCGCCGGACCGTTTGTGTTGGCGCGGCTGACGCATACGTCGTCGGCTCCGGCCGGCTGGCGGGGACCGGAACATCGGACACGCGGAGCATCGGAGCCCCGGCCAGGAGAATGGCGAGGCCGGTCACACCGGCGAAGATCATCGCCTCGAAGTGCGGACGGCCCCTGGTGAACACGAATTCCTGCCCGGCCATGACGTGAAGTCTGGAAACCGCGGCGCCGGCCGGAGGACCAGGCGCGTATCAGCGTCCGACGGAAGCGCAGCCTGAGCCCGGACTGTCACTCCGCAACCCCGGCTTGGCGTTCCGAGGCCGGCGATCGCGACGGCGACGGCGGCTGCGACGGTCGAGAATGTGGCCGGTAGGTGCTGACCACTCCGCGAATGGTCACCAGCAAGATCCCCCGACGCGTGGTCGAGGGGTACCACGACGAGGTCGTCGCCGCACTGCGCGAGATCGGCAACCCGCGGCTCGGCGCAGCCATCGCGAAGGACCGCGGCTCTTCGATCGAGCACCTCGGCATCCGCTTCCCGGCGCTGCGGAAGCGCGTGAAGCAGGGCTTCTCCTTCTACGACCTCCCGGCGGACAGGGTGCTCGCGATCTGGGATCGCCTCTGGCGCACCTCGCCATACGGCGATGTCCTCTTCGCGGCCCTCGAGTACTACGCGCCGGTCGTCAGAAAGCAGGTGACTCCATCACTCTGGCCGGTCGTGCGCCACTGGCACGCGCGCGTCGACAACTGGTGCCACTCCGACGGGCTGAGCTCGCTGTACTCCTGGATCCTCGCCGGCGATCCCGATGCGGTGTACCCGCAGCTGAGGGCGTGGAACCGCACCGAGGACCAGTGGCTGCGACGGATCTCGCTGGTGAGCCTGATCCACTACTCGGGAAAGAACGCCGTGTTCGTCCCCCTCGACCGCGCACTGCCGCTCGTCACGACGTGCTTGAAGGACGAGCGAGAGTACGTGCAGAAAGCCGTGGGCTGGGTGCTGCGTGAGATGGGTCACGCCCACCCGGAGGCGGTGAGGGTGTACATCGAGGAGCACCTGACGGCGATGTCGGCCGTGGCACTCCGACGCGCGATCGAGCGCCGCGGCGCCGGCGAGAAGGCGAGGCTGCTTGCACTGTTCGCATCAAGCTCCATGCCTACCAAACGGTCACCGCGTTGACGCGAGTCTCACAACGAATCAGGGGGCCCGGTCACCGCGCCCTGAGAACGAGCTTCCCCCTGAGCGGTCCGATGCGCTCGCGCGAGAGCGCCATGGGCTTGTATTCGCCGTCCGCCCACATCCGCGTCTGATCGCCCCAGTGCTGCGAATATGGCTGGCCGCTCTGGCCGGTCGGGAGGATCGAGAGCGACGCGTCGACATCGGCGAGATCGACGATATGGCGTAACGACGCGTGGCTTCGCAGCGCGAACGGACGCAGCAGCGAGTACGCGCCGTTGTTGGGGGAGTAGCCGTCGCCCGGTCGGGGCAGCGGCCCGATCGTGAAGAGTCGGTCGAGCGGCTTCGCCGCCGAGAGCGGATGCTCGAACGAGATCGTGTGAAGGTCGCCCCAGCGCCACGCGGCCGGTTCGGGACCGAGACGTCGCGCAAGATCGCGCACCGCGTCCTCGAGCGCGAGCGACGCGGTGGCGTCGCGGTCGCCCGGCTCCTGCGTCGCGGGATCGGCGAACCAGGTGCTCGACGGCGAGCCGATGAGCTCGTAGAGCGCGAACGTGGGGCGGCCGTCGGCGAGGTACTGCTCGTAGAGCGACGGCCCGAGCTTGTTGCGGAACGTCCGCTCGCACATGTGCACCAGCCACGCCTGGTAGACGGCGGCCGCGGCGGAATCGACCCCGAGCACGCCGTCCCACTCCCGTACCAGACGCTGCCCCTCCGCAGCGAGCGGGCTCGCCGCGCGCGCGGACAGGATCGCCGCGCGGAAGCGCTGCACCGGGAGCGAGGTGATGTCCGTCTGCGGCGAGCGGAGGCGCGCGACGTCGGCACCGTTGATGTCGGCGAGCGCGGAACGGAGGAACGCGTAGCGGAAACCTGGATCCCACTCCCCCTCCCAGCCCGTCTCCGTGGCGCGGTCCACCGGCCGGTTGTTCGCGTTGAGCACGACGCCGGTGGGCGGGTCGAGGATGAACGGGTTGTCGTCCGCGGGTCGCAGGCCGCGCCACTCGTACTCGCCGCTCCAGCCGGGCACCGGCAGCCGGCCGTCGCCGGCCCTGCGATCCGGCAGACGGCCGACCAGCAGGTAGCCGATGTGTCCGTCGACGTCCGCGTAGCACGCGGAGAGCGTCGCGCCGACGAAGAGCGCGGCCGCCGCACGGAATTCGCCGAAGTCGCGCGCGCGGCCCATGCCGAGCACCGCCTCGATCGTGCGCGTGCCCTCGAGCCCGCTCCAGCGGAGCGCCAGCTGCGCCTTCTGCTCCTTGAGCACCGGCGTGAGGATGGGGCCATGTCTGGTGGTCGTGACTTCGACGACCACCGGATCGGCTCGGCCCTTCACCTTGATCACCTCGCGCGTGAAGGTCGCGTACTCCATGCGCCCCTCGTACTCGTAGCGGCGCAGATCGACCGGGTCCTGGCGCTCCACGAAGAGGTCCTGCGTATCGGCATATGCGTACGCGAAGCTCCACGCGACGCGGTCGTTGTGGCCGATGACGACGCCCGGCACGCCCGGGATGGAGAAGCCGATGAGGTGCAGGTCGCCGGCGTCGAGCGCCACCTCGTACCAGATGCTCGGGTTGCGGACCGGCAGATGCGGATCACCCGCGAGCAGCGGCTTTCCCGTGGCCGTGCGCGCGCCGGCGAGCGCCCAGCAATTCGAGCCAAACCCCTGCCCCGCGCCGGGCAGCACGGTCGCGAGCCCCCCCGGTCCGTCGCCGGCGTGGCCCGGAGACATCTCGGGGGCCACCAGGGCCCAGGCGCGCGCGTCGTCGCGTACGGCGTTCGTCGCCGCATCGGGAAGAAGCGTCGCGAGGACCTCGGGCCCCAGTCGCGCGGCGATGCTCGCGCGAAGCAGCTCCACCCTGTAGTTCCCCGCGGCGTCGTACAGCTGGAGCTTCGCGATGGCGAGGGTGTCGAGGGGCGTCCACGGCTCGGGCCGGTAGCCGAGGATGGTGAACTCCACCGGGAGGCTCTCGCCGTGCTGCTGGAGGAACTTGTTCACCCCTTCCATGTACGCCTCGAGGAAGCCGCGCGTCTCGTCCGAGATGACTGACAGGTCGAGCTGCGCGGCACGGCCGAGACCCAGCGTGCGCATGAAGCGATCCGACTCGAGCGCGGGCTCACCGAGCACCTCCGCGACCCGGCCCTGCGCCGCGCGCCGGTAGAGGTCCATCTGCCAGAGACGGTCCTGCGCGGTCACGTAGCCCTGCGCGAAGAAGACATCGTGCAGGTCGCTCGCGAAGATGTGCGGCACGCCGTAGGTGTCCCGCAGCACCTCGACGCGCTCGTGGAGACCGAGCAGGCGCAGGTCGGCGTCGACCGTCGGAAGCGGCCGGACGACCAGCAGGCCGAACGTGGTCGAGATCGCGGCGAAGGCGACGAGCGCGGCGATCGCGACCACGACGAGCCTCCTCAATCCGCCTCCTCGAGCACGGCGAGCACCGCACCACGCTCGACTTTGGTCCCGGCGCCGACGGCGAGCCGCACGACACGACCGCGAGCCGGCGCAAGGAGCTCGTTCTCCATCTTCATCGCCTCGAGCGTCATGAGCGGCGCGTCGCGTTCCACGACGTCACCTTCGGCGACGTGCACGGTCTTGAGGAGGCCAGGCATCGGCGCGCGCAGCTCGTGGTGTCCGCCGCGCACGGCGCCGGCGCCGCGCGACGCCGCCGCCGCGCGTTCGTCGAGCGCGCTCGCCTCCGTCTCGTTCCCGTCGACGAGGAGCCGCAGCGGATCGCTCGTCAGGACCGTGACCTCATGGCTGCGACCCGCGATGCGGACGGACCACTGCCACCCGCGCCGGGTCTCCACTGCCTCCGCGGGCACCACGGTCTCGTCGACGAGAAAACGGCCGTCCGACGCGATCTCGACGCGCAGGCGTCGCTCGCCGACGGTCACTTCGTAGATCAACGGAGGGCCTCCTCCCGTCCCGCGCGAGACCACGCCCCGTCGGGCGACGCGACCGGCCGGCCGGCCGCGCGTCCGCGCGACGCGAGCACCGCGACCAGCGCGGCGGCGGTCGCCGCGCTGTCGTCGAGCCGGGCCGGCGACCTCGGCGGCCAGTGCGTCGACACGTAGCCGGTGTCGTAGCGGCCGGCGACGAAGTCGGGCTCGTCGAGCACGTGGGCGTGGAAGGCGAGGCTCGTGGGGACGCCCGCGACGATCGTCTCGCGCACCGCCCGCCGCGCGCGAGCCAGCGCCTCGGTCCGGTCGGCACCGTGAGCGATGACCTTCATGAGCAGCGGGTCGTAGTCGCTCGTCACGACGAGTCCCTCGAACAGGCCGGAATCGACGCGCACGCCGGGTCCGGCGGGCTCGCGCAGCAGGGCGATGCGTCCGGTCGCGGGCACGAAGCCCCGGTGCGTGTCCTCGGCGGTGACGCGGCATTCGATCGCCGCGCCGCGGCGTCGAACGTCGCTCTGCGTGAAGGGCAGCGGCTCGCCGGCGGCGATGCGCAGCTGGAGCGCGACGAGATCGAGGCCGGTCACGAGCTCGGTCACCGGATGCTCGACCTGCAGGCGCGTGTTCACCTCCAGGAAGGAGAACGCGCCGCGCGCGTCGACGAGGAACTCGGCGGTGCCGGCGTTCTGATAGCCCGCGGCGCGGGCGATCCGCACCGCGGCCTCGCCGAGACGCTCGCGAAGCGCCTCGTCCACCGACGGCGCGGGAGATTCCTCGATGAGCTTCTGGTGGCGGCGCTGGATCGAGCAGTCGCGCTCGCCCAGCCATACGACGCCGCCGTGCGCATCGGCCAGGATCTGCATCTCGACGTGACGCGCGCGCTCGATGAGCTTCTCGACGAACAGCGCGGACGTTGCGAACGCGCCCGCGGCCTCGCCGGACGACATGCGCCACGCGGCAGCGAGCTCGGCTTCCGACGCGACCGCGCGCATGCCCTTGCCGCCGCCACCGCCGGCGGCCTTCAGCATCACCGGATAGCCGATGCGCCGCGCCTCGAGCCGCGCCTGCTCGAGATCGCGCACGGGATCGGCCGTTCCATCCGCGACCGGGACACCCGCCTCGGCCGCGAGCCGGCGCGCCTGCGTCTTTTCGCCCAGCCGCCGCTGGACGTCGCCCGGCGGCCCGACGAACACCAGACCCGCGTCGCGCACCGCGTCCGCGAAGTCCGCGCTCTCCGAGAGGAATCCGTAACCGGGATGGACGGCGTCGCAGCCCGCGCGACGCGCGACGTCGAGAAGCTTCGCCGGCGCGAGGTAGCTCTCGCGCGGCGACGCACGTCCGATCGGGTACGCCTCGTCCGCGAGCCGCACGTGGAGCGCCTGGCGATCGGCGTCGCTGTACACGGCGACGGAGCGGATCCCGAGCTCGTGGCACGCGCGGATGACGCGCACCGCGATCTCGCCGCGGTTCGCGACGAGGACCGCGCTAAATGGAGGCGTCAGCGCTACTGGCCGGCGTCGCTCAGGCTCCACTTCGGGGGATGCGCATAAGCGGAGTCCCAGCGACCGAACGTGCCGTCGATCCACTCCGGATCCGCCTCGAGGCAAGCCCGCAGCTTCTGGTAGAACGCGTCCTGCTCCGGCGAATTCGCGTTCGCGACATACGACTCGCGGCTGGTGAAGCGGACGATCATGCAGGCGCGACGCTCCTCCTTATCCTCCCACAGGATCTCCCCGCCGATGTAGCCAAGCGCGCGCTTGCGCTCGCGATCGTCCCATTCCTTGCCAAGCGCGAGGAATTCGCGAATTCGGTCCTTCTGCACCTTCAAGCGCGCGATCGTGCCGTACATCAGATCCTCCCCATTGCTCTAGAGCGGGATGTTGCCGTGCTTGCGCTTGGGATTGGTGTCCCGCTTCCCCGCGAGAGAGCGTAGCGCGGCGCAGAGGCGCGGCCGCGTTTCGTGCGGCTCGATGACGTCGTCGAGGTAGCCGCGCGCCGCCGCGACGTACGGGTTCGCGAAGCGCTCGACGTAGCTGGCGACGAGCTCCTTCCGGCGCGCCTCGGGGTCCTTGGCGCGCTCGATCTCCTCGCGATAGACGATGTTCACGGCGCCCTCGGGACCCATGACCGCGATCTCCGCCGTCGGCCAGGCAACGTTGTAGTCGCCGCGGATGTGCTTGCTCGACATCACGTCGTACGCGCCGCCGTAGGCCTTTCGTGTGATGACCGTGAGCTTCGGGACCGTCGCCTCGGCGTACGCGTACAGGAGCTTCGCGCCGCTACGGATGATGCCGCCGTGCTCCTGCGCGGTGCCCGGAAGGAAGCCGGGGACGTCGACGAACGTGAGGAGCGGGATGTTGAAAGCGTCGCAGAACCTGACGAAGCGCGCGGCCTTCACCGACGCATCGATGTCCAGCACGCCGGCGAGGACCATCGGCTGCTGCGCGACGACGCCGACGCTGCGGCCATCGAGCCGCGCGAAGGCGCAGATGATGTTGCGCGCCCAGGCCTCGTGGACCTCGAGCAGCTCGCCATCGTCGCAGACGCGCCGGATGACATCCCGCATGTCGTAGGGCTTGTTGGGAGCGTCTGGCACGAGCGCGTCCAGCTCGCGGTCCTGCCGATCCGACGGGTCGTCCGTCGGAACGACCGGTGCCCCGTCGAGATTGTTCGACGGGAGGTAGCCCACGAGCCGACGGAGCAGCTGCAGGCAGGACACCTCGTCGTCGCACTCGAAGTGCGCGACACCTGAGCGGTGCGCGTGCACGTCGGCGCCACCGAGCTCCTCCAGCGTCACGTCCTCGTGCGTCACGGTCTTCACCACGTTGGGCCCGGTCACGAACATGTACGAGGTGTCGCGCACCATCGCGATGAAGTCGGTGATCGCCGGCGAGTACACGGCACCGCCCGCGCACGGCCCGAGGATCGCGGACAGCTGGGGCACGACTCCGGAGGCGAGCACGTTGCGCAGGAAGATGTCGGCGTAGCCGCCGAGCGATACGACGCCCTCCTGGATCCGCGCACCGCCCGAGTCGTTGAGACCGATGATCGGCGCGCCGTTGCGGACGGCCAGGTCCATGACCTTGCAGATCTTGGCGGCATGCGCCTCCGCAAGCGAGCCGCCGAACACGGTGAAGTCCTGCGAGAACACGTACACGAGGCGGCCGTCGATGTGACCGAAGCCTGTTACGACACCGTCACCTGTCACGCGCTCGTCGTCGGGGATCAGCTCGGTCGGGCGCGCCATGACGAAGGCATCGAGCTCGGTGAACGATCCGTCGTCGAGGAGCAGATCCACGCGCTCGCGTGCCGTCAGCTTGCCCTTCGCGTGCTGCTGCTGGGTCCGGGCCTCGCCGCCGCCGATAGCGGCCCGCTGCCGCAGGCCGCTGAGTCGTTCGCTCGCACTCACGCCGGTGAGGATAGGGCGCGCTCGTGGTGTGGCATCCGTCGTGCCTGTAGCGCCTCGTATGGATTACGCGCTGGCGCTCGGACGCCTCGCGATGGGCGTGCGCCGCTGGCACGAGCGGCACGCGTAGTCGCGCGGCTACCGCTGCTCTCGGCTCAGATCGCTACGAAGTAGGTCTCACAGGCGAGCTGCACCAGCTCCGGCGTGAGGTCCGCCGGCTTCCCAAGGAACCGCGCCGCGGCACCGAGGTGCTGCATCAGGTCACGCGGATGGCACGAGCGCAGCGCGATGTTCCGCTCGAGGCAGTACTTCGCGATCCACTCCGCGGCCTTCGGATAGAAGGTGATCTTCTGCTGCTCGCACACGCGGCGGAGGATCTCGGAGAACTCCTCCGGCGTCGGCGGCTTGATCTCGATCTTGTACTGGATGCGGCGCAGGAACGCCTCGTCCACCAGCGAAGAGGGCGTGCGGTTCGTCGCGAAGACCAGCAGCACGTCGAACGGCACCTCGATCTTGCGGCCATCGCTCGTCGTGAGGAAGTCGACGTCGCGGTCGAGCGGCACGATCCAGCGGTTCAGAAGCTGGTCGGGCGAGGCTCGCTGGCGACCGAAGTCGTCGATGAGGAGGACGCCGCCGCTCGCCTTCATCTGGAACGGCGCCTCGTGGACCTTCGTGTTCGGGTCGAAGACGAGGTCGAGGTCCTCGAGCGTCAGCTCGCCGCCGACCTCGACGAACGGGCGTGACACCGGGACCCAACGTCGGTCGAAGCGCGCGTCGAGCTCGACGAGCGGACGGTGACGGGACGCGTCGTAGACGCGGATGATCTGCTGGCCGACCAGGATCGCGTAGGGCACGACGATGCTTCCCTGGAGCATCGTCGCGAGCGCCTTCGAGATCGTCGACTTCCCGGTGCCGGGGGGTCCGAAGAGGAAGATCGATTGCGCGCTGTTGATCGCCGGCCCGAGCTGGCGGAGCGTGAGGTCCGGCAGCACGAGATGCGCGAGCGCCTTGCGGAGACCTTCGAGCGTGACCTGTACCGCGCCGACGGACTGCGCGCGTACGCGCGTCACGTAGGCGGCGAGCGGCACGGGCGCCGCGCCGACATACCCGTTGCGCGCCATCGCCTCCTTCGCGCGGACCTGACCCTTCTCGGTGATCACGTAGATGTAGGTGGACGCCGTGACGCCGGCGCCACCCTTGACCTCGACGAGGTGCTCGGTCTTACAGAAGTCGAGGACGGGCTGGAGGATCTTGAGCGGCAGGCACAGGATCTGGGTGAGCTCGGCGGCGCTCGTGGCCCGCTGATACAGGAGCTTGAGCGTCAGGTCGGCGACGAACGCCGACGTGAGGCCGGTCTCTTCGATCGTCGCCGGCGCGAGCGGCGCGGCCGCCTCAGCGGGTCGTGGCGCTCCCATTGCGGGCGCGGGTGCTGCTGCGGTCGGTACTGCGGTTGCCATCTGCTCCCTATCCTCCGGAACGCTGGTCCGCAGAGTTTAGGGGCGATGTATTCCCCATATCGGGTGAAACGAGTCGATTCGGTGGCAGTCCGGCGAGCCGCCACCCTCCCGCGTATACGTTGAAGCGGTCGTCGCTCAGGAATCCGACGAGCGTCAGGCCGAAGCGGACCGCGGTCGCGACCGCCAGGCTCGAGGGCGCGCCGACCGCGGCAAGTATGGGGATGCCCGCGGCGACGGCCTTCTGCACGACCTCGTAGCCCGCGCGGCCGCTGACGGCGAGGATCGAGGTCGAGAGCGGCAGGCGACCGTCGAGCAAGGCGCGGCCGGCGACCTTGTCGACCGCGTTGTGCCGGCCGATGTCCTCGCGCAGGGCCACGAGCTCGCCCTCGGCGGTGAAGAGACCCGCGGCGTGGAGGCCGCCGGTCGCGTCGAACACGCGCTGCCCACCGCGCAGCTGCCGCGCCAGCGGGGGGAGCGTGGCGGCCTCGACGCGCGGCCCGCCCGCGAGCGGGACGTGGTCGTGCGCCAGCGACTCGACCGTCGTCGCGCCGCACATGCCGCACGCGGAGGTGGCCAGGAATGACCGCTCTGGCCGTCGCCCCGCGCCGTCGCGCACGCGGATGTCGATCTGGTTCGATCCAACGATGTCGTCGGCGACGGGAATACGAGCCTCGCGCTCTCCCGACTCGGCGCTGATACGGATGCCCGTCACGTCCGCAAGTGAGCCGATCACGTGCTCCGCGGAGAGCAGCCCGAGCGCCAGCTCGATGTCGTTGCCCGGTGTGCGCATCACGATGCTCAGGGGCTCGCCGTTCAGCAGGAGCTGGAGCGGCTCTTCAGCGGCGACCGCGTCATCGAGATGCTCCCACGCGCGGCCACGCCAGCGCGAGATCAGGATGCGGGGCGCCTGCGGACGCGCCATATGAGGCCGATGCTAGTGGGACGCGCGGCTACCGCACGGTCTTCCCCGGCGCCCACGACTGCAGCTCGACCATGTTGCCTTCCGGATCCCGCACGTAGCACCAGGTGACCAGCCGGCCGGCGGCGGTCGTGAGCGTCACGACCTCGCCGACGGACGTACCGCCGGCGGCCAGGATCGACTCGCGCGCGGCCGCGACGTCATCGACGGCGAACGCGATATGCGCGAACCCCGGACTGTTCGCGGCGCTCTCGTGGCGTTCGGCCGTCGGAGATGTGCGCCACGGAGCGCCGCGCCAGGGACCCCCGTCCCGCGCTCGAGATCCGTGCCGGCGTAGTCGCGCTCAGGTGGCACCAGCTCGCAGCCGAAGACGCTCGTGTAAAAGTCGGCGAGCCCGCGCCAATCCGCGGCGATGACGTTGGTGTGCCCGTAGCGCGCACCGCGCACCCGGCCCGACATCAGCGGTAC
>DATKCP010000062.1:0-9361 GCA_035513115.1 Candidatus Limnocylindria bacterium | reverse complement strand
AGCGGAGCGCATCGCGCAGACGCACGGCAAGGACGTCGCCGCGGGAGCGGATGCCGACGATCGCGAGCTTGGAGAGATCGCGGTCGCGTTCGACGATCTCGTGCGCGATCCGAGAGACGGCGCGACGACTGTCGTCGGCGCCCAGCAGCGTGGTCAGTGCCGACTCCTTTCCGGCCTCTCAGGACCGGTCGTTAAAGGGGTGACGCTGGCAGAAGTGTAGTCGCTTGGCCGCGCTGCGCGCCAGGAGTTGGCGCTAGCCGACGCGAAGCACCGCGACCTGCCCCTCGTATCCCTTATAGGTCACGACGAACGGGTAGTTGCCGGGGAGCGAGGCGCCGGCCATGTTCATCACCAAGCGTCCGCTCGGATCGAGCGTGCCCGATGTCGTCCTCGAGCCGCCCGTGCTCGCGTCGCCGAAGCTCACGAGGAGCGTGCCCGTGCCAGGCGTGCCATTCGCGTTCCGGACCGTGAACGAAACGGTGAAGGGCTGTCCGATGTTCACGCGCGAGGGGCCGATATAAGTGACGAGGCTGCCGTCCGCGAGCCTGATCGACGTTCCCGCCGGCGGCGCGACCGTCGGCGCGACCGTCGGTGCCGGTGTCCGGACCGGCGCTTGCGTCACGTTCGGCGCCGGCGTGCTGGCCGGCGGCTGCGTCGGTGCGGGCGTTGCGCCGGCCGGCGTCGCCGTCGGTACAGCGGAGACGACGACGGGGGCGGAAGGAACCACGCTGACCACCGGCGCCACTGTCGGCGCGGGGCTCGCGATCGGCGTTCCCTGGGTTCCCGCGACCACGGCGGCCGCGCCACCGCCCACGATGAGGAGCACCAGGACGACCGCGAACAACGGCCCGAGACCGCCCTTCTTGACGCTCGTGCCGGGCGGCGCCGCGCGATCGGGGACCTTGTAGGCACCCTGCCACTGCGCCGCGAGCTCGCGGCCGCGCGGCGCGAGGACGGTCGCGATCCACTCCTTGCCATCGGGGTCGAAGAAGTACGTCTGGATCGCATGAACGTCCGGCGGCACGGGCGGCGTGCTCACCTCCGGCCCACGTTCGTGGATCCAGCGCGCGCCCACGGGGTCCCAGGTGAAGACCGAGTGCTCCTGTGCCACGAGTGCATTATCGGAGTGCTGCGGTAGCGTCTTCGTATATGCGACCCCTGCTCGCTGTACTCATCGTGCTCGCTTTCGGGGCGCTCGCCGTGGCCACGACGGCGGCCGGGACCGCGTCAAAAGCCCCCGCGGACGTGGCATTTGTAGCTCCGCGCGCCACCGCCGACCCGGCGAACACCGCGCGCGTGGACCTCGGTCACCAGATGGGAAGTTCCCCCGGTCAGGGGAGGGGGATATCCCCCGTCGTTCGCGGCCTGCTGCTGCCGATCGAAGGGGCGGAGATCGCGACGGCGCCCGAG
The DNA here is from genome assembly GCA_035513115.1 of Candidatus Limnocylindria bacterium. Classification (GTDB taxonomy): domain Bacteria; phylum Chloroflexota; class Limnocylindria; order P2-11E; family P2-11E; genus CF-39. Next base: position 7,951 of record DATKCP010000062.1, on the reverse strand, counting down.
CTCCTGCCCAACTCACCGCGCGAGTACCGGGCGGGCTGGCACGAAGGGATCGACTTCCCGGCGGACCGCGGTACGCCGGTGCGGGCCGCGGCCGCGGGCACGATCGTGCGCATCGACCGTGACTTCGTCGAGTGGGACGCCGCGGCGCTGAACGCGGCGCTCGAAGCCGCGGTCGTCGCTGGATACACGCCGGATGAGACGCTCGACCGCATCCGCGGACGCCAGGTGTGGATCGAGCACGGCCGGCGCGTCGTGACGCGTTACGCGCACCTCGACGCGGTGGCGGATCTATACGTGAATCAGAGAGTGGAGCGCGGGCAGGTGATCGGCGCGGTCGGGAGCACCGGATTCGAAATAGGGGGACCGCACCTTCACTTCGAGATCCGCGTGGGCGACGACTATCTCGGTGACTGGCTCGAGGGTGAGGAGCTCCTGCGGGTCCTCACACGTGCCTTCGACTAGCCCTGGCGCGGTCGGCGCGGCTAGCGGAGTCCGCTGCGCCGGGCGCGGAGCGCCGCCTCGAGGACGATCTCCACGGCCTCGGATGCGATCGGCCGCGGCAGCCTCGTGAAGACGCCGAGCTCAGCGCACTTCTCCTTGTCGGGGGCGTCGTACCACCACGTCAGCCGGTCGAGATCGCACATGTACACGTATGCGGTCGTCGGCTTGGGAAGCTCGTAACGGATCGCGCCGAGCAGGTCGAGTCGGTTCGCCACGATCCTGGCCGCATCCCACAGCTCGCGCCGCGCGACCTCGAGGATCGTTTCGCCGGACTTTCGGGCGCTGGTCGGGAAGTGCCAGCCGCCTGCGTCCGGGGTGCGCATCCAGACCGTGAGGTCACCGTAGAAGGGAAGGACCATCGCGATCTGGGCAGAGGCGGGCGGGAATTCCTTGAAGCTCGAATCCCGGCGCGATACGAAGGTCAGATCCGCCATTAGCGCAGAAGTAAGCAGGACAGCGAGCGGCGCGTCAATAGCCCGCACGTCGCAGTGGGTGACGGAACGGTGTTAGCAGTCAAGCGCGCAGCGCCTCGACCAGCCGGTACGGGTCGGCGGCGATGACCGAGGCAGCGTAGAGCTCCATCGCACCGATGTCGCTCGTCCTGTTGGCCGGGTCGCCCCGGTCCACCAGTCGCGCGATCGGCGGGAAACGACTCCAGTCCTCGCCGTCCGGCGACAGTGGCGGCACGTACAGCGCCATGTTGTACGAGACGACGCCCGCGGCGCGATAGGCGGAGACCGCCTTCGCGATCGCCGGCGCGAGTGACGCTTCGTCGGCTTCGGGGCGCCCCAGGATGAGGATCTCGCGTTCTTTGACCGGAACGAGCGACGCGACCGACCGGACACCATCGAGCTCCACTCCGAGGCCGAGCGCCTCGTGCACGATCCACAAGTCATCGAAGTAGTCGCTCCCGTGGCGCGCGTCGTACGCGATCGCCTGGCGACGCAGAAGCTCGACCTTCGGGTAATGCATGCCGCGTGTAGCCGTCATCTGCATGTGTCCATGGACGATCGAGCCGCCCGCTCGCCAGAGGCAGTTCCACATCAGGAAGTAGTACCGAGCCGCGGGGTCCGCCTCGAGCGCGCGCTCGGCCCAACGATGCGCGGTGACGAGGTGATCGCGGATCGTGCCGGCGTCCAGTGGGGCGAGCGGATCGTGCTCTTTGAAGACGAGCACGCCGTGGAAGCCATCGTACTTCGCCACATTCGACGCGGTGATACCGCTGTTACCTTCCACACGGCCGAAGATGTCCGCGGGCGTTCCGGTCTCCGGGCGGCAGAAGGGATCGTTCGCGGTCGAGGCGATCGTCGCGCGCACCTCGTCGGCGCCCTTCACCTCCATCGGCCGCAGCGCGCGCAGCTCGTTGAACAGGGCGCCCTCGAGTGTGACCTGATTGTTCACGCGCACGATGCGCTGCTCGCGCACGGCTTCGACGGATCCGAAGAGCTTCCGGATCCACTCGTGCATCTCCGGTGGCGGGTCGAGACGACCGGTGGTCGTGGAGATCTGGAGGATCCGTCCGGCCGCGGCGCGCGCGCCGGCGGGGAGCGAGGCGACGGCGTCCTCGAGATCGACGATGGACCCTGTCACGCGGCCTTGCGCACCCTCGATGCGGTCTTGTACAGCAGCGCGTAGCGTTTCGCCGAGGCGCCCCACGAGTGATCTTCTCGCATCACGCGCGGTACGAGCTCGGTCCAGAGTCCCGCGTTCTCTCGGTACGCGCGCATGGCCCGGGCGATCGCGTCGTCGAACGCGGCGGGCGAATAGTCCGCGAACGAGAAGCCGTTGCCCCGCGCGCCATCACGGTCGACATCGCGCACGGTCTCGGCGAGGCCCCCGACCTCGTGCACGACGGGGACCGTCCCGTAGCGGAACGAGATGAGCTGACCGAGCCCGCACGGCTCGAAGCGCGACGGCATGAGGAAGAGGTCGCAGCCCGCGTAGATCCGCTGGGCGAGCGCGGCATCGAACCCGAGCGTCAGCCAGAGGCGTCCGACGTGACGCGAGGCGAGCTCCTTCCACCTGGACTCGTACGCGGGATCGCCCGTCCCGAGCACGACGATCTGTCCGCCGGCGGCGAGCAGCTTCGGCGCAGAGGCGGTCAGCAGGTCGATGCCTTTCTGCTCCACCAGACGTCCGATGACACCGAAGATCGGCGCGCGTGGATCGGGCGCGAGCCTGCCCTCCTGCTGCAACGCGGCCTTGTTGACCGCCTTGCCGCTCGGATCGTCGGCGCCGTAGCGCGCCGCGATGTGCCGATCGGTGGCCGGATCGAAGGCGACCGTGTCGATACCGTTCACGATGCCGTACAGGCGGCGGCGGCGCTCGCGCAGCGGACCCTGCAACCCTTCTCCGAACTCATCGGTGAGGATCTCTTTCGCGTAGCGCTCGCTCACCGTACTGACGACGTCCGCGGCGGCGATCGCGCGCGCCATCGGATTCGCCTCCGTGCGGCCCTCGATCTGAAGCCGCGCACGAGGCAGGCCGACGAGCGCGAGCACGCTCGCATCGGTGCGTCCCTGATACGCGAGGTTGTGGATCGTGAATACCGTCGACGTCGCGGCCAGGGCGCGTGCACGCGCGACGAGCGGGATGAGGAGTGCGGCGTGCCAGTCGTGCGCGTGGACCACGTCCGGAGGTGATTCCCGGATGTCTTCGAATACCGCGCGACAGAACAGCGCGTAGCGCTTGGCGTCGTCGGGCTCGCCGTAGACGCGGTCGCGACCGAGTCGCTGATCGTTGCGGATGAAGACGACGCGCACGCCGTCTCGTACGACGCTCGGATACGAGACACGCAGCTTGGACTTGCCATACGGGACCGAGCGCGAGGGAGCGCGGTCCGTGATCTGGAACTTCGCGCGGTCGATCGTTCGGTGCAGGGGCAGGTACAGCGTGACGTCGTGACCGAGAGCCGCGAGCGCCTGGGGGAGACTGCCCGCCACATCAGCGAGACCGCCGACCTTGGCGTACGGGGCAGCCTCGGCGGCCGCAAAGACGATCTGCACGAGCCTCAGGATGTTAACGAGATGTAAGGAGATGCCGCTTCGCGACCTGGACCGTACGGTGGACGAAACTGGCTCGTTAGGCTGACAGGTAGTGGTGGTAGCGCGATCAAGGAGGGACAGATGAGCTTCTCGTTCCGCGGCAAGAAGGTTCTCCTCGCGGCCGGCGCCGGCGCCCTGACGGCGGCGCTGCTGGGCAGCGCGGCGCTCGCGGCCTTCGCACCCGTCTCCTATGACCCCATCACCGAGGTCGAAGCGCAGCTGGGATCGGCCGCGCCCGCGCACAGCGGGCCTGACAGGCTCCGGGCCATCCTCGACGCGCTCGCGGCCAGGGGGGTGATCACCGCGGGGCAGGTGGACGCGATCATCGCCGCGGTCCGTGACGCGCACCCGGAGCAGGGCGCGCCTGTGCTCAGGCGTATCCTCGCGGGCCTTCTCGACGCTTCCGCTAAGTACCTGGGCCTGACGACCGCCGATCTCAGGACGAAGCTTCCGGGCACGAGCATTGGTGCCGTAGCGGACGCGACCCCTGGCAAGAGCCGGGCTGGACTCGTGTCCGATCTCCAGAGCACGGTGAACGCGGCCATCGACAGGGCTCTCGCGGCGAACGCGATCACCCAGGAGCAGAGCGACAGGGCGAAGGCGGCGGCCCCGGCCCAGGTGACCAGGTTCGTCGACCACGTCTATCCGGAGCGGCGCGCACCGAAGCCGGCGGCGCCCGCACTGCGGGTCGCCCAGTTCATCGGTGATGTGTTCGGCACGGCTCGCGAGTACCTCGGCCTCTCGCAGCCCGACCTCATCCGGGCGCTGCGCGAAGGCAAGAGTCTGGGCGACGTTGCGAGCGCCACCGCCGGCAAGAGCAGGGACGGTCTCGTGGCGCACCTCACGACGGCGGCCAACGCCAGGATCGACAAGGCCACGACCGACGGAAGGATCACCGCGGACCAGGCCGCGGCGCTCAAAGCGCAGGTCGGCCCGGCCGTTACGGCAGTTGTCGACCGAAAGGGCCCGACGGCGAACTTCAAGCGCTAAGGCACGTCATCCGGTATCCGTTCGGTGGCGAGGGCTTCGCGAGCGTCGACCGCGATGGCCGGCGGTAACGACCGTGGCCGCCGGGCCGTTTGCTTCTCACAGGCTGGCCGGAGTTCGGGCGGTATAGTCGGCCCGCGTTCGGCACGGCGAACTCGCGCAGGAGCAGGTACTGGATAAGCGCTACCAGATCTCCCAACCGCTAGGCACCGGTGGCTCCTCCCAGGTCTACCTGGCGAAGGACACCGCCCTCAATCGCGAGGTCGCGATCAAGGTGCTCGACACCGCGGCAGCCGCCGACGCCACGCTCCGCCGCATGTTCGTGAAGGAAGCGCGCTCGCTCGCGCAGCTCAAGCACCCGGGGATCGTGTCGGTATTCGACGTCGGTGAGGTCGACAACCTCCCGTACATCGTGATGGAGTATCTCGCCGGGGGCTCGCTCAAGGCTCGCATCGAGCGGACCGGACCGCTGAAGGCCGGGGAGGCGGCGCGCATCGCGATCGAGGTCGCGAACGGGCTCGCGTTCGCGCACTCCAAGGGCATCATCCACGCCGACCTCAAACCGTCGAACATCCTCTTCGACACGGACGACCACGCGAAGATCGCCGACTTCGGGATCGCACGCACGCCAAGGGAGGACGCTGCGACGCCGGAGCTGTACGCGACCGCGATGTACGTAGCGCCCGAGCGAGTCGAGGGGAAGCAGGCCTCCGTCCAAACGGACGTGTACGGCCTGGGCCTCGTGTTGTACGAGATGCTCGTCGGCAAACCTCCCTTCACCAGCACGAATGCCGGCGTCCTGATGCGCGACCACGTCGTGCGCATGCCCGTGCCTCCCAGCCACCTGCGTCCATCACTCCCGCGTGAGCTCGACACGATCATCCTGAAGGCGCTCGCGAAGCCGACCAACCTGCGCTACCAGAAGGCAAGTGATCTCGCGACAGCTCTCGCGTCGATCGAGAACATCGACAAGGAGCTCGCGACGACGCGCATCACCGCCGTCATGACGGAGCCGATAGCCGACTTCAGGCCGACCGTCGAACAGAGCCCCGTCGTCGCGCTGCTCACGAACTACGGCCAGCCCATCCGACGCGCGTTCTTCGCGCTTTTCGCCGCCCTTCCGGTCTTCGCTCTCATGGTGCTCGCGAGCTTCGGCCTCATCACCTCGCTCGCGGCCGCGGGTCTCGTGGCCATCGTGGCCGTCGCGGGCCAACTGGGCGCGGCGCTCGCGATCGCGTGGGTCATCATGACCGCGCTCATCTTCCTCTTCGTACCGGCAATCGCCGTGCTGTTCGCGCTCATGGGTGTCTGGGTCTGGCTGCGCAACGTGCGCCCCGAGCAGGTGACGATGGCGATGGCGATGCCCGTCGCCGCGCCGCTCGGCCTCGCTCCCGCCTTCATGCTCACCGCCGCCGCGGTCGACGGCCTGATGGGCGTGATCACGGCGGGATGGGGCGCGATCCTCACCGTGATCTTCGCGATCGCCGCTGGGGAGCAGTCGTTCGGTCCATTCGTGCAGACAGGCTTCACGCTGAGACAGGAAACGCTCTTCGACCCTCAGCGCGCGATCGAGACGAAGAGCGCGATCATCGGCCTGCTGCAAGGCCGTGGGAGCTCGCTGGGCGAGGTGATGAGCCCGGAGACGCTCTTCGCGCAGGCCGCGGCGCTCGTGTCGCGGATCGCGGGCGCCGATGTGGCCGCGTTCGCCACGGTGATCGCGTGGACGATCGCGACCCTCACCGTCTGGTCGGTGACGCGACTGCTTCGCACGTTCTTCGACACGCTGCTGCGCCGGCCGAAGAGGTGGTTCTCCCTGTACGTGGCCGCGCAGGCGATCGGCATCGTCTCGGGCGCGGTGATCCTCTTCCTGCTGTTCATGACCTGGGGCCCGCTCGAGAACGCCGCCGGGCGTCCTGCCGAGGGCGTCCTCTTCGCTTCCGCATTCGTGGGCGTCGCGTTCGCGCTCGCGTGCGGCGTCGTCATCGGCGCGAGCCAGCGCCCGGAGACCGAGGATGAGCCCGCGCCGACGGTGGCCGCGCGGAGGCTGCCCGTTCGCTAGGCGCGCGCATGCTGGTCAGCGAGCGGTGACGAGTCAGCGGTATGAGCGCATATACGACGTCGTGCGGCGGATCCCACGTGGCCGCGTCGCGACGTACGGGATGGTCGCGATGGTCGCCGGGTATCCGCGGGCCGCGCGTTTCGCCGGCTTGGCGATGCATCACTGCTACGACCCGGCCGTGCCGTGCCACCGGGTCGTCAACGCGAGCGGCGGGCTCGCCCCCCACTTCGTTTCGCAGCGCGCGCGCCTTCGGCGCGAGGGCGTGACGTTCGCGGGACGGAACGTCTCGCTCGAGCGCCACCTTTGGGCGCCGCGACTCCCGAACGAGCGCGGCGGCGCGGCTTCGTCTCGGCGGCGGGTGGCCGGTCGAGAAGGATGACTTTGAAGGACTCACCGAACCGGTAGCCGGCGGCCCTGCCGGTGCGCTTGTTCCAGTCGCGGACCCATCCCTCGGCATCCGGCCCGAGCTGCGAGCTATGGACGAGGAGCGCCTTGATCTTCGTCTCCATCGTGTCGGTGATGTCGACGACGGTGCCGCCGTCGCCGAACGTCTCCAGGAACAGCGCCTTCGGCTTGTGCGGCTCGAGCTTCTCGTCGCGCCAGAGCTCGGGGAACATCTGCCGTGTGGACGCGTCGGGGTTGATCGTGCGGAGGGCGACCTCGCCCGCGGCGATGTGGTCTGGATGGTTCACATACTCGCCCGCCACGCGAAACTCCGGGTCCATGGCGATGATCACGTCGGGCTTGTGGATCCGCACCTGACGCGCGACGTCCCTACGCACTTCGAGCGTCGGGTAGAGGTAGCCGTCCTCGTAGCCGAGGAAGACGACGTGCTTCACGCCGAGGACCTTCGCGGCCTTGCGCTGCTCCTCGTAGCGGATGTCGCGTAGCTTCTCGCGGGTCATGTCGGGATCCTGCGAGCCCGACGCGCCGTTGGTGACCATGCAGTACGTGACCTCGACGCCGGCCTTCGCCCACTTCGCGACCGTGCCCGCGACGCTGAACTCGGCGTCGTCGGGATGCGCGTAGATCACCATCGCGCGTTCGATCTCGAGGTCCTTGTTGAAGCGCATGCGTGAAGCATGACAACACGGACGCGCGCGGAATTCCCTTGCACCGGCGTTGTGAGTCTGCTAGAACAAATGTTCTAGAGGCCGACCTGAGGTGCTCGCCACGGTCCCTCGGAGGCCACCGTGCTCACCTGCTACATGTGCGGCGATACCAAGCCCGAGGCGGAGTTCGCGTTCGCGGACATGGCGAAGGGGACGAGACAGAGCCACTGCCGGAAGTGCCAAGCCGCTTACCGGCACGCGCATTACCTGGCAAACCGCGACGATTACATCCGGCGCGAGGTCGCGCG
>DATKCP010000061.1:0-2389 GCA_035513115.1 Candidatus Limnocylindria bacterium | reverse complement strand
CGCGAGACGCATGGCTTCGAGGTCGTCACCTGCACCGGCGACCTGGGCTCGGTGCGCGACCTCGAGCAGATCCAGAAGAAAGCGATCGCCAGCGGCGCGCGCAAGGCCATCGTGCAGGACGCGCGCGACATCTTCGTGCGTTTCTTCGTCTGGCCCGCGCTGCAGGCCGGCGCGCTCTACGAGGAGCGCTACCCGCTCGCGACCGCGCTGGGCCGGCCGCTGCTCGCGAAGCTCCTCGTCGACGCCGCGCGCGAGGAGAACGCGCGCTTCGTCGCGCACGGCTGCACCGGCAAGGGGAACGATCAGGTGCGCTTCGACCTCGCGGTAGGCGCGCTCGCCCCCGATCTCAAGGTGATCGCGCCGATGCGCGGCGGCATGAACATGACGCGCGACGAGGAGATCGAGTACGCGCGCGAGCGCGGCATCCCCGTCGAAGCCACGAAGAAGAGCCCGTACAGCGTCGATGAGAACCTGTGGGGACGGTCGATCGAGGCCGGCGTCCTCGAGGACCCGTGGGGCGCCCCGCCGCGCGATGTCTTCCAGTGGACCGTCGATCCGGACGAGGCCCCGGCGAAGCCGCGCGAGATCGTCATCGCCTTCCGCGAGGGACTGCCGATCAGCCTGGACGGAGTGGAGCTCGATGGTGTTGCGCTGGTCGAGCGCCTCAACCAGCTCGGCGGGAAGTACGGCGTCGGCCGCATCGATCAGATCGAGAACCGGCTGGTGGGGATCAAGTCGCGCGAGATCTACGAGGCGCCGGCCGCGGTGATCCTCCACGCCGCGCACCGCGCTCTCGAGGACATGGTGCTGACGAAGGAGACGCTGCGATTCAAGGCGAAGCTCGCGCAGGAGTACGCCGACCTCGTCTACAACGGCCTGTGGTTCACCGCGCACCACCAGGACCTCGCGGCGTACGTGCGCAGCACGCAGCGATTCGTGAGCGGCGAGGTCCGCGTGCGCCTCCACCGCGGCATCGCGACCATCGCCGGGCGCCGCTCGCCGCACTCGCTGTACTCGACGGCGCTCGCAACGTACGGGAAGGGCGACGCCTTTGACCACAAGGCGTCGGAGGGCTTCATCACCGTATTCGGTCTGCCCCTCCGAACGCAGGCGCGGACGCAGGCGCTCTGGGGTGAGGGAAGCGAGGCGATGCTCGATGTGCCCAGGAAGGCGCTCGAGGCGCCGAAGACGAAGACGAAGAAACGGGTCAGATGAGCAAGGACCTGTGGAAGGGACGCTTCGAGAGTGCGCTCGACCCGAAGGTCCGCGACTTCACGGCGTCGCTCGAGCTCGACAAGCGCCTCGCCTCACATGACGTGCGCGGCAGCATCGCGCACGCGCGCATGCTGGGGCGTCAGCGCATCATCCCCGACGACGAGGCGGCAACGCTGGTGCGGGAGCTCGAGCGCATCGCCGCCGAGATCGATGGCGGCACGTTCGCCTGGCCCGCCGACGCCGAGGACGTGCATTCCGCGGTCGAGCGCGTGCTGACCGAGCGCGCGGGCGCGGTCGGCGGAAAGCTGCACACCGGCAGGAGCCGCAACGACCAGATCGCGCTCGATCTGCGCCTGCTGGTCGTGGAGCTGCTCGACCAGCTCGACGCTGCGCTGCTCGCTCTCTCGCGCGCGCTCGTCGAGCGCGCGTCGGACGAGGTCGACACGGTGATGCCCGGGTACACGCACCTGCAGCGCGCGCAGCCGCTGTCGCTCGCGCACCATCTGCTCGCGCATGTCGAGGCGCTGCGGCGCGATCGCGTGCGTGCCGCGCAAGCGCGCGAGCGCGCAGCGGTGTCGCCGCTCGGCGCCGGGGCGCTCGCGGGCGTGCCCTATCCGGTGGATCCACCCGCGGTCGGGCGCGAGCTTGGCCTGCCACGCACGTTCCGCAACAGCGTCGATGCGGTCGCCGACCGCGACTTCGTCGCGGACTTCGTCTACGTATGCGCGCTCGCCGCCGTGCACGCCTCGCGCTTCGCGGAAGAGCTGGTCCTCTGGACGAGCGCCGAGTTCGCGTTCGCGGAGATCTCGGACCAGCACGCGACGGGGTCGAGCATCATGCCGCAGAAGAAGAACCCCGACGTCGCCGAGCTCGTGCGCGGCCGTGCGGGCCGGATCATCGGCGACCTCGTCGCCATCCTGACGACGCTCAAGGGTCTGCCGCTGGCATACGACGGCGACCTTCAGGAGCAGCGCGTGCCGCTGTACGACGCGTCCGCCGTGATCCCGGCCCTCGAGACGCTCGCGCTCGTTGTGACCGGCCTGCGCTTCGACCGCGACGCGATGCTGCGCGCGACGGAGCGCGGGATGCTGACCGCGACCGATCTCGCCGACCATCTGGCACGGCAGGGCGTTCCCTTCCGCGAGGCGCACGAGATCGTGGGCCGCCTCGTGCG
>DATKCP010000060.1:0-7759 GCA_035513115.1 Candidatus Limnocylindria bacterium | reverse complement strand
GACGTGCCGGGGCAGTTCACGGACGAGCAGCTGGTGGCCGACGAGGACGTGGTCATCACGCTTTCGAGCCGCAACTACGCCAAGCGGATGCCCCTGTCCACGTACCGCGCGCAGCACCGCGGCGGCCGCGGCGTCATCGGTATGCAGACGCGCGACGAGGACGACGTCCAGCACCTCGTCGTCGCGCGCAATCACGACAAGCTCTACGTCTTCACCGACCGCGGCCGCGTGTTCGCGCTGAAGGTCTACGAGCTTCCGGACGCGAGTCGCACCGCGAAGGGCACGCCGATCCAGAACATCCTCGAGGCGATGCAGCAGGGGGAGCGCATCTCGGCGCTCGTCGCGCTGCGCGACACGACCACCGCGGCGTACCTGATCATGGCGACCCGCAAGGGCTTCGTGAAGAAGACGGCGCTCTCCGAGTACGCGACCGTGCGGCGCGCCGGCCTCATCGCGATCGCGCTGCGCAAGGGCGACGAGCTCGCGTGGGTCGCGGCATGCGCGAAGGACGACAGCGTCATCCTCGCGACCCGCAAGGGCAAAGGCATTTCGTTCAAGGCGTCCGACGCGCGACCGATGGGGCGTCCGACGCAGGGTGTGACCGGTATCCGGCTGAAGAAGGGCGACGAGGTCGTCGGCATGGGCATCGCGCGACCGCGCACCGAGGTCCTCTCCGTGACCCAGAACGGCTACGGCAAGCGCACCTCCGTCGATGAGTTCCCGACCCAGGGTCGCGGCGGGCAGGGCGTGATCCTCGCGTCGCTCGGCGCGAAGACCGGCGACCTCGCGGCGATGCAGATGGTCGATGAGGGCAGCCAGGAGATCCTCCTCATCTCGACCACCGGCGTGGTGATCCGCACACCGCTCGACCAGATCCGGGTCCTGGGCCGGCCGACGATGGGTGTCAAAGTGATGACGACTGGTGACGCGAAGATCGCGTCGATCGCCACCTTTACGACCACCCGGCCGACGCAGACCGAGCTTCCGGTGAAGTAGTCGAGCAGCGAAGGCAGCCGGGCGCTGGGGACCTGTCAATCACGCGTACGAATTCGGTCGCAGCAGTACCAAATCCGGACTCTTGGCCGTTGTCTCGACGCATGCGGGCCGATATGTTCTCTCGGGTAACTGACCCAGGCATCGCTTGGCTGGCTGAGGAGACAGGCAGGCGCCGCGCAGCAGCTTTGAGAGGGAAGGCACCGGGTTGATCGCGCTCGACGACGTCAGCAAGCGCTACCCCAACGGGACCTTCGCGCTCCGCGACGTCGACCTGCGCATCGATGCCGGGGACTTCCTCTTCCTCGTCGGCTCGTCCGGCGCCGGCAAGTCCACGCTCATCCGGCTCCTCATCCGTGAGGAGGTCGCGACGACCGGTCGCGTCGTCGTCGACGGCGAGGACGTCGGTCGCATGCCGCGCTCTCGCGTGCACCTGCTCCGGCGCAAGGTCGGCGTGGTGTTCCAGGACTTCAAGCTCCTGCCGCGAAAGACAGTTGCCGAGAACGTGGCGTTCGCGCTCCTCGTCACCGGTCACGAGGGACGACTGGTGCGCGAAGAGACAGCGCGCGCGCTCTCGCTCGTGGGTCTCACGGCGCGCCGCGATCACTTTCCTGGCCAGCTCTCCGGCGGCGAGCAGCAGCGCACCGCGATCGCGCGCGCGCTCGTGAACCGGCCACGCATCCTCATCGCCGACGAGCCCACCGGCAACCTCGACCCGGTGACGAGCTGGGAGATCATCAAGCTGCTCACGCGCGTCTGCGAGCTCGGGACCACGCTGGTGATGGCCACGCACAACGCGGAGATCGTCAATGCGCTCCGCCGCCGCGTGGTGCACCTGGATCACGGCATGGTCGTGCGCGACGAGCGCGAAGGGCTGTACGCCGCATGAGGCGCGTCGGTTACGTCCTCGGCGCGGCGGGCCAGGGTTTCTGGCGCAATCCGGTCATGAGCCTGGCGTCGACATTCACCGTGACGCTCATGCTCTTGCTCTTCTCGTTCTTCCTGACGACCGACCGCGGGCTGCAGGCAGCCGTGGGCGTGCTCGAGTCGAAGGTGGAGATCGCGATCTTCCTCGACGACGACGCAAAGGTCTCGCAGATCATCGCGCTGAAAGCGCGGGTCGAGGCCAACCCGGCGGTCTCGCGCGCGGAGTACATCACGAAGGACCAGGCGCTCCAGCGGCTGCGCGACGTCGCCGACCGGCGGAAGGACTTCGTCATCGCGGACGTCGACTCGAATCTGCTGCCCGCGTCGCTCGAGATCAAGCTCGCGGACCCGCGGCAGGCCAAGCAGCTCGGTGACGACCTCCGCGCCGAGATCGGCGGCGGCGTGGTCGCTGACGTGATCGACAATCCGCAGGTCGTCGACCAGCTGCTCACGATCACGCGCGTGCTGTCGATCGGCGGCATCGCGATCCTCGCGATGATGCTGTTCGTCGCGCTGTTCGTGATCGTGAACACCATCCGCATCGCCGTGCATGCCCGCCGCGACGAGATCGAGATCATGCAGCTCGTCGGCGCGTCGGACGCCTTCGTGCGCTGGCCGTTCATCCTGGAGGGGATGCTCGTCGGAGCGCTGGGGGCGGTCTTCGCGCTCTCGGTGGTGTTCGCGGCCTCGGGACCGGTCACCGGCGCGATGCTCGACTTCCTGGTGACGCTGCCGATCTCGCTCGGGCCGGACTTCGCGTTCCAGCTCGCCGCCAGCGTGCTGAGTGTGGCGCTCCTCGTGGGCGCCGGAGGGGCGACGCTCTCCGTGCGCGCCCACCTCGCGAAGTGACACCGCGTCGCGCCTTGACCGCCGGCGGCCCGCGGTGGGACCATGCGCCCATGGATGCTCCCCGGAACGCCCGGGGAGGTGGGTGGAGGAAGAGCGGACTGCGCGCGACCGTCGTCGCGCTGGCAGCACTCGCCCTCTTCGTCGGCCAGCAGATGCCCGCCGCCGCCGACGATCCGCTCCAGGAAGCGCTACGCCGCAAGGAGGCGCTCGAGCGCGCCGTCGTGGTGTCGCGCCAGAACGCCGAGCGCTACAAGCAGGCCGCGAATCAGTTCCAGGCGGCCGTCGACTCCGCCAACGCCCGCATCTCCGATCTCGCCTGGCGACAGGCCACGGCGAAGTCAGAGGCGGAGGCGCTCGGCTACCAGATCGAGATCACCGAGGAGCAGCTCGCGCTCGTCGCGTTCCAGCTCGATGAGACGAAGGCGCTCGCGGAGTCGCTGGCGGCGCAGGCCGCGGAGCAGCAACGACAGCTGGTCCAGCGTGAGGACCTCTACGCCAAGCACCTCGTCGCGACGTATCGGCAGGCGCTCATCAGTCCGCTCGAGATGCTGCTCTCATCGCGGACGCTGACGGAGTTCGCCAACCGCGTGCAGCAGATGGTCTTCGTGAACCGGCAGGACCAGCAGCTCGCGAACGAGATCCGTGGCCTTCGCGCGAGTACGGCGGCGAAGCTGGGCGACGCCGCGAGCAAGCAGAACGAGATCCTCGGCCTTCAGGACCAGATCGCGACGCAGCGCGCGAGCCTGACGGAGCAGAAGACCAAGTACGAGCAGCTCGTCGCACAGATGCAGAGCGCGATCGTGCAGCAGGCCGAGGCGCGCGCCGACGCGGCGACCAACAGGCAGCAGGCGGTCGGCTCCCTCACCTCGGCGAATCGCGAGACAGCGGATCTCAACCGGAAGCTCGAGGACGCCGAGCGGCAGTACGCGCAGCTCGCGGCGCAGCTGGCGGCCAAGAGCGGGCTCGGCGCGTTCAACGGAGCGAAGCTCGCCATGTGGCCGGTGAATGGTCCGATCACGTCCGGCTTCGGCGCGCGCTGGGGCGGCTTCCACAACGGCATGGACATCGCGGCGCCAAAGTTCACACCGCTCCGTGCCACGTCGTCCGGTCAGGTCGTGACCGTGGGGCGCCCGTACATGGCCTACGGCGACACCGCGGTCGTCGTGATCATCGCGCACGGGTACAACTTCTCCACGCTGTACGGCCATCTCGACGACAGCCGCTGGCCTCCGGTCAGGGTCGGTCAGTTCGTGGCGGCCGGCACGGTCATCGGCTACGTGGGCATGACGGGCTGGACCACCGGTCCGCACGTCCACTTCATGACGATCGTGAACGGGCAGGCCGTGAACCCGCGCCCCTACCTCCCCTAGCACTCCCTCGCCAGAGTGAGTCCGGGAACCAGCCGATTTCGGATTGCGACCGGCGTCACATTGACGGCGCCTCGGCGCCCGTGTGAGCATGGACGACGAAAGAAAGGAGGTGATGTGGAGTGGGCGATGCCAATGGGAAACCAAAGACCCAGGGGTGCTCACTTCGGCCTTTCGTAATGAAACCAACTGAGGTGATCGCGAACTAACCCGCGGTCTTTGGAGACCCGGTGACAGCGGCGGCAGAAGTGCCGCCGCTGTCTCTTTTTCCGCTCTGTACGCTCTCGGCATGCCAGATCGAAGGTCACCGCCGGTCGCCGCGCCCGAGAAGAAGCCGCGCGACCTGCAGCTCGCGGACAATCGCAAGGCCCTCTTCGACTACTCCATCGAGGATCGCGTCGAGGCCGGCATCGCCCTGACCGGAACGGAGATCAAGTCGCTGCGAGCCGGTCAGGTGAGCCTGCGCGACGGCTACGCGCGCATCGAGAACGGCCAGGCCTGGCTGCGGAACGTGCACATCGCGCCCTGGACGCATGCGGCGCACGACAACCACGAGCCACTCCGTCCACGAAAGCTCCTGATGCACAGAGGCGAGATCGGTCAGCTGGCGGGCGCGGTGTCGCAGAAGGGCTACACGCTCGTCCCGCTGCGGATGTACACCAAGGGCGGACGCGCGAAAGTGGAGATCGGTCTGGCGCGCGGCAAGAAGCGCTACGAGAAGCGCCAGGTGATCAAGGAGCGTGAGGCCGCACGCGAGATGCAGGCCGCGGTCAAGCGCCGGATCTAGTCGCCGAACGCGGGTGCGCGCTCGGAGACCTCGCCGTCGCTCGGCCGCGCCGTGTGCCCCCTGAGTGAGACCTCCTTCAGGAACAGCGAGATGACGACCGCCACCGCGACGACCACCGCGGCGTAGACGAACACGTCGTGGAGCGAGGCCGCCAGCGCGGCCCGGGTCGCCTCCAGGACCTGATCGAAGACGGGCTGAGCCTGCGAGGGCAGCGCGGCGCGCGTGGCCGCGATGCGGGCCGGATCGAAGATGGCCTGCGCGCTCCCGCCGCTCGGCAGCGCCGCGGACACTTCGGGCGGCAGGTCGAGTGATGCGACCTGCGCCCGGATCCTTCCGGGAAGCTGGTACGAGATCACCGCGCCGAGGATCGCCACGCCGACGGTTCCGCCGATGTTCCGCCAGAACTGGATCTGGCTGGTCGCGACGCCAAGGAACTCGCGCGGAAGCGCGCTCTGGGTCGCATTGATGTACAGCGGCATCGTCATGCCGATGCCGATGCCGATGAGGATCAGGTCACGCACGACGTCGACCTCGGGTGTGCCGACTCTGACCTGGGACAGCCCGAGGAGGCCGACCACCATGACGGTCAGACCGATCGTGCCGAGGAAGCGGTAACGGGTCACGCGGATCATCAGCTGCCCCGTCACGAGGCTGGCCGCGATCACGCCGACCATCATCGGAGTCGCGAGCAGCCCCGAGTTCGTGGCGCCGATACCGAGCACACCCTGGTACACGAGGCCGATGTAGACGATCGCGCCGAACATGCCGAACGCGCTGAAGAATCCGGTGATCGAGGACACCGCGAACGTGACGTTCTTGAACAGGACGAACGGCACGATCGGGTGTGCCACGCGCTGCTCGACGATGAAGAAGACCACGGCCATCACCGCGCCGAAGCCGAGGAGGCCGACGACCTCGGGTGAGCCGAGCGCGTGGTCGCGCATGATCGAAAAACCGACGAGCAGCGGCACGAGCGTGGCCGCGAGCAGACCCGCGCCGAGAAAGTCGATGTCGCGCCAGGACGCGCTGTGACGCGTCCGCGACATGGTCACGAAAACCACCGCCAGCGCCAGGATCCCCACCGGAATGTTCACGTAGAAGACCCAGCGCCAGCCGACGTTGTCGGTGAGGTAGCCGCCGATGGTGGGGCCGAGCACCGACGCGACACCGAAGATCCCGCCGAAGATGCCCTGGATGCGCGCGCGGGTACGCGGCGGAAAGAGGTCCGCCAGCGACGCGAAGACGCTCGCGAAGAGCACGCCCCCGAAGAGGCCCTGGATCCCTCGAAAGACCACGAGCTCGACCATGTCCCGCGCCTGTCCGCACAGCGCGGATGCGAGGACGAAGCCGACCATGCCGAGCATCAGAAGTGGCTTGCGACCGAACAGGTCGCCCAGCTTCCCGGCGATCGGGACCGTCGTCGTCGAGGCGACCATGTAGGCCGTCGCGACCCAGGCGAAGTACTCCAGGCCGTTCAGCTCGCTTACGATGCGCGGCAGAGCCGTTCCTACGATGGTCTGGTCGAGCGCCGCGAGGAACAGAGCCAGGCCGACGCCGACCGAGGCGAGGACGCGGGCGGTGCGGTCCATCTCGGCGGGCATCGGCGGTCTATCCGCCGGCGGACTCCACCGCGGGTTGTTCGAGATCGGCGGAGAAGAAGGTCCTGCCGCCGCACGTCGCGCAGCTGGCCGGCGCCGCGGCGCCGTGCGTGATCGTCCCGCACGACTCGCACCGGAAGTGGCGCTGGCCGCCGGCCGCCGGGATCACGGCTGGAGCCTGAGCAAGGAGCTGCCGTATCCGGCCAAGCTCGTGCGCGACGGCGATCGGCTCGAGTCCGGCGCCCGATTGATCCGCTTCGATGAGCTTCTGCGTGAGCGCGTCGAGACGACGCATCGCTTCCTGCATCGTGACCTCCCCTGGAATGTCTCGCAGGATACCGTCTCACGGCGGCGGCCCGGATGGCGTTCTGTTAGGACGTGGCTGACTATTCCCGGACGATGCCGTACCTGGTGTTCATCGGCTGCTGTCTCATCTGGGGCAGCACCTTTCTCGCGATCCGCATCGGCAACGAGACCGTGTCGCCGGTCTGGGCCGCAACGCTGCGTCTCCTGCTCGCCGCCCCTCTGCTCGCGGGACTCGTCCTCGCGACCGGTCAGCGCTTTCCCCGTGGACCGGCGCTGCGAGGCGCGCTCCTGTTCGGGATCTTCAACTTCGGCGTGAACCTGTCGCTGCTGTACTGGGGCGAGCGCGTGGTGCCGAGCGGCATCGCGGCGGTGCTGTACGCGACCGTCCCGCTCTCGACCGCGCTCATCGCCGCGGCGCTGGGCGTGGAGCGTCTCGTTCCGCGCAAGCTCGTGGCCGCCGTGGTCGCGATCGTCGGCGTCGCGATCATCTTCGCGGGCGAGCTGAAGCTCGATGTGCCGATCGAAGGACTGGTCGCGGTGTTCCTCGCGGCGACGGCGGCGTCGCTCTCGAGCGTCTTCCTGAAGCGTGCGCCGCAGCCGTCGGCCATCGCGGCGAACGCGGTCGGCGCGGCGGCCGGCGCGCTGGTGTGCGGCGTCGTCAGCCTCGCCATCGGCGAGGACCACGCGCTCCCCAGCACCGTGGCGGCGTGGTGGCCGATCGTCTACCTCACGCTCGCCGGGTCGCTCGGCGCCTACGTGCTCTACACCTGGCTGGTCCAGCACTGGCCGGTCACGAACGCAAGCATGGTCGGCGTCGTCGTCCCGGTGATCGCGGTGATCCTGGGTGCGGTCGCGAAGCAGGAGCAGCGGTCGCCGGAGTCTTACGTCGGCGCGGTGGTCGTCCTGGCCGCCGTCCTTATCGCGCTGCAGCC
>DATKCP010000059.1:0-2278 GCA_035513115.1 Candidatus Limnocylindria bacterium | reverse complement strand
GAACGAGGTGCGGCGGATGGACGCCGCGTCGCAGGACCTGTACGTCCACGCGCGCGCCGCGTTCGGACCGTTCGCGCAGGGCCCGGCCGCGATCCTCGCCCGGATGGGTGACACGTGCGTGTTCACCGTCGACGCGCTCGGGCTGCGGCCGCTCTGGCACGTCGAAAGTCCGGACGAGCACGTGTTCTCGAGCGAGCGCGGCTGGATCCCGCTCTCCCGCTACGTCAACGATCCGCGGCCGCTCGGACCCGGCGAGCGCGCGGCCCTGCGGCGCGGTCCGGAGGGCTGGCGGCTCCTCGGCCACGACGAGATCCGCGCGTCGTTCCTTGCCGCCCGGAGCGGGCGCGGCGCGGCCGTCCAGGGCCTCGCTGCGCATCTCGAGGCGGGTGGCCCCGCGGATCCGCCGCCGGATCCGTCACGCCGCGGGCGAGGCACCACGAGATGGTCCGTCGGCACGCCACCCGACGAGCTCGAGGACGTCACACAGCGCCGCGAGGCGCAGTTCGCCGCGCTCGGGTGGGAACCGGACGACGTGAAGATGGCGAAGGCCCTGGCGGAGACGGCGGCCGAGCCCATCGGATCGCTCGGGTACGACGGCCCGCTCGCCGCGCTCGCTCCTCGCGCGAACCTCGCCGACCACCTTCACGAGACCGTCGCGGTCGTGACCAATCCCGCGATCGACCGCGAGCGCGAGATCGAGCACTTCTCGACGCGCGTTCTGCTCGGTCCGCGGCCATCGCCGCGCGGTCGCGGCGCTGTTCGTCCCTGGATCGAGTTGCGGCAGCCGATCCTTCTCGGCGGGCACGCGCCGGACACCGGGCTGCGCGGTGCCGACCATCGCCCAGCGGCACGTTCGCTCGGGACGTGGATCCTCGAGGACGTCGTCGCGGCGTTCGGAAGGTGGTACCCGCGAGGACCGGTGGTGCTCGAAGCGGACCGCGACTGGGAGGAGCACCCGCGCGACGCGATCGCCCGGATCGCGGCCGCCGCGTGCCGTGGCGTACGCCGCGGTGGACGTCTCGTGATCCTTCAGGACCGCGGGGTGCTCTCCGAAGGACGCGCGTGGCTCGATCCGCTGCTCGTGACGGCGGCGGTGCATCGCGCGCTGGTGGAGCAGCCCTCCGGCTCCGGGTCGCTGCGCCGCGACTGCGCGCTGATCGTCTCGGCCGGCAGTCTGCGGAACCTCCACGACATCGTGGTCGCGCTCGGCTCCGGCGCGGATGCGGTGCACCCCTATCTATTGCTGGAGCACGCCATCTCGATGGAGGACCCGGACGCCCTGCCGCGAATGGTCGAAGGTCTGCGCAAGGGCATCGAGAAGGTCATCTCGACGCTCGGCATCCACGAGCTTCGCGGGTACGGGCGCCTGGTGTCGGCGGTCGGGCTCGCGCCGGAGATCGCTGCGCTCCTCGGGATCCGCACGTTCTGCGCGAACGACGAAGCCGGTCTCGGCTGGGAGCGCATCGCGGAAGAGGGTCTGACCCGCGCAGCGATGCTCCGCGAGCGCACCCCGGCGCGACTCGATCCGCCCTTCCGCATCTACCTGCGCGTGTGGAAGGCCGCGCTGGCTGTGGCGAACGGGGAGGCGCCGTACTCGACCTACGCGGAGAAGCTCGGCGAGTACGAGCGCGAGCATCCCGTCTCGCTCCGCCACCTGCTGGATCTTCGGGTCACGGACGACGCGTACGCGCCGGGGGTACGGCCCGCGGCGGACACGCGGGCCGGCGGACACGCGATGCCCTTCTACATCTCATCGATGTCCTTCGGGTCGCAGGGCGAGACCGCGTACCGCGCGTATGCGGAGGCCGCGTCGCAGCTCGACATGATCTGCATCAACGGCGAGGGCGGCGAGTTGCCCGATCTCCTCGGCCGGTATCCGCGTCATCGCGGGCAGCAGATCGCCTCCGGCCGGTTCGGGGTCTCGGCGCTCCTCGCGAACTCGAGCGACTTCCTCGAGATCAAGATCGGCCAGGGCGCCAAGCCCGGTGAGGGCGGGCACCTTCCAGCGCGCAAGGTCTCGGCCAAGGTGGCGCTGGCCCGCAACGCGCGGCCGGGCGTCGATCTGATCTCGCCCTCCAACAACCACGACATCTACTCGATCGAGGACCTGGCCCAGGTCGTGAGCGAGCTCAAGACCGTGAACCCGCGAGCCCGCGTCGCCGTGAAGATCCCGGTGACGCCGGAGGTCGGGATCATCGCGGTCGGTATCGCGAAGTCGGGCGCCGACATCGTCACTCTCTCGGGCTATGACGGCGGCACGGGCGCCGCGCGGATGCAC
>DATKCP010000058.1:0-3652 GCA_035513115.1 Candidatus Limnocylindria bacterium | reverse complement strand
CTCGTGCCGGTCGCGCTCCGCGTCATCGATCTGGACGCGAACGTCATCGAGGCGCGGCTCTGTTTTCCGCTCGCGGCGGTTCACACGGGTCATGCGCCGGGCCTCGACCGGCAGGCGGCCGGCGTGGCATGGGTGGTCGTTGGGCTCCCGAACGACGTCGCGACGGCCATCGATGCCGGCAAACCGTGGCCATACGGATTCCAGGCGAAGGTCGGCGACGAATGGCTGTCAGTCGATCTTGCCGACACGGGATGCCGGCTCGGCCGCGCGCGAACGAGGAGCGCGGCCTCGTAAACCCAGCCAGACGCGCGGCGCACCATCCACGCTTCCGGCGTTATTGCAGGCATCCGCGCAGCGCGTGCGCCTCGCGTCGACCCGCCCCGGCACTCTCGCCGTCGCCGCGAACGTCACCGAGTGACCTGACCCGATGCGCTCAACCATCTGTCGCGCGCGCTCCGACGAACACGAAGCTGATCAACATGCCGACGACGCCGGAGAGCGTCACCATCCCGGTAAGTGCGTGCACCGTCCAGGCACTGCCTACCGACGTAGCAACGACGCCGAGGTAGATCGTGAAGTAGACGACCGGAAGCAGGAACGCGAAGGCGTGGAGCTGGAGTCGTCGCGAGTCCGATGGACGCAGGAGCCAGAGCAGGACGTCGCCGATCGCGCCCGCGGCGACCGCGACGAGCGAGAACGCCACCTGGATCTCGAGCGGGGCGTGACCCTGCATGAGGATCATCGCGACGGCGTTCGCGCCGAGCAGCACCGTGAGCGATCCGACCGGCAGGGTCCCGCGGCGGAGCGCGACGAGCGCTAGGCCAACGACGAGTCCACTGAACAGGTACATCCCGAGGAGGGTGCGCACCAGGGTCGTGCTCGACGGACGCGCGCCCGAGCCGAGCACGCCGGAGTACGGTCCGGCGAAGAGCGAGAAGAACGTGAATACCGAGAGCAACGCGGTCAGCGAGAGCACCGCCGGAAGCTGCGCCGCAAGTCCGCCCGACGCACCGCGACGCCACGCGGCGAGCAGCGGACCGCTCACGATGAGCGCGATACCGAGCCCCAGTACGAGATGGCTCGGGCTCAGCAGCGCATCGGTGCCAAGCTCGATCCCGAACGCCGCGTGCCATGCAACGTCGAAGGCGCCACCGAAGCCGAATACGAAGACGCCGGCCACGGCGCCCTCGTAGCCGGCCGGGACCGCGGCGCGCCAGGTCTCCTCCCGGCGGCGCGCGCGCGCGATCGCACCCAGGATCACGAGTGCCGCGGCCGCGTACCCGGTGTAGAAGGCGGCATGCCAGATCGTCCAGAACGAGTCCGGTAGCCCGTAGCCGTGGGCCCAGCCGTCCCAGTAGAGACCGCCGAGTAGCCACGCGCTCGCGACGATGACGAGCCAGTCGAACCGCACGCCGAGCTCGTGAGCTCGCGGTATGGCAGCGTGCGCGGCGGCCAGGGTCGCCATCACACCTATATACGCGAGCCGGTCAGTTCGCGTTGCGCCTCGAGCCACCGGTCGCCATCGGCGGCGCTGGTGAAGTGGTGCACCTCGAGATGCGCGTTCTCGGGTCGCGCGAGGAGGTCCCGGTAGATCCGCTTTCGCCGTCGGTAGGTCTTCAGCGCCCAGACGAAGAGCGAGTCCCGCGAGACGAACGTGTTGCGAAAAGTCTCCCGATTTCCGTTCCAGAGCTCCTCGCGCGACCGGATCCGTCCGACCGACCGCCGCCACAGGCGCGCGAGGGTGACGCGTAGTGGTGGATCCAGCCACACGACGGTGTCCGCGCGAGGCCAGATGATGTCGCGCGCACCTCGACCGCCATAGTTGCCGTCGACGACCCATGCGTCGCCCGACGTCGCCGCGGCGACGCGCTGCCGGAAGGTTGCGTCATCGACCGGGGTCCAGTTAACCGACGACCGAAACGCGTCTCACGGGTCACGACGATATCCTCGCTCCACCCCGTGAAGCTCCACGAGTACCAGGCCAAGCAGCTGCTCGCGCGCGCCGGCATCCCCGTCCCCGAGGGTCGTCTCGCGACGACCCACGAGGAGGCCGAAGCGGCGGCGCGGGCCCTCGGCGGCACGGTCGTGGTGAAGGCGCAGGTGCACGCCGGCGGACGCGGGAAGGCCGGCGGCATCAAGGTCGCGAAGACGCCGGCCGAGGCGCGCGAGCATGCCTCGGCGATCCTCCACATGCGGATAAAGGAGCTGCGTGTCCGCAAGGTGTACGTCGAACGTGGCGCGCAGATCGCCAGCGAGCTGTACCTGGGCATCACCCTCGACCGCGACCGGCGGCGCCCGGTCGTGATGCTCTCGACCGTCGGCGGGATGGACATCGAGGAGGTCGCCGAGAGGGAGCCCGAGAAGATCGCGCGCGGGTGGCCGGATCCGCTGGTCGGACTCCTTCCGTATCAAGCGCGCGCGCTGTGCTTCGACGCAGCCGTGCCCGCGGCCCAGCGGAGTGCGGTCGCGGACATCGCGATCAAGCTGTACGGCGTCTATGCGCGCACCGACGCGATGCTCGTGGAGATCAATCCGTTGTTCATCCAGACCGACGGCTCCGTGCTCGCGGGCGACGCAAAGCTCGACATGGACGACAACGCGCTGTTCCGCCAGACCGAGCTGCGCGACTGGAAGGAGATCTCGCCCGACGAGGAGGTCGAGGAGCGCGCTCGCGCCCTCGGCTTCAGCTTCGTGCAGCTCGACGGCGACGTGGGAATCATCGGCAACGGCGCCGGCCTGGTCATGGCGACCCTCGACGCGGTCCAGAGCGCCGGCGGCCACGCCGCGAACTTCCTCGACGTCGGTGGGGGCGCGAAGGAATCAGTGGTGCGCTCGGCCCTCGAGATCGTGCTCGCGAACCCGAAGGTGAAGAGCGTCCTCATCAACATCTTCGGCGGGATCACGCGCGGCGACGAGGTCGCGAAGGGGATCCTTTCGGTGATCACGACCCATCCACCGAGCGTTCCGCTCGTGATCCGGCTGTCGGGCACCGAGGCCGAGGCAGGGCGGAGGCTCCTCGAAGGCGCGAAGCTCGTCTCGAAAACGACGATGGACGACGCGGCACTCGAGGCGGTGCACCGTGCAGCGCAAACGAGGGGGGTTGCAGGGGGTCCTCCCCCTGCGATGAACAGATGAGCGTGCTCCTCGGCCGCGATACGCGCGTGCTCGTCCAGGGCATGGGCCGCGAGGGCACCTTCCACGCCACGCGAATGCGCGAGTACGGCACGAAGGTCGTGGGCGGCGTCGTGCCCGGCGCGGGCGGCACGACGCGCGAAGGATTCCCGATCTTCGACACGGTGTCGCGCGCCGAGGCGGAGACAGGCGCGAACGCGTCGATCATCTTCGTGCCGGCGTCCGGCGCGATGGACGCGATGCTCGAGGCGCTGGACGCCGAGCTGGGTCTCGTCGTCGTGATCACGGAGGGAACGCCGGTGCAGGACATGCTCAAAGTGGCGTCGGTGCTGGATCGCTCCGCGACGACGCTCGTCGGGCCGAACTGCCCCGGTGCGATCACGCCGGGCGAATGCAAGATCGGCATCATGCCCGCGGAGAACTTCTCGCCCGGACCGGTCGGCTTCGTCTCGCGCAGCGGCACGCTCACCTACGAGATCGCCGACCTCCTCAGCCGCGCGGGCCTCGGTCAGTCGACCTG
>DATKCP010000057.1:0-2583 GCA_035513115.1 Candidatus Limnocylindria bacterium | reverse complement strand
GTGACGTCGCCCGGCCACGGCGACGGCGGTGACTGGCGGACGCGCGCCGGGCTGCCGCGCGGCGGTCCGTCCGTGCTCATCACGACGCTGGGCGTGTTCCGCTTCGTGCGGGGCGAGGCGGTGCTCGTGTCCTATCACCCCACGAGCTCCGTGGACGAGATAGCCGCGAACACTGGCTGGACGCTGACCGTCGCCGACGACGTCCGCGAGACGGAGACGCCCAGCGCGACGGAGCTGCGCATCATCCGCGAGTACGACCCGCAGGGTTTCTGGACGCGGCGAGGTTTGGAGTGAGCGTGGGCGCGACGCGAGCCGTCTTCGCCGCGTTCGCGGGAAACACGGCGATCGCGATCACCAAGGGGATTGTGGACCCATACCTCGAGATCGTTCCCTGATGGGGGTCGTTCTTTATCACCGCATCGGCGATCCTGACAGCGGCGCCGTGCGCCGACGCATCGTCGAGCTCGGGCTCAAGCCACGCGTCGACTTCCAGAACGTGGACACTGACGGCGCTGAGGATTTCGCGGGTCACGGCGGTCAGCGCGTCCCCGCGCTGTGGGACGGCGTCCTATTGCACGAGGGACGCGCCGCTGCGCTTGCTGTGATCGATCGCCTGGCGGATGAGACCTAGTCGCCCGAGCCGCTGCCGCTCCCGCTCCCGCTACTCGCGCTGCCGGCCTCCGCCCGCTTCATCCGCGCCTCACGCACCAGGCGGTCGAAGAGCTCGCCCGCGTTCACGAGGACGGTCTGCAGGTCGGTGATGGCGCGGTCGACGATCACACCGTAGCGCTGACGTAGGTCCGCGACGTCGAGCACGACGCCCGTCTCCGGGTTGTTGTCTTCGCACGGAGCGAGGTCCGCGGCAAGGCGAATCTCATCGCGAGCCCGCGTGCGAACGTCGTCCAACTGGGAACGCACGTCCCGCTCAGCGGCGTCGAGCGTGTCGTCGGATAGATCCTTGTTCGTCCGTTCCGCCAGGGCTTCGGCCAGGTCGCGGATCACGCGCAGATCAGCGCGTGCCTTCGCTACCTCGTTGTCAAGACGCCGTAGCGCTTCGCTCCGCGCCGCAAGCGCCTCGTCACAGGCAATGCTCTCGCTCGTCTGGTGCGCGGCAGCTGGAGCGAACACCTGGATGCGCACTTCGTCGCCGACGACCGTCGCGGTGATGAGTACACCGCTGAGGCCAACGATCAGCACCGCTGCCGCGGTGCCGAGCTTCAGGTGCAGGACCAGTTCGATAAGTCGGTCGAACAGATGCGTAGACATGCTCACCTCTTGATCGGAAATTCAAACGGATGCGGGGGTGCGGGTCATCACGTACTCCAGTAGGGGTACGGGTTTCCCCTAGGCTTTGCGCGTGTTGGAAGGCGATCTGGCCGCCGGTGCGTCGATCGACGACGACCTCGTGGTCGTCGAACGGTTGGGCGGCGGACGGCGCTATGAGGTGTATAGGGCGACTGACCGACGCACCGGCGGCGATGTCGCGGTCAAGGTCCTTCGGCCCGCTCTTGTGGCTGATCGAAGCGCGCGCGATGCGTTCGCGCGTGAGGTGACGATCGCAACCGGTCTCGCGCATCCCCATCTCGCGCGCTTGATACGTTGGAACGAGGACGCTCCGCCGCGATCGATATGGGAGCTTGTAGCAGACCCGTCGCTGGACGTGCTACTCGATGTCATCGGTCCACTGCCGACCCTAGACGTCTGCCGCATTGGCGTGCACATAGCGGACGCGCTCGCGTATCTCCGTGACAACGACATCCTTCATCTCGACGTCACACCTGCGAACGTCGCGACGGGCGCCGGCACTCATCTTCTCGACCTGAGCCTCGCGCGCCGTGGCGCTAATGGTCTGGAGCTGCGGCACTCCGTCGGGACGGGCCCATACATGTCGCCCGAGCAGTGCAGGGCGGGCCGCGTAGACAAACGCAGCGACGTGTTCGGTCTTGGTGCCACGCTGTACGAAGCGCTCAGCGCCATCCCGCCGTTCGGCGAAGGCGTCGCCGAAGATGCCGACCTCATCGCACGCTATCCACAGCTCTCGATCCCTCCGCAACCATTGGCCGATCTCGTGGCAACGGTGCCGCGCGCGCTCTCCGCTCTCATCGAGTCGTGCCTGGCAGCCGATCCCAACTCGCGTCCCTCCTCCGCGCGGGAGGTCGAGGCCGCGCTCCGGCGCGTCAGCGCCGATCTGGGACGCGAGCTACCGCCGTCATAATCCCGGGCGTGGGGGAGCTGCGGCTGCCGGAGCTCGGCGACCGGTACAACGCGGCCGGGACATACGTGGATGCGAACCGCGTGGCGCGGCCCGAGAAGGTCGCGATCCGCTGCCAGGGCGCGTCGGTCACCTACGGCGAGATGGCCGGGAACGTCGACCGCTGCGGCAACGCCCTCCGCGGGCTGGGCGTCGACATCGAGGATCGGGTCGTCATCCTGTGCCTCGATTCGCCCGCGTTCGTGTACGCGTTCTTCGGCGCCATCAAGCTGGGCGCCATACCGGTGCCGGCGAACACGCTCCTCACCGCGCGCGACCTCGCCTACATCCTGCGCGACAGCCGCGCGGTCGCGGTCGTCGTGAGCGCGCCG
>DATKCP010000056.1:0-3865 GCA_035513115.1 Candidatus Limnocylindria bacterium | reverse complement strand
GTCGCGCACGCGGCCTCGATCGCGTCGCGCGTGCCCTTCATGCACTTCTTCGACGGGTTCCGCACGTCACACGAGGTCGAGCGCATCGCTTTGCTCACCGACGCTGACCTCCGCGCCCTCATCGACCCGGACGCCCTTGCGGCGTTCCGCCGCCGCCGCCTCACGCCCGAGCACCCGGTGATCCGAGGCACGGCGCAGGACCCTGACGTCTTCTTCCAGATGCGCGAGGCCGCGAGCCCGTTCCACGCGGCGGTCCCCGGCGTCGTCCGCCAGGCGATGCACGCGCTCGGGAAGAGGACCGGGCGTCACTACCGCTTCTTCGACTACGAGGGGGCACCCGATGCCGACCGAGTCATCGTCGTCATGGGGTCCGCGGCCGGCGCGGCATCCGAGACGGTCGCGGAGCTCGTACGCCGCGGGGTGAAGGTAGGCCTGGTCACCGTGCGGCTCTTCCGGCCGTTCGATGCGCCCAGCCTCCTCCGTACGCTGCCCCCGACGGTCCGGAAGATCGCCGTCCTCGACCGGACGAAGGAGCCGGGAGCGGTCGGCGAGCCGCTCTACCAGGACGTCGTCGCGGCGCTCGCCGAGCCGGCCGGCCGGTCGCGTTTCCAGGAGCCTCCCCTCGTCATCGGTGGCCGGTATGGACTCGCGTCGAAGGAGTTCACTCCGGCGATGGCACTCGCGGTGCTGAACGAGCTGCGCGTCCCGGCCCCGCGCCAGCACTTCACCGTCGGGATCAGGGACGACGTGAGCGGCTCGAGCCTCGAGGTGCAGCCCTTCTCGACGGAAGCGCCGGACGCGCTGCGCGCCGTGTTCTACGCGCTCGGCAGCGACGGCACGGTCGGCGCGAATCACAACACCGCGAAGATCGTGGGCGAGCGCACACTGCTGTTCCCGCAGGCGTACTTCGTCTACGACTCGCGGAAGGCGGGCTCGGTGACGGTGTCGCACCTGCGGTTCTCGCCGCGGTCCATCCGCTCGAGCTATCTCATCGAACGCGCCGGCTTCGTCGCGTGCCACCAGTGGTCACTGCTCGAGCGCATCGATGTGCTCGCGGTCGCCGACCAGGGTGCAATGGTCCTCCTCAACTCGCCCTACCGCGCGGCCGAGGTCTGGTCGCGGCTCCCCGCGCGCTTCCGGGAGCAGGTCCGTTCGAAGCGGCTTCGCCTGTACGTCGTCGACGCGGCCGGAGTCGCCCGTGAAGCCGGACTCGGCGGACGAGTGAACACGGTCCTCCAGGCCGGCTTCTTCGTCCTCACCTCGCTCCTGCCGCTCGACGTCGCGACCGATGCCATGAAGGACGCAGCCCGCGAGACGTACGGCAAGCGCGGGGAGTCGATCGTCGCGAAGAACCTCGCGGCGATAGATGCCGCCGTGGATGCCGTCCATCCCGTCGAGGTCCCGGCCGGCGACAACGAGGCAACCGTCCCGATCCCCGCCGACGATGGGGTCCCCGAGTTCGTGCGCCGTGTCGTCGCGCCGATGATCGCGCGCCAGGGCGACGCGCTACCCGTGAGCGCCTTCCCGAGTGACGGCACCTTCCCGACGGGGACGGCGCGCTACGAGAAGCGCGCGCTCGCGCTCGAGCTGCCGGAGTGGGCGCCCGATCTCTGCATCGACTGCGGCAAGTGCGCGATCGTCTGCCCTCACGCGGCGATCCGCATGAAGGCGTATCCAGCTGGAGCCGTCGCCGCCGCGCCCGCGGGCTTCCTGAGCAAGGTGCCGCTCGGGAAGGACCTCGCCGGGAGCGTGCTCACCGTGCAGGTCGCGCCCGACGACTGCACCGGCTGCACGCTGTGCGTCACCGCCTGCCCGGCCACGGACAAGTCCGATCCCACGCGGAAGGCGCTCTGCATGGTCCCGGCGGACGACGTGCGCGAGGCGGAGCGGCCGCGCTGGGACTTCTTCCGCTCGCTCCCCGACATCGCTCCCGAGCGCGTGCGGCTCGACACGATCAAAGGCTCGCAGCTCATGCCGCCGCTGTTCGAGTTCAGCGGCGCTTGCTCTGGCTGCGGCGAGACGCCGTATCTGAAGCTGCTGACGCAGCTGTATGGCGACCGGCTCCTCGTCGCGAACGCGACGGGCTGCTCGTCGATCTTCGGTGGGAATCTGCCGACGACGCCCTGGTCGTCGAACGACGAGGGCCGCGGACCGGCGTGGGCGAACTCGCTCTTCGAGGACAACGCCGAGTTCGGGCTCGGCATGCGCATCGCGCTCGACCGGGAGCGCGCCCGCGCGCAGCGGCTCCTGCGCTCTGTCGGATCCGCGATCGGGGGAGAAATGCGTGACGCGCTCCTGGCGCCCGCGCCCAAGGACGTCGCGGGGATCCGCGAGCGACGCGAAAGGGTCGAGATCCTCCGGGCGAGTCTCGCCGGCATCGACGACCCACGGGCGCGCGAGATCGCCGACGCGGCGGAGGCGTTCCTGCCGAAGACGGTCTGGATCGTCGGCGGGGACGGCTGGGCCTACGACATCGGGTTCGGTGGACTCGACCACGTCCTCGCGTCGGGCCGCGACGTGAACGTGCTCGTGCTCGACACGGAGGTGTACTCGAACACCGGCGGCCAGGCGTCGAAGGCGACGCCACGCGGCGCGGTGGCGAAGTTCGCCGCGGCGGGGAAGCGCACGGCGAAGAAGGACCTCGGCCTGTTCGCGATGCAGTACCCGGATGTGTACGTCGCGCAGATCGCGCTCGGTGCGAACGACCAGCAGACGGTCAGCGCGCTCGTCGAGGCCGAGCGGCATCCCGGCCCGTCGCTCGTCATCGCGTACGCGACTTGCATCGCGCAGGGCTTCGATCTCAGCGAGGGCCTCGCGCACCAGAAGGACGCGGTCGCGACGGGACACTGGCCGCTCTACCGGCGCGACCCCTCGCGCGAGGGCGTGCCGCTGCGCCTCGACTCGAAGGAGCCATCGAAGCCGATCTCGGTGCTCGAGGCGGAGGAGACGCGCTTCACGACGACGACCCGGAGGAACGGGCATCTCTCGGAGCTCGCGCAGGAGGACGCGCGACAGAGGTGGCGGCGGTTGAAGGAGCTCGCGACGGCGCCGACCCCGGACGGTGGATCAGGACGATGACGACTGGGTCGATGCGCGTCGCGCGACGAGGACCGAGTACGACGTTCATCGCGGGTCGGGCCACGCCGCCATTGCCGCGCTCCGAGCCGAGGCGCACCAGTCTGCTGTGGGTCACCGGGCGCTGGGACGAACGGCCCTATGTCGGGGGACCCGGACGGCCCTCGCGAGATGTCGAGGGTGGACCCATGGTTGTCTGCGGGACGAGATGCCATAAAGCGAACTGGAGGTGCGCGGCATGATGGGCGTCGATGGCATGGGCATGGGCTGGGGTGCCGGGAGCGTGCTCGGCCCTCTGTTCGTGATCCTCTTCGGGATCTTCCTCATCGCGGGCACGGTCTGGCTCGTTCTCGCTGCCAGCGGGCGCGCCGGCGAACGGTCGCCTGCGCTATCGATCCTCGATCAGCGTCTCGCGCGCGGCGAGATCGACCTCGATGAGTACAGCGCTCGTAAGACCGCGATCGGAGGCGCGCGATGACCATCCGTCGGATCGCGGGCACTCTCGCCCTCGCGTCCGCGGCCGGCCTGCTCGTCCTCGCGATCGTCGCCGCCGTGTCGAGTGGCCTCGCCCACGGGGTGACGGGGCCCGGCCACATGGGCTCCGGCCCGATGTCGATGGCCGCTGTCTCGAGCGAATTCGACTACCTCTCGCACATGATCCCGCACCACGAGGAGGCGATCGTGTCCGCGACGATCCTCCTCGAGGGGACGGCGCGGCCGGAGATGAGGGCCTTCGCCCAGAGCATCATCGACGTCCAGAGTTCCGAAGTGGCGCAGATGCGAGAGTGGC
>DATKCP010000055.1:0-10691 GCA_035513115.1 Candidatus Limnocylindria bacterium | reverse complement strand
GGGGCGGATCGCGCGGGCCTGCTCGAGCGCGGACCTGCCGTCCTTGGCCAGGATGCAGTCGTAGCCGGCCTCCTGGAGGGCCATGTCGATCAGGGCCCGGGTCGAAGGATCGTCGTCCGCGACCAGAACGCGGCTCTTCATACGTTCAGGGATAGCGGCGCCGTCGGGCTCGAACAATGAGAAAACGGTACCGGGATGCCACCGCAAGTCCTGCTTTTCGCCGACGGAGCAAGCGACCGAACGGCCTCCGGCTCAGCGTCGATTCCTAGACCCAAGCGGCCTGGCGCACGCGATCTTCTCGACCATTCCAGCGCCCTCAAGCGGAGGCCGAGCAGAGGCCGCCTGCTCTGTGCGCCGCAGGCCCGATGATCGGAGCTCACCGTCAATCTCCCACGGGCTGGCTGTTGGGAGCGCCACGTCGAGGGAGGGTCTGGTCCTCTCATCGTGCATGACGACCGGCGTGTCGCCGGCCAGGTCGAGGACCTCGAGCAGGTAGGCGCGGTCGGAGCGCGACGTCGCGGCACGCCGGATCGAGCTCATCGGATCGCGCTGGTCGCGACGAGCCTCGTGAGCAGCTCGTGAAGCTCGACCACCGCGAACTGGGTTGCGGTGTCTGAGGCGCCGTAGGCGACCACCAATCTGCCGGCATGGATCAGTTGCCCGCACGAGTACACGACGTTCGGGACGTAGCCGTCGCGCTCGTCTCCTTCCGGCACCAGCAGCGGCTCCCGCAGATGCCCAATGACCCGGCTCGGTTCATCGACGTCGAGCAGGATGGCGCCCAGCGCGTAGGTGCGCATGGGGCCGACGCCGTGGGTGATCACGAGCCATCCGGCCTCGGTCTCGAGCGGCGCGCCCGAGTTGCCGATCTGGACCAGCTCCCAGGGCCAGGTGGGAATCTGGAGCAGCTTCGCATCGCTCCACCACCGCACGTTGTCCGAGAACATCAGGTAGTTGTTCTCGTGGTCGGAGCGTGCGAGCGCGGCGTAGCGGCCTCCGATCCGGCGGGGGAACAGCGCGATGCCCTTGTTGCGCGCGGCGGGGCCGTTGATCGTGGCGATCCGGAAGGTCGCGAAGTCCCGCGTCTCGATCAGCTGCGGGAGCACGTGGAAGCCGTCGAATGCGGTGTACGTCGCGTAGTACAAGACCTCTCCGTCATCCTCCGTGAAGCGCACGAACCTCGCGTCCTCCATCCCCCGGCTCTCGCCTGGGCCGGCGGGAAAGATCACGCGCTGGGATATATCCGAGGCCGGCGGGAACGTAAGGTCGTAGTTCGACGCCGCGAGCCAGTGAAGGGTCTGCGCGACGAGGCGCGTGACATCCGAGGTCTGGGTGGGCAGGTCCAGCTTGGCCAGCACGGCCTCAAGCTCCTCCATCGTGAAGTGCGGGCCGAGCAGGTCGAGCGGGGCGTGGATGGGCTCCGCCTGCCCCGCGCTGGGATCGGGCGGGGGAGTCGCTTCGCTCGCACCGATCTCCCGGAGCTTCGCGAGGAACGCGGACTTCTGGAACACCGCGGGGCGTGTCTCGCCGAGCATCGGCCGCCGAGCCGGCTCCAAATGGACGTCGCCCAGCGCATCGACGAGACCTGTCCGGAACTGGATCGACGAGATGTGGCCTTCGCCCACCGATCGAAGGCTCGCGATGAAGCGCAGCGCACCATCTGGCACGCCGCGCTGGTCTGGAGACGGCACGATCGAGGGGTTCGTGAGCGCCGCCGCTTCGATGGCGTACTCCTGCGTGAAGTAGGCACCGATCAAGCGACGGGTGTCGATCGCGATGCCGGCGGGCATCGTGGCGCGCTTGCCGAGCGCCGCGAACCCACGCTCGAGAACCCCGTTGAGGTCATCGTGACGTGCCCCGAAGTCGGTACGGACCTTGGCGAGCACGGCCTCCGCCTCGTCGCGCGAAAGCGCCAGCACGTGTTCGACGATGCGCTCGACGCGCGTCCGGCCGCCGACCGGGCCGCTCTCCCCCGGAATGAAGGGACGAGCGATGATGCGCTTGGGATCGGGTGAGAGCCGGTGCGAGAGCCGCCGCACTTTAACGCCACTCACGGCGAACCCGCCACGTCCCCGGTTGACGAATGGAGGACGACCGCGGGTGCGGTGCTGCGGCTGAAACTCACGCCCTGCTCGAGGAAGTTGTCGAGGGACTCCGCCTGGGAAGCGAGCTCGAGAGGAGTACGGTGCCGACGATCGCTGCGATCACGGACCCCACGAGAATCCCGACCTTCGCCGTTGACTCGATCTCTTCCACAGCGAAGCTCAGGGAGGCGATGAAGAGCGAAACGGTGAAACCGATCCCAGCCGTCGCGCCGATGCCCCCGATCTGAGGCCACCGCACTCCGTGGGGCAGCACAGCCACACCAGCTCGCACTGCGAGCCAGCTCGCGACGATGATGCCCACGGGCTTGCCAACAACAAGACCAACCGCGATGCCGACAGCGACGGGCGAGACCAGCGCGCCGGTGAACGCTTGCGGATCGAGGCGCAGTCCGGCGTTTGCCAGTGCAAAGAGCGGCACCACCAGGAGGCTCGTCCAGGGATGGAGCGTCTTTAGCAAACGCTCGGCGGGAGCCGGATCTCCCCCGCGCACGGGCGCGACGAGTCCAAGCGCGACGCCGGCGATCGTGGCATGGACCCCGGAAGCGAATACGGCGCTCCAGACCCCGACCATCAGCAGGGCCACGAGGGGGTCGCGCCAAAATCGCGGGATGCGCCACAGGCCGACCACGCCGAGCACCAACACGGCCGCCATCGCGAGTGGCCGGAAGTCGATGGCGCCCGAGTAGATGAGCGCAATCACCACGATCGCAGCGATGTCATCCACGATCGCGATGCTGAGCAGCAGCACCTTCAATGCGTGCGGCACCCGTGAGCCGAACAGTGCCAGGACCCCGACCGCGAACGCGATGTCGGTCGCGATCGGGATGCCCCAACCGGACATCCCCGGCCCGCCGGCGTTGAGCGAGAGGAAGATCAGCGCGGGGAGGAGCAGGCCGCCCAACGCCGCGACAACCGGGAGCGCCGCTCGACGCGCCGATTTCAGCTCGCCCTCGACAAGCTCTCGTTTGATCTCAATCCCGATGACGAAGAAGAACAGCGCCATCAGCGCGTCGTTGACCCAGTGGCGCAGGTCCATGGACACCAGTTCGTGCTCGCCGACCCGAATCGATATCCGGGTCCGCCACAGCTCCTCGTACGAACCCGCTGCTGGCGAGTTGGCCCACGCCAGCGCGACGAGGGTGGCGCCCAATAGGACGACGCCACCAGCAACCTCCGCGGACAGAAACGTGCCCAGGGCGTCCACGAACCGCGTGCCGACTCGGGTGCCCGAGGATGGCCTGTTCACCTCATGGAAGGTAACGCGATGGTGGCGCAGGCGGTCGCGCGGCGCGACTCGAGCGTGTCACGCGTGCAGGCGGTGTACCCGGAGCAGGTTCGTCGGCGCTCGTTCGCCGAGCGGCGCGCTCATGAGCACGATGACCACCTCACCAGGGCGAGCTCGTCCGCTATGCAGGAGGTCGCGCTCGACCTGCTCGATCACGTCCTCCTCGTGCCTGATCGGAGGGACGACCAGCGGCTCCACACCCCACAGCAGCTGGACGCGCCGTGCGACCGCCGCGTCGGGCGTGAAGGCGAGGATCGGGATCGCCGGCCGATACCGCGCGACGAGCTGCGCCGTCGAGCCCGTTTGCGTGAAGGCGACGATGTGTCGAAGTTCCAGCAGCTCGGCCGCGCGCACTGCCGCTGCGGCTACCGCGTTCGGAACATCGGACGTGCCCGACGGGGGAGCGATGGGAGCCACGCGGGCGCGTCCGCCGTCGGTCTGCTCGGCGCGGAGGATGATCCGCGCCATCATTCGGACTGCCTCGACGGGGTAGCGGCCGATCGCCGTCTCACCCGACAGCATCAGGACGTCGGCACCGTCGAACACCGCGTTGGCGACATCGGAGACTTCCGCACGGGTCGGCCGGGGCTCGCGGATCATCGACGCGAGCATGTCGGTGGCAACGATCACCGGGGTGCCCCCTGCGCGGCCGATGTCGAGGATCCGCTTCTGGAGCGGCGGGACCTCATCCAGCGGAAGCTCGACCCCCAGGTCGCCGCGCGCGACCATCACGGCATCCGACGCGGCGACGATGGCCGCGACGTGCTCGGCGGCGGCGGCGCGTTCGATCTTGGAGATAACCGGTACGTCCGCGCCCGCCGAAGCGATCTGCTGTCGCAGCAGCCGGAGGTCGTCCGCCGAGCCGACGTACGAGGCGCCGATAAGGTCCACGCCGGCGTCGACGCAGAACGCGATGTCCGCTCGGTCGCGCGCAGAGATCTCGAACGCGAGTTGCGTCTCAGGCAGGTTGATGCCCTTGCCGGTGCCGATGGCCCCGCCGCGAATGACACGCGCCTCGGCGCGCTCGCCATCGGATCGCTCGATGCTGAGCTCGACGGCACCGTTGTCGATGAGCAGGCGCTCCCCCACGTTGAGGCGCTGCACGAGACCGGCACGCGTGAGAGGCAGCTCGCTGTCCTCGCCCTCGCTTATGATCACGAGCGCACCCGGCTTGAGCACGCGCGGTGCGGGGAGCGACGCAAGGCGGTAGCGCGGTCCGACGAGGTCGGCGATCACGGGTACGTGGCGGTCGAGCACGCGTGCCACCGCTCGCACCCGCTCGATCGTCTGCCGGTGCTGTGCATGATCACCATGTGCGAGGTTCAGCCGCACGATGTCGACACCGACGGCCAGCAGCTGGTGGATCACGTCCTCCTGCTGGCTCGCGGGGCCGAGCGTCGCCATGATCTTCGCGCGCCGCGGCGTGGTCGCACTGGCCTGACTGGTCATGGAGAGGGCAACGGACACATCCGCATCGGGCGCGCGGCCGCTACGTTGCTACCGCTGCGGCTACCTGCTCGCGCACGATCAGGACGGAGACCGGGGCGTTGTACAGAACGTTCCGGGCGACGCTGCCGAGCAGGAATCGCGCCAGGCCCGTCCTGCCGCGTGAGCCCACCGCGATGAGATCCGCCCCCACGGCGGCAAGCCGCGCGACGCTCTCGTCGACGAGGGGATCGACATGCAGCACCGTGATCGTCGTCCCGAGCGGCCAGCGCACGCTGGCCGCCAGTGCTTTCCGTGGTGCTCGCGGAAGCTGAACCATCGGTCGCAAGAAGCACATCCACATGGCGGACCGTACCTGCTGGTCCGTGTGCATTTCAATGGCGAGCCGGGCCTTTCCACGGGTCGATCGGCGAAGTCCGAGGCGCGCCATCGCCGACGGCTCGAACATATCGTGTTCGTGCCACTCTCCAGGGGTCCATCGGCGCGCGTGAACCAGACGACGCAACCGTCATGCAGTCGGTCAGTCCACGGGGCTCGGCACCCTGGTGGGCGTCCGGGATCACGGCCAGTTCGCTCTCGCAGTTCGTGGTGGCGTGCTCACGCTTCCCTAAAGTTTCCCGCCAATCCGCCGAGCATCGCGATCGGCAGCTGCTCCACCAGGACGACGATGAGAGGTCGTGCGGTCTCCCGTGGAACCAGGAGGCAGGTCAAGGTGTCGTCCGGTCCCGCGGCCGTATCGGCCGGCACGAAGAGCCTCGCCGGCGCCGCGCGCATCGCGCCGGTCCGCAAGCCCGTGCGGAGCCGAAGGGCCGAGACGGCGTCCGAGCGGCTCACCGTCGCCGTATCCAAGATCCGCAGCCGCTCATCTTCCCGAGGTGGCATCCGGGCAGCCGGCCAGGGCGCACGGGCGGGCGCTGCGGTAGCGAGCGGCGCGGTCCCCGTACGAAGCACCCGCGCGCCACGCGCCTCCGCCACCCGGGTTGCGGAGCTCGATCCGCGTCGCGAGGGCGGGCGCCTGCGTCATGACCGCGCGACCGCCCGCCGCCAGGGGACGCCGGTGCCGCCGAAGACCGTGCGTCGTGGCGGCAAAACCGTGACGCTGACCAAGAACGCTCGCCGCAATCAGAAGAACATGCGGACGTCGACGTCCAAGAAGCGGGGACTCAACCGCAGGGGCCGCGGTGCCGAGAAGGCCAACCTCGCCCGCAAAGCCGCGCGCATCGCCAAGCCGGCTCGCCAGGCACGCCTCGCCGTGCGCGCCAAGGGCACCAAGGGCGGCCGCGACAGCTAGGCATTTTCGGCGACGCCCTTCTGCACGAGTTGCGGCGATCGGTCGGCGAGGCGCAGGCAGACACGACGCGAAGGTCTGACTATTACTACGAGTGGCTACGAACTCGGTTCGTATCGGCGAGCCCGCCACACCTCGACTGGTTGAAGGATCGGCTGGGCACGCAGTTGAACCTCCGGGGATGGATCTGGCACGACGCGAGGCGGGGCAACGGCATCAGCTGCTTGTCCTACGGCAAGCATGACAGCATCAAACTGCTACGTTGGCTCTACTCAGACTCTGGCGTGGCGTGCCTCCACCGCATACGCCCCATTTGGGATAACTACGTTTACCGCCATCCCGACTGGTTTCGGGAATTGCCTACTACCATTTACGCCTAGCGCCCGGGTGGCGGAATCTGGCTATACGCGTCGGCCTTAGGAGCCGATGGGGGTTAAACCCCGTGTGGGTTCGAGTCCCACCCCGGGCACCGCCGACTAATTCGTCCTCAAACCCCGATGGCGTCCACCCTTGCGTGCAGCGCCGCATCGAGGGCGTCGAGGACCGTCCGCGGCGAGCGGCGCTCGTGCGCGCCACGCGTCGCGCCGATGCTCCTCACCACGGCGCGCGGGTCGTTCAGCGTGAAGCCGAGCGACTCGAGCGCCTTCTCGCACTGGACGGTGTGCTCGACGATGTGCGATGCGAAGCGGTGAAGCCGGAAGCGCACGTCGATGCGGTGCGGGACCTCGTACGGCCCCCACTGCGACGGCCGCACCATCTGATCGGCATCGAGACCCGCGAGCGCCGCATCCGTCTCGGCACGCCGTGCGGCGAACGCGGCCAGGATGTCGAGGGCGCCGCCGCTCGTGTCCGCCGGGTCCGGCTGCGGCCGCAGCTCGGCGGACAGCGTGAGCGGCTCCTCGTCCCGCCGGACGAGCGCGTGCCGCGTGTTCGCGCGATACGAGCGCTCCACGCCGATCGTGTGCGCGAGCGTCTCGCGCAGACTCCACTCGCCCGGGGCGGGCGCGCGATCGAGCAGCTCGTCATCGACGGCCGCCAGCAGGCCGCGCAGCCGGCCGAACGCGATCTGGGCGAGAACCAGGATCCGCGATGACTCGTCGCCGTCCGGAGGCAGTGCGGCGACGGCCAGCTGCTCTTCCTCGAGCGCGTTGTAGAGCGCATAGCCGGCCTCTGCGGGCGGGTCGATGTCGTGCCAGCGCCACGTCGCGCGCAGATCCGTGATGCGCGCGAGCCGAGCCAGAGCGCGGTCGAAGGCTAAGACCGTACGCGTGCCTCGATCCCGGAGAGCCGCTCGATGACCTTGATCAGCGCGAGGTTGCCCTCGCGCCCGCCGCCGTCATGCTGCAGGGCGTTGTACAGCTCGTGCGAGAGCGCCACGCCGGGAAGAGAGAGGTGATCGGCGAAGGCGTTGTCGAGCACCAGCCGCAGGTCCTTCTGCTGCAGGTCGACCATGAAACCCGGTCGGAAGTCCCCGGCGAGCATCTTCGGCGCGTAGTTCTGCATCGCCCACGACGATCCCGCGCCACCGGCGATGACCTGCCGCGTCTTCTCGAGGTCGATCCCCTGTGACGCGGCGAACACCAGCGCCTCGGACACGCCGAGGTTGTTCAGCGCGACCGCGATCTGGTTGGCGAGCTTGCAGGCCTGCCCCGCGCCGTGATCCCCGATGTGGACGATGGTCTTGCCGAGGGCCTCGAACAGCGGCATCGCGCGCCGCACGTCGGCCGCGTCTCCGCCGACCATGATCGAGAGGCGGGCTTCGATCGCGCCCGGTTCGCCGCCGGAGACCGGCGCATCGAGCGTGCGGAACGGCGGCCTGTTCTTCGCCGCGCGCTCCGCGAACGCGCGCGTGGCCGCGGGGGAGATCGTGCTCATGTCGATGAGGAGAAGTCCCTCGCGCGCCCCAGCCGCGACGCCGTCCGGGCCGAACACCGCGGCCTCGACGTCCGGCGTGTTCGGGACCATGGTCACCACGAGGTCAGAGCGCTCCGCGACCTCCCGGGGAGTTTTCACGACGGTCGCGCCGTCCTTCGCGAGGGGCTCCGCGCGCGCCGGCGTCCGGTTCGTCACGGTGACCTTGAAACCGGCCTTCAGCGCGTTGCGGGCCATCGGGGCGCCCATGATCCCGGTCCCGACAAAGCCCACGCTCTCCATCAGTGATCGTGCTCCTCTTCGCCGTTGTGTGACTCGCCGTTCTCCTCGCGCTTCATGAACAGTGTGCGGGTGTCGCCCTCTTCGGTGAGGAGGTACGTACTCTCCTCTTTCTCGTCGACGTTCACCGATGC
The DNA here is from genome assembly GCA_035513115.1 of Candidatus Limnocylindria bacterium. Classification (GTDB taxonomy): domain Bacteria; phylum Chloroflexota; class Limnocylindria; order P2-11E; family P2-11E; genus CF-39. The sequence continues at coordinate 2,282 of DATKCP010000055.1, read as the reverse complement.
CACGAGCAGGTCGTCGGTGACATGAGTGAAGCCGCCGGAGCGCTGGAGCTCGTTCGCGATCGCCTCGGCCAGCGAGTCCTCCTCGTAGGAGTCGAGCACGAGGGCGCGGGCGCGCTTGACCAGCTCGAAGAAGGCCACCGGCTGCATCCGATCTTCGTGAGCGAGCAGGACCGCGGCGCCGACATCGTCGTCGCCCTCGTGTACCTCGTAGAAGTGCATCCGCAATACACTATGACCGTCCCATGTCTGACGCTCCTACGACCTCCGCGCCCCCCGAACGCTCGTTCCGTCACACCATTCGCCGCGACGCGGGATCGAAGGTCTCGCTCGAGGTGGAGGTCGACGCCGAGCGTCTGACGCGTCAGGCCGACCGCGTCTTCGAGCGCCACAACCAGAAGGCGAAGATCCCCGGGTTCCGTCCCGGCAAGGCGCCGCGCGCGATGTACGAACGCAGCTACGGCGCGGAGCACCTGTGGGCGGAGGCGGCCGAGGATCTGGTGGAGCAGACCTACCGCGAGATCGTCGAGCTCGAGGATCTCTCGCCGCTCGACGATCCGCGGGTCGACCTCACACAGCTCGAACCCGGGAAGCCGTTGAAATGGAGCGCGACGGTCACCGTGCGCCCGGAGGTGGCGCTCGGCGACTACGCGGCGCACGGCGCCACCGTCGAGCCGGCCCCGCCGAGCGACGAAGAGATCGGCAAGACGATCGAATCGATGCGCCAGTCTCACGCGCAGCTTCAGCCGGTCGATCGCTCCGCGAAGGCGGGCGACATCGTGACGGTCGACATCGACGTCACGGTCGACGGCAAGACGCTGCCGCCCTTCGCGCGGAACGCGCATGTCGAAGCCGGCCGCGCGACGTCCATCAGCGGCCTCGGTGACGCCTTCGTCGGCATGAAGGCCGGCGACAGCAAGACCGCCGTACTCGAGTTCTCGAACGACATGACGACGGAGGAGCTGCGGGGTAAGAAGGGCACGTTCCAGGTCCGGGCCAGCCAGGTCGCGGAGAAAGTGCTGCCCGCCCTCGACGACGACTTCGCGAAGACCGTCGGCGTCGCCGACATCGCGACGCTCCGGCGCGAGGTGAAGAACGAGCTGGCGCATTCGGCGTTCCACGAAGCCCGGGACGCGGCCGCGGACAAGATGCTCGATCACGCGCTCGAGACCGCGACCGTGGAGGTCCCGGAGGTACTGGCCCAGGACGAGCTCGATCACATGGTCGCGGACCTGAAGGCGCGCGTGCGCGAGCAGGGGATCACCTTCGAGCAGTTCCTGCTCCAGGCGCGCAAGACCGAGGACCAGATCCGCGCCGAGTGGACGCCGGCGGCGGAGCGGCGCGCGAAGTCGATCCTCGTCCTCGACGCCATCGCGAAGAAGGAAGGCGTCACGGTCTCGTCCAACGAGCTCGCGGCGCAGGTCGCGATGACGCCCCTCGCGCAGCAGGACCCGCGCGCGCTCCGCGATCCGCTCGTCCTCGCGTCGTTCGCGCGGTCGATCCGCAACCGCAAGACGGTCGACAAGCTCATCGGCCTCGAGTCACCCGACGCCGAGGCGGAGGCGATCAAGAGGGCGGGTGGAGACGCCACGAACCTGCACGGCGCGGCACCAAGGCCCGAGGAGCCGAAGATCATCGTGCCCGACCGGCCCAGTGCGACGCCCGAAGGACGCGAAGCGCTCCGCGCGATGCTGAAGAAGCCGACCAGCTAGACGAGATACTTCCGGAACCACTCCACGGTCGCGACCCAGGCCCTCTGTGCCGCGGCGGCGTTGTAGCGGTCCGTGTTCGTGTCGTTGTGGAAGGCATGGTTCACACCCGGGTAGATGGTGATCGCGTAGGGCGAGCCGGACATCTTCAGCTCCTGCTCCATCTGCATCGTGCTGCTCGTGATCCGCGTATCGAGCTCCGCGTACACCGCGGACACCGCGATCTTGGTCCTGGCGAGCTCGGCGTAGTTCGCCGGCTGCGGGCCGTAGTACGGCACGGCCGCCTTCACGTCGGGCGTGCCCGCGGTGACGATGTTCCAAGTCTCGCCACCACCGAAACAGAAGCCGGTCACTCCGATCGCGCCGCTCGACTGAGCCTTCAGGAACGCGATCGTCGCGTTGTGGTCGGAGAGCTTCGCCGCCAGGTCGCGCTTCGCGATCGCCGCGTTGTACGCGGCGGAGTCGGTCAGCCGGGCGGCGCCGCCGTCACGCGCCGCGAGGTCGATGTTGACCGCGACGAAGCCGGCCGTCGCGGCTCGGCGCACGACGTCGCGGATGTGCTCGGTCTGGCCCCGG
>DATKCP010000054.1:0-5642 GCA_035513115.1 Candidatus Limnocylindria bacterium | reverse complement strand
GACGCTTCCAGCATGTCCACGTCGGTCACCGCTTCCATGCGGTGCACCGTACCCGGCGTGATGCGGTAGCTGTCGCCTTCCTTCAGCTCGATCGGCTCCAGCTCCTCGGCGGAGGGTCCGGCCCAGAACTTCAGGGTGCCGCGCCAGAGGTGGATCGTTTCGTCCTTCCGCTCGTGGTACTGGAGGGACAGGGCATGGCCGGCCTTCACGTGGAGGATCTTGCCCACGTACAGCTCGGTGTCCGCCCAGATGAGCTCGTGTCCCCAGGGCTTTTCGACTCGTCGCATTGCGCCTGCTGGTTGGTGGCCGCGGCAGGGGCGCAGGATAGCCACCGGAGGGTATTTCGGCTACGTTCCGAGGCTGAACCGCTGCCTTCAGGCGCCGAGTGCGCCGGGCGGTGCGGAACGGCGCGCGCCCGGGCTGGTATGAGAGCGCGCAGCGGACCCCGGAAACGCAATCGACGGCGCGCGTGTGTCGCGCATAAACGGACATCGTGACTCAGCCACCCCACAGACGACACATCGCGGCCCTCGCCGTTGTCCTGTTGACCGCCGGCGGCGCGCTGTCGGCGTGCGGTCCGAAGGAGCCCCCGCTGGACCAGTACGACGCGCCGGGCCTGCTCGCGCGCGGCATGGAGCTGTACCGCGCCCGCGAGTTTACGGACGCGATCCGCTACCTCGACCACTTCGTGCTCGAGAATCCGAGGCATCCGCGGGTCCAGGAGGCGCTCTTCTACCTGGCGGACTCGTACTTCGGCAAGGAGGAGTACGTCACCGCGGCGAGCCGCTTCACGCGCCTCGCGGAAGACTACCCGAACGGGGAGTGGGCCGACGACGCGCGCTTCAAGGTGTGCGAGTCGTACCGCGAGCTGTCGCCGGAGCCGACGCTGGACCAGCAGTACACGCAGGCGGCGATCGACCACTGCCGCTCGCTCGTCGTGTACCATCCGGAGAGCGAGCACGTGCCGGCGGCGACGCGGATCATCACGGTGATGGAGAACCGTCTCGCGCGGAAGGCGCTGCTGAACGGCGAGTTCTACACGAAGCGGAACGCGTTCGATTCCGCGATCATCTACTACGAGTCGGTGCTCGAGAAGTGGCCGACGTCGGACGTCGCACCCGACGCGCTGCGCGAGATGATCCGCGCCTACGAGCGCATCGGCTACGACGCGGAGGCCGCCGCGACGCGCGAGCGGCTGCTGCGTGACTACCCGGACAGCGCCGCGGCCCGTGCGCTGGCCGGCCGTGCGTCGGCGGCGGAGCCGGGCGCGGGAACCCGCTGACGCGGTGCGCCTCGGGATCCTGGGCGGCACGTTCGATCCGCCCCACCTGGGGCATCTGGTCGTCGCTCAGGAGGCCTGCCGCCGCATCCCGCTCGATCGCGTCCTGTTCGTTCCCGCCTCGGTTCCGCCTCACAAGCTCGACGCCGTCGACACGCCGGCGCGTTTGCGGCTCGAGATGGTGCGCGCCGCTATCGAAGGCGACGACCGCTTCGAGGCGTGCGCGCTGGAGCTCGAGCGCGACGGGCCGTCGTATACGGTCGACACGCTGCGCGAGCTGAGCGCGCGCGAGCCGGACGCGGAACTGTTCCTGCTGCTGGGAGCCGACCAGTTCCGGGAGCTGTCCACGTGGCGCGAGCCCGCGGCGATCGCGGAGCTCGCGACCCTCGTGCTCATCCCGCGCGGCGAGCACGACGCGGAGCGGCTGATCGCCGATGCACGCGCGACGTTGCCCGCCCACGCGCGGCTGGCCATCCTGGACTCGCCGCGCATCGACGTGTCGTCGACGGAGATCCGGCGGCGGAAAGCAGCGGGCGAGCCGATCGGGCAGCTCGTCCCCGCGTCGGTGGAGCGGCTGATCGAAGAGGCCGGACTCTATCGCGGGGACGAGAGGTGAGGTGAGGTGAGGTGAGGTGAGGAAAAGGTGAGGTGAGGTGAGGTGAGGTGAGGAAGAAGGTGAGGTGAGGAAGAAGGTGAGGTGAGGAAGGGTGAGTCGAGTTGAGGTGAGCACGGTGGAGTGGCGGTGAAGGGGCATTGCCTCACCTCACCTCACCTCACCTCACCTCACCTTCGGTGTCCAGGCGTAAAGGCAAGATCAGAATGCTGAAGAACATAGTCACCGCGATCATGGGCGACCGCCACGAGCGGGAGGCTCGCAAGCTCCAGCCGCTGGTCGACACGATCAACGCGCACTCCGAGCGGCTCAAGAGCCTCTCGGAGGAGGAGCTCAAGGGCCAGACCGAGAGGTTCCGTGCGATCATCCGGGAGCGCACGGGTCCGCTCGAGCAGGAGCTCGAGGAGCTGCGCAAGCGCAAGCGCGTGACGGAGGACATCGCCGAGCGGCAGGCGATGTCCGACGAGATGCGCGAGCTGGAGGATGGGATGCGTGTCGACCTCGAGGCGGTGCTCGAGGATATCCTGCCCGAGGCGTTCGCGACGGTGAAGGAGGCGTGCCGCCGCAACATGGGCCGCGAGATCACGGTCAGTGGCCGCCCGATGACGTGGGACATGATCCCGTACGACGTGCAGCTCGTCGGCGCCATCGCGCTGCATCGCGGCACCGTCGCGGAGATGGCGACGGGCGAGGGCAAGACGCTGGTCGCGACCATGCCGCTCTACCTGAACGCGCTGCCGGGCCGCGGCGTGCACCTGGTCACGGTGAACAGCTACCTGGCGCAGCGCGACGCCGAGTGGATGGGCACCATCTACCGTTATCTCGGTTTGACCGTCGACTGCATCGACCTGTACGAGCCGAACACGCCGGAGCGGCGCGCGGGCTACGCGGCCGACATCACGTACGGCACCAACAACGAGTTCGGCTTCGACTACCTGCGCGACAACATGGTGCACTCGCTGGATCAGCGGGTGCAGCGTCTGCACAACTACGCGATCATCGACGAAGTCGACTCGATCCTGATCGACGAAGCGCGCACGCCGCTCATCATCAGCGGCCCGGTCGCCGAGGAGCAGAGCGACATCTATCGGCGCTACAACCCGATGGTGTCGGACCTGTTCAGGCGGCAGGCGCGCGTCGCGAGCGAGCTGGTCGCGGCGGCGGAGCAGCAGCTGCGCCAGGCGGACGAGACGTCGGACGAGAAGGTCGCCGCCGCGCTGCGCTTCGAGGCGGGCGAGAAGCTGCTCGCGGCGAAGCGCGGCACGCCGAAGAACCGTCGTTTGCAGAAGATGTTCGCCGACGAGCCGTCGGTGCAGAAGCTCGTGCAGCAGGTCGAAGCCGGCTACATGCGCGAGAAGCGGCTGCACGAGCTGGACGAGCTGCTGCTCTTCCAGATGGACGAGAAGGGGCACACCGTCTCGCTGTCGGATCAGGGGCTCGAGGTGATGTCACCGAGCGATCCGGACGCGTTCACGACGCCGGACCTGTCGGTCGACATCGGGCGCATCCAGAACGATCCCGATCTCTCGGTCGACGAAAGGCGCAAGAAGACGCAGGAGCTGGAGAAGGAGTTCGCGGAGAAGAGCCAGAAGATCCACGCGGTGCACCAGCTCCTGAAGGCGCACGCGCTGTACACGAAGGACGAGCAGTACATCGTCGAGGAGGGGCAGGTCGTCATCGTCGACGAGTACACCGGCCGCAAGATGGTCGGCCGCCGCTGGTCGGACGGCCTGCACCAGGCGGTCGAGGCGAAGGAAGGCGTCACGGTGAAGGGCGAGACGCAGACCTACGCGACGATCACGATCCAGAACTACTTCCGCATGTACTCGAAGCTGTCGGGCATGACCGGCACGGCGGAGACGGAAGAGGGCGAGTTCCACCAGATCTACAATCTGGACGTGATGGTCATCCCGACGAACCGGCCGATCGTCCGGGACGACCGCAACGATCTCATCTACCGGACGCGTCGCGAGAAGTACAACGCGATCCTGGACGAGATCGAGCGCATGCACATGCTGAAGCTGCCCGTGCTCGTCGGTACGGTATCGGTCGACGTGTCGGAGACGGTGTCGCGCATGCTGAAGCGGCGCGGCATCAAGCACAGCGTGCTGAACGCGAAGTACCACCAGCAGGAAGCGGAGATCGTGGCGGGGGCCGGTCAGCCGGGCGCGGTCACGATCGCGACGAACATGGCCGGCCGCGGCACCGACATCAAGCTGGGACCGGGCGTCACCGCGCCGCGTACGGTGGGCTGGGCGGAGGCGAACGGCGTCGACCTGTCGAAGCTGCCGCTGAGCGCGGATCCGTTCCGCTCGATCGACGATCCGACGACGAAGCCCGACGACTACCTGCTCGAGGAGGGCGGGCTGCACATCGTCGGCTCGGAGCGCCACGAGTCGCGGCGCATCGACCGTCAGCTGCGCGGCCGCGCGGGCCGCCAGGGCGATCCGGGCGCGTCGCAGTTCCTGATGTCGCTCGAGGACGACCTGATGCGCCTGTTCGGCGGCATGGAGCGCATCGCCGCGGTGATGGACCGCATGGGCGCCGAGGAGGGCGAGGTCATCACGCACGGCCTGGTGACGAAGTCGATCGAGCGCGCGCAGAAGCGCGTCGAGATGCAGAACTTCGAGGCGCGCAAGCGGCTGCTCGATTACGACGACGTCATGAACCAGCAGCGCGAAGTCGTCTACGACATGCGCCTGTTCGCGCTCGAGGGCGGCGAGGACCTGCGCGGCGAGGTCTGGGAGATGACGGAGGCGGGACTGCGGGACGTGGTCGCCGAGTTCATCGACCCCGATGACTCGCCCGAGTACTGGGATCTGGCGGGGCTGCGCAACACGCTGGTGCTCGACTTCATGCTGGTCGTCGATTCGCTGCCCAGCGAGAGCGGGCCGGACCACGAGTTCGACACCTACGAGCAGGTCGAGCAAACAGTCATCGCGCGCGCGAATGATGCGTTCCGGCGGAAGCTCGACCAGTTCGGCGATCACCGCGACCGCGTCATGTCGTGGGTCATGCTCGGCGTCATCGACGAGAAGTGGCGCGATCACCTCTACGACCTCGATCACCTCAAGGCGTCGATCGGCTTCCGCGGCTGGGGTCAGAAGGATCCGCTCATCGAGTACAAGGGCGAGGCCTACGACCTGTTCGTCGGGCTGATGAAGGACCTGCGCCGCTCGATCGCGTCGATCGTGTTCCGCGCACAGCTCGCCGTCGAGCGCCGGCCGCCCGCGCCGCTGCCGCGCACGCTGACGATGAGCGGCCCGAGCGACACGCCCGACGTCGCGCCCCGGGCCGCCGTCCCGGCGGCGGAGAACCTGGGTCCCGCAGACCGGCTGGTACCCGGCGGCGCGGGCGGCGCCGCTGGCGCCGCGGCCGGACGTGCGGCCACGCGCGGGCAGGGCGTCGGCTCCGCGATGGCCGCCATGATGAGCGGCGCGCAGCCGGGCCCCGACCCGAGGCGCCTGTCGACCAATCGTGGCGAAGCGGCCGCCAAGCAGCAGCCGGTGAAGAGCGGCGAGTCGGTCGGCCGGAACGATCCCTGCCCGTGCGGCAGCGGAAAAAAATATAAAAAGTGCCACGGTGCCGGCGCCGGCGCCGCGTAGCGACGCCGGAGGTGAGGTGAGGTGAGGTGAGGTGAGGGCGCTGCCGCGCTGAGGTGAGGTGAGGTGCGACTTGTTTGGAGGCCCGCATGGACGGCGAAGAAAACCGGAAGGAGCTATCGGATCATCGATCGATGCCGGTGTATGC
>DATKCP010000053.1:0-4895 GCA_035513115.1 Candidatus Limnocylindria bacterium | reverse complement strand
GACATCCCGCGGTTCCAGCCGCTGCCCCGACCGCGCTCGCGCCACACCTTTTGCTCCTCTTCGGTCCACTTCCGGCTCGGACGCACGAGCACCCGGTCATCGATGACCGGCTCCTTGAGCTTCAGCGTCTTGAACAGCGGTTTGAGGCTCGCGCGATGCTCCCAGATGTCCGCGGTGAGGTCGCCGACCTTCGCGACGCGTTCGCGCATCGTCTCGAGCGTGAATGCCTCCGGCCGCACCTCGGGCACCTCGTCCCAGCGCAGCGGGGCCGAGGCGCGCGCGTCGGCCATCGGCCGGATCGAGTACGCCGACGCGATCGTGCGGTCGAACGCGTTCTGCCCGTAGTCGACGAACACGCCGGTCCGGTCCTTCACCACCCACGTGGTCGTCGCGATCTTCGGCACGCGGTTCGCGACCTCGACAGCGACAGCCTTCGCGAAACGCCGCACCTCGGGAAAGGGCAGCTCGACCTCGATGGGCGTGAGGATGTGCATGCCCGATACGCCCGAGGTCTTCGGATAGCTCGGTAGTGCGAGCTCGTCGAGAACGTCCTTCACCACCATCGCGATCTCGCGCACGTGCTCCCACGGGTTGCCCTCGCTTGGATCGAGGTCGATCAGCAGGTAGTCGGGTCGCGTGACGTCGGCGACGCGCGAATGCCAGGTGTGCATCTCGATGCAGCCCAGGTTCGCGATCCACACCAGACCCCCCGCATCGGTGACGACCGGGAAGTCGGCCTCATTGCCGCTGGGGTAGCTGATGTGAACCGTCTCGAGCCAGTCCGGATGCGGGACCGGCACGCGCTTCTGGTAGAAGAAGTCGCCGTCGACGCCGTTCGGATGCCGCTTCATCTGCATCGGCCGGCGCTCGACGTGGTTCAGCGCGAACGGAGCGAGGTCGGCGTAGTACTGGATGAGATCGCCTTTGGTCAGTCCGCGCGCCGGAAAGAACAGCTTCTCGAGGTTGGTGACGCTGACGTCGCGCTCTCCGACACGCACGCGGTCATTGTCCGCCGGCGCGCCGCCGAGACCAACGCGAGGACGCGGAGGTCAGCGGACGGTGATCGTCCAGTAGACGCCGGGATCCTCGAGCCACGTCGCGCCGTCGATCACGCCGCGCACGCGCAGCACGTATCTGCCGGGACTCGCCGGCCCGCGCACCTGGAACTGGAACCAGCCGACCTGGCCGGGTCCCACGTAGGCGGTCGTCGTCGTCGCGATGCGCGAGGCCGACGGCCACCCATGCTGAAGATCCCAGCGCTGCGCGTCGAGCGGATCGGCGGTGCCCAGGTTCGCCTGCTGTCCGGGGTTTCCGCGGTACCAGCCGCGGTATCCCGTGTTGCGCAGCGCGAGGACGAGCGTGGCGGTCTGGCCCGGCGACAGCGTGACGTCCGCACTCTGGCCGGCCCACGCGGCGTGGTAGCCGAGGTCGAACGACGGGACGGCCGTCGCAGCGTCGACGAGGCCGCCGACGTCCATGACCCAGTAGGTCCGGTAGCTGGAGCCGTCGCTGTATGCGCGCCCGACCCCGATCGCGCGGTAGTTGGGGTTCGTCAGGACCGCGTAGTGGGCCGGGCTGTTGATCCACCCGCTGAGGACCTCGCTCGCGCTCGAGTACCCGCCCGCGATGTTCTCGCCGGTGTAGGTCTGCCGCCCCGGATAACCCGCATCGCTCATGCGCTGCACGGGCGCACGCCCGTCACGCGAGGTGTGCGAGAAGTAGTTGTAGACCGCCATGTCGGTGGCCATCCACTTCGCCGCGAAGGTGAGGGTGTCCGAGACCGCCAGGCGCGCGAGCCCTCGTTCGGCGCGGAACGAGTTGACGACGCTGACCAGACCCGACTCCTGCGCGTCGAGGCTGGCGGCCGCGCTGGGGAGAGAGCCTGGCCAGGCAACGAGCAAGCAGGCGACAAGTGCTGCCGAAACGAGTGCGCGCGGCGTAACCAGTGTGGACATCAACCCGGTTCCCTCCTCGCGAGACCGGGCCTAACCCGGCACTTCGGAGGCTAACGGAAGGTGTGTGAATAAGACACGGTCCTGCCCCTATTTAGTACAAAGGGACGTACGACAACCGGAGCGGTCGGCGCTCGGTCGGTCGCTGTTGCACTGCGCGTGAAGGTTCAGGGATCGCAGGACGGACATCGTCGTACGGTGCGGAAACCCTGAATGGCCATCTGCGTTCCGCGGACGCGCTCGATGATCGGCACGCTCCGCACATCGAGATCCCTCCGACCACACTTGGAGCAGACGAGCCCCGGCTCACGCACCCAGGTCTCCCCGCATCGCTCGCAGGTGACTTCGATGGCGTCGTCGACGCGCTTGCCCCGCAGGGCCTCGGTCTCGCCGCACGACGCGCAGCGGAGGTTTCCGGGGACGGCGTCGTTCGTCACGGCTTCATCCTGCCTCAACTGGCGAGCAGCACGCGTCGAAGGCCGGGTTTTGGTGCCAGACTCGCGCGTGTCGATGAAGCGCTCTCTCCGGGTTTCGCTCGGACCGCTAATAGAATTCCTCCAGACCGAAAGCGCCGGCGGCGTGGTGCTGGTGGTCGCAAGCGCGCTGGCACTGGCGTGGGCGAACATCGATCACGCCGGCTATGACGCGTTCTGGTCTCAACCCGTCGGCCCTGACGACTGGCCACTCGCCCTGGACCTGCATCACTGGATCAACGACGGTGCGATGGCGCTCTTCTTCTTCGTCGTCGGCCTCGAGATCAAGCGTGAGTTCGTCGATGGCGAGCTGCGCCGTCCCCGGCAGGCGGCGCTACCCGTGATCGCCGCGCTCGGTGGCATGGTGGCGCCGGCGCTGATCTATTTCGCGCTCAACCCCACGGGCGAAGCGGCGCGCGGCTGGGGCATCCCGATGGCGACCGACATCGCCTTCGCGGTCGGCGTCCTGGCCCTGGCCGGCCCACACCTCAGTGTGGGACTCAAGGTCTTTCTGTTGAGTTTCGCGATCGTGGACGACATCGGTGCGATCGCCGTCATCGCCATCTTCTACTCCGCGGGCATCGACCCGCTCTGGCTCGCTCTCGCGGGCCTGGCATGCGCGGCATTTCGGGCGACGTGGCGGCTGGACCGCGGGATCTCGCGCTCCGCGATGCTGCTCCTGCTCGGCTGCGCCGCCTGGCTTGCCGTTCACAACTCGGGCGTTCACGCGACCATCGCGGGGGTCGCCCTCGGCTTCCTGGTGCCTGCGGCGCCAGCCGCCACACCGTCCGCGGCCGAGCGCCTCGCGCACACGCTGCATCCCTGGACCAGCTTCGTCATCGTGCCGCTGTTCGCACTCGCGAACGCAGGCGTGGCCGTCGACGTGAGCTCGCTCGGCCAAGCCGCAGCGAGTCCGGTGGCGATGGGCATCTTCCTGGGCTTGCTCGTCGGAAAGATCGTGGGGATCTCGGGCGCCGCCTACGCGGCCGTGAAGCTGAACGTGGCGGTGCTGCCCAAGGGGGTGACGTGGACCCAGGTCCTTGGCGCGGCCACGCTCGGCGGTATCGGATTCACCGTCTCGCTCTTCATCACGCAGCTCGCGTTCACCGACGCCGCGACGACTGCATCGGCCAAGATTTCGATCTTCGCTGCATCGCTCGTGGCCGCGGTCGTCGGCTTCACGGTGCTGCGGATCGCGCGACCTCAGGTCGCGACCGACGACTGAGATTCACCGGCTTCCTCTGCGTGGGTGAGCGCACTCGGCAACTCCGCGTCGAGAGCGTTGGCCCCGGCCGGCGCCAGCGGAAGCTCGACCGCGAACACGCTTCCGGTGATCGAGCTCTCTTCCAGTAGGAGCCGCCCACCCATCCGTCGAGCAAGCTCGCGGCTGACGTACAGGCCGATGCCGCTGCCATCCACTCCACGTGCCGACGACCCTCGGACGAAGCGCTCGAAGATCCGATCGCGTTCGGACGGGTCCACGCCCGGTCCCAGATCGCGGACCCGGATCATGCCGGTGCGGCGGGCGCCGTCACTGGTCACGTTGATCTCGATCCTCGAGCTGGCGGGGCTGTAGCGGGCCGCGTTCCTGAGCAGGTTGTCGAGGATCTGATCCAAGCGGGCCCGGTCGGCCATCACCCGCACTCCTTCCTCGGAAGGAATCGACCAGATCGGATGTGCGGAATCGGCGGCCCGTGCGCGCCGCGCCGCGGCGACGGCGGTCGAGTCCAGGTCGACCACCTGGGTCTCGATGCGGAAAGGTCCGTCTCCGGTCGTCGCGACGACGAGCAGGTCCTCGATGAGCCGTAACAGGCGAGCGACCTGGTCACTCGCGACCTCGATCGACCGAGGCAAACGATGACGCTGGTCCTCACGGGCGACGAACCGAGTTGCGAGCTGCAGGTGACTGGAGAGCGCCGCTAGCGGATTTCGGAACTCGTGCGTCACCGTGGCGATCAACGCGCTGCGCTCCCGCTGCAGCTCCTCGAGGCGGTGCACGTTCTCGAGTGAGCGCCGGAGGGCGGCGCGCAGTCCGGCGCCGAGCAGCGCGATCACCAGACCCTCGAACAGGAACGCGGCCAGGCTGAGCCAGCTCACCTCGTCGGTGATCGCGAAGACCAGGGCGGGCGGGAGAAAGAACGCCACGACGATCGTGGCGCCGGCGGTCGCGAGCAGCGCCGGACCGAGGCCGGCGACGACGGCGCTGACCGCGACCGGGATCGTGAGCAACAGACCGGGACCCTGCTCACCGGTCTCCGGCATCGCGAACTTGAGCAGAGCGACGAACAGGGTCATACCGACGGCCAGGCCGTAGCGCATCGGCCACGGCGGCGACGGCCAGATCAGCCGAACCGCAAGGGCGAGAAGACGGTCGCGCATGGGGCTCGGCATGTGACCCTCCCCTCGGTCGTCAGAGACGCTACCGCATCGGAGCGCTCCGAGGTTCATCGACGACCGTTTTCACGAACTG
>DATKCP010000052.1:0-3249 GCA_035513115.1 Candidatus Limnocylindria bacterium | reverse complement strand
GCGCAGTCGCCAGAGTGGGGATTCCTGAACCTCATCTCGACGATCGGCGTCTACCTGATCGCGTTCGCGATGCTCATCTTCATCTTCAACTTCATCATCAGCATCGTGATGAAGGGCGGGAAGATCGCCGACGACGATCCGTGGGAGGGCGACACGCTGGAGTGGGCGACGAGCTCGCCACCGCCTGGCTACAACTTCGCACGCATCCCGGTCGTGCAAAGCGCACGCCCCCTGAAAGAAGACGTGCCCCACTAAGGGCGCACGTCGTGGATTCGGCAATGACCTTCGGCCCGCGTTACCGCGCTCTCGTGTACGTGACCCTCGCGCTCATGTTCCTCGTCGTCGTGTGGGGCGGGATCGTGAGGGTCACCGGGTCCGGCCTCGGCTGCCCCGACTGGCCACTGTGCCACGGGCAGTTCCTGCCCGGTCTCGACCCCCAGGCGCGGATCGAATGGTTCCATCGCTTCATCGCGATCGCGGGTGGGTCGAGTCTCGCCGCGCTCGGTCTGGTCACCATCGCGCGCTACCGCGAGCGGCGCCGTGTGCTCGCGCTCGTCGTCGCCGCGGGGGTCCTCTACATCGTTCAGGCGCTCCTCGGCGCGATCGTCGTGCTGCTCGAGCTGCCGCACACCTGGGTGACCGCGCACCTCGCGAACGCCGAGATCCTGCTCGCCGTCCTCACCGTGCTCGCGGTCGAGGTGCGCAGTCCGGTACTCGCGGACCGCGCGCGTTTCGGCGCCGCCCCGTGGACGGCGCTGGTCATGGCCGCCGCCGTCGGCATCTTCGTCCTCGTCCTCTCCGGTGCGTACGTGCGCGGCGCGGACGCGAGCACCGCCTGCACGACGTGGCCGCTCTGCGACGACAGTGCCTTCCCCACGTTCGGCGCGCAGGCCGTGCACATGGCGCACCGGTGGGTGGCCGCCGCCGTCGGCGTGGTGCTGCTCGCCGCATGCTGGCAGGCGTGGCGCCATCGCCGCGAGGCCCCTGGGCTCGGGGCGCTCGCCGTGCTCACCGCGCTGGCGTTCGCGGCGCAGGTCGCGGTCGGCGCGGCGAATCCGCTGACGGGCTTCTCCGCTTGGGCCCTGGGGGCTCATCCGGCGCTCGCGTCGCTGGTGTGGTGCCTCACCGTGGCCCTGACCGCGGTCGCGTGGCGTCCGACACTGCCGTCGCGCGAGCTGGTGTTCGACATGGTCGCGCTCACGAAACCCGCGATCATGTCGCTCCTGCTCCTCACCGCGATCGGCGCGATGTTCCTGGCGGCTCGCGGAGTGCCGCCGTTCTCGCTGCTCGCGGCGACGATCGTCGGCGGTGCGGCCGCGAGCGGCGGCGCATCCGCGCTGAACCAGTACTTCGACCGCGACATCGACGAGCTCATGCGGCGCACGCGCCGCAGGCCGCTCCCGGCGCATCGCGTGCCCGACGAGTGGGCGGTCGGCCTCGGGATCGGCCTCAACCTCATCGCGTTCGCGGTGCTCGCGCTCTTCACGAACGTGCTCGCGGCGGCGCTCGCGATCTGTGGCACGCTCTTCTACATCCTCGTCTACACGCTGTGGCTCAAGCGATCGACGGCCCAGAACATCGTCATCGGTGGCGCCGCCGGCGCGATCCCGCCGCTGGTCGGGTGGGCTGCCGTCACCGGTTCGCTGGACCTCTCGGCGTGGCTGCTGTTCGCGATCATCTTCTTCTGGACGCCCGCGCACTTCTGGGCGCTCGCCCTGCTCATCAGCGACGACTACCAGCGTGCCGGCGTGCCGATGCTCCCGGTCGTCCGCGGCGAAGCGGCCACGACCTGGGGCATCTTCACCTACGCCCTGTCGCTGGTGCCGCTCTCGGTGCTGCTCTTCCTCGGCGGTGGCCTCGGGCCGCTCTATCTCGTGGTGGCCGTTGGTCTCGGGCTCGTGTTCGTCGGCTGGGCTCTACGGCTCGTGCGTGCCGCCGCGGCGCGCCGTCGCGCCGTCGCGCGCGGCCTGTACGTGTACTCCCTGCTGTATCTCGCGCTGCTGTTCGTCGCGATCATGGTGGACACCTCATTGAAGCTCTAGCCGTCGTCGCCGCGGTCCTCACCGCCGCGGTGTATGCCAGGGGCGTGCGCCGGATGAAGCGGCGCCGTTGGCCGGCCTGGCGCACGGCGGTCTTCTTCCTGGGGATCGCGACGCTGCTCTTCGCGGTCGTCCCCGCGCTCGAGGTCCTCGCCGCCGATCTCTTCAGCGTCCACATGCTCCAGCACGTGCTCCTCACCACGATCGCGCCGCCGCTGCTGTTCATCGGCGCACCGGTGCGGCCGCTGCTCCTGGGTCTGCCCGATCTCGTGCGCGCCCGGGTCGTACGGCCGCTCGCGCGAGGCGGCCCGGTGCGGACGCTGTTCCACGTCCTCCGCCATCCGCTCGTCGCGGCAGTCCTGTTCGTGGGCGCCGTCTACCTCTGGCACTGGCCGGCGCTCTACGAGGCGGCCGTACGGGACGCGCGGTTGCACGTTCTCCAGCACGCGCACTTCTTCGGCACGGCGATGCTGTTCTGGAGCGTCGTGATCGATCCCGTGCCGTTCCGCGGCACGCTCTCGTACGCGGCACGCATCATCTATCTCCTGCTCGCCGGCGCGGCGCAGAACACGGTGCTCGGAGGCGTCCTCTCGTTCTCGACGCGGCTCCTGTACCCGCATTACGCGGATCGCACCGCGGCCTACGGCATCGACGCGCTCACCGACCAGCGGATCGGCGGCGCACTCATGTGGGTCGTCGGCGACTCCGTGTTCCTGCTCGGGGTTTCGCTCGCGTTCTTCCGCTGGCTCGCGCACGAGGAGGAAACGCAGCGCCGTCGCGAGCGCGGTACGCTGCGTTCGTGAGACACCTCCCCCTGCTGTTGCTGCTTGGCCTCGCCATGACCACCGCGGGCTGCGGGGCGGCGCCCCAGACGATCCCCGCGGACGTCGACGTCGCGGTCCACATGAAGGATTACCGGGTGGAGCTCAGCGTCGCCACGGTGACCCCGGGGGCGGTGACGTTCGGCATCAAGAACGAGGGCGCGATGGAGCACGCGTTCGAGCTCATCAGGACCGACCTCGCCTTCGACAAGCTGCCTGTCGCGGGCGGCAAGGCCAGCGAGGACGGCCTGGTGAAACAGGTGAAGAGCCTGGGCGTCGGAAAGGTGGCGCTGGTCACGGCTGATCTCGCGGCGGGGAACTACGTGATCATCTGCAACATCGCCGGCCACTATCAGCTGGGCATGCGGACGGCGCTGACGGTCCGCTGA
>DATKCP010000051.1:0-2721 GCA_035513115.1 Candidatus Limnocylindria bacterium | reverse complement strand
CGAGACGCTGGAACGCGTACGAAGCGCGAGGGAACGTCGCCACGACTCGCTCCCCGTCGCGATAGGTGTTCCCGCCCGAGTGATCGAAGTGAAGGTGCGTGTTGACCACCAGCGTCACCTCGTCCGGCCGCACGCCCCGCTGGCTGAGCTCGTCCAGGAGCGCGGGCGGCTGGTCGATGCCGAAGATCTCGCGCTGCCGGTCGGTGAGCTTGCTGCCCGCGCCGGTCTCCACAACGACCACGTGCCCGGCCTTGTCCCGGATCAGGAGGCAGTTCATGTCCATGGGGATGCGATTGCGCTCGTCGGCCGGTTTGGCCCGCTCCCAGAGGACCTTCGGGACGACCCCGAACATCGATCCGCCGTCGAGGCGGAAGATCCCGTCGCTGAAGATCTCGATCTGGTATGGACCCAGGCGCATGGTCGGGCAGTATCACTGCCGTGCGCGGGGAACGCCGGCGTCTCGGGGCTTGGATCCTGCTGCTGGTCGCCGCGGTCGGAGTGTGGGGGATCGTCGTCGGCGAGGGCCTCGCCCCGCGTCCGGGTCAGACGCTGCCCGCCACCGCCGCATCGGCCGAGCCGAGCTTCACCCCTGCACCGACCTCGCCCTCACCTGCCCCGACATCCACGCCCTCTCCGTCCCCGACACCGGAACCGACGCCGGAGCCGGGCCCGCCGGACATCTCGGATGCCTCCGTAGCCGTGACCAAGCCGTACACGTGGGACCTGCTCATCGGCGGCGGGATCGTCTACGGCCGAGGCGTCCAGCAGCGGGTGGAGCTCGCCGGCGACGCGAGGATCCCGTTCGCGGACGTGCGCGATCTGTTCCGGGCGGCGGATCTCGGGGTGGCGACGCTCGAGGCCGTGCTCTCCGGCGAGGGGAACCGCTACTGCACCGGCTGTATGACGTTCGTCGGGAACGAGAGCTACGCCGGCGCCATAGCCGACGCGGGCATCGACGTTCTGAGCGTCGCCGCGAATCACAGCGGAGACGCCGGGCGCGGCGGCATCCTCGACTCGATCCGCGCCCTCACGGCGGCCGGCCTGGCGAGCTTCGGGGGCGGCGCCGACCTCGCCGCGGCGCGCGCACCGGCGGTCGTCCGCGTCGCGGACGTGCGTGTCGCGTTCGTCGGGTACAACGACGTCCCGCCCGAGTTCTACGGGGCGACGGAGACGCAGGCAGGCCACAACCACTTCTTCCACGACGCGGCCGGGTATGACCGGATGAGGGCTGACATCGCCGCGGCGCGCGCGGTCGCCGACCTCGTGATCGTCGTGACGAGCTGGGGTATCGAGTACGAGCCGCGGCCCCGGCCCTGGGTGGTCACGGCCGCGCGTGCGATGGTCGACGCCGGCGCCGACGCCGTCCTCGGGGACCATCCGCACTGGGTGCAGCCGGTCGAGGTCTACAGAGACCGCTACATCGCGTACAGCCTCGGCAACTTCGTGTTCGATCAGATGTGGTCGACCGAGACGCGACTCGGCACCCTGCATCACCTCTACTTCCACGGCACGCAGCTCGTGAGCGTGCGCATCGTGCCGACGATCATCGAGGAGTACCACCGTCCGAGACCGCTCCGCCCCGAAGAACCGCTCTATAGGAGGACGATGGAGAGGGTCGACCCGGCGCGTTGATGGCCGTGCGCCGCCGATAGGATGGCGCGGTGCCACTGAGGAGTAAGAGGCTCGCCTTCCTGGGCGGCGGGACGATGGCCGAGGCCATGGTCCGCGGCCTCCTCGAGCGTCATCTCGTTCCGCCCTCGCGCATCACGGTCACGGGACCGCGCCGCGAGCGACGGTCCGAGCTGTCGAAGCAGTTCGGTGTGCGCGCCCTTGCCTCGAACGCCGATGCCGCGAAGTCGGCTCACGTGGTCGTGCTCTCGGTCAAACCGCAGGTCCTGGCCGGCGTGATGAAGGAGCTCCGCGGGAAGCTGCGCCCCGATCAGCTCGTGATCTCGATCGTCGCCGGCGCGACCCTCCGGTCGCTGCGGCACGGCTTGGCCCACGCATCGATCGTGCGCTCGATGCCCAACACGCCGGCGCAGATCGGAATGGGCGTCACCGTGTGGACGTCGACCGACGAGGTGACCGCGGATCAGCGTGAGCTCGCGACCGTGATCCTCGGTGCGCTCGGCGAAGTGCTGCACGCGGAGGTCGAAGAGGACGTGGATCGCGCTACGGCGCTATCGGGGACGGGTCCCTCCTATGTCTTCCTGCTCATGGAGGCGCTGGTCGACGCCGGCGTTCACCTCGGGTTCTCGCGCCGCGTGTCGGAGGAGCTGGTGCTACGGACGGTCGAAGGGTCCGCCGCGTTCGCCCGCGCCAGCGGCCGGCATCTGGCGGAGCTACGGAACCAGGTCACCTCGCCCGGCGGGACGAGTGCGGCGGCGGTCTACGAGCTGGAGAAGGGTGCGCTCAGAACGGTGCTGTCGCGAGCCGTCTACGCGGCCTATCAGCGCACCAGGGAGCTCGGCTCCACAGCGGAGGCCGAGCTCCCGCGCGACGAGGCTTAGTCCTTATGGGTCTCGCGGACCTCGCGGACCTCGGTCTCGCGCTCGACGGTCTCGTCGCGCTCTCCGCCCTTACGGCCCATCGCCGGTAGGACGCGGTAGTGCGGACGGCGCTCGGCGCGCTGCTGCTCTTCGACGCGACGCTCGCGCGCCGCTGAGACGGCCGGACCGACCATCGGTCCGGTCGAGACGACGTCGCTTTCGGGCACGGTCG
>DATKCP010000050.1:0-4939 GCA_035513115.1 Candidatus Limnocylindria bacterium | reverse complement strand
GGGGAAGATCATCGTCGTGGCTGCGGCCGACGGGCAGCCGCCGGACACGATCGCGGCGCTGCTCAATCAGGCCCGCGGCGAAGCCGTCGACCAGTGGTGGCAGAGGCCGGCCTACCTCTTCGCGCCGCCGGAGCTCGCGGGGCCGTTCTAGCCCATCCGCCCTGCGCCGCTGAGCCAGCGCGACACACCGATGGCTCAGCCCGTTAGTTGACGGAAGGTCGCCACGCCGCGTTGCGCGTCATCCGGCGACAGAGATCGCCAACACGCCGTCGCCGGATCGCCCATTTCTCGACGCCGCCGGAGCCAGGATCTCTCGCTCATTCGCATGTCCTGCCGGATCGGTTCGACGTCGCCGACCAGGCTCAACAGCAGCGCCAAGTCAATCCGCTGGTTTTCGGGCACGTCATCGACATTCACAGCGCGCGCCTTCAGCAGGATGGCACCCAAGAGGCTGGGAAGCGGTATCCGTCCACGTCGACGGCCAGCACGGACTTCCCGAACTTGCGTCCGGTGAAGTGCTTGTGTTCCGCCGGGTACCTCAACCGTATGGAGTTTGCCCACTGTCAAGCGCGAGCTCAGCCTATTGAGGCCGTCGGGAGCGAGTACATCGACTGAGACGTCGCCTCGCACGAATCGATGGGCCAGTCCGAACGCTCAAGCTCGCGGAGAGTTTCTCTGTCGCTCCAGGCATCGCTCGAACATCGGCCAAGGCATCGGCGTCCAGACTCACTCGAGGCACCACTCGACCAACGGACATCGCGTGAAGTTGAACCATGCGTGCGCCGATGAGTGCCCACGGAGCAGGGAACCAGTCACTGATATCGATAATGGTTTCCCATACCGCTCGATCCTTCTCGCTCGTCGGAAGCAGGTCGATCATTTCGGCCGATGCCGGCGTCGGATCCGCTTAAGGAATTCGTTCCCGGCACGGCGGCTCCGCTGATCGGCCGAATCGATGAGGTCGATGGCCACGACGGCTGCCGGTGCCACACCTCCCGAGCCGAACGGCCAGCGGTTCTCGACTGCTCTAACGATCAAATTTGCCGAGCTTTCGGAGACCTCACGCAGCGCGTGGTCGTAGGACAACTTCGCCAGACTTTCCTTTGGCAGGTAGCCCTCTACGATGCCAGCAGCGCCAAGGTCAACGTCGTGCTCGCTCGCGGCACTGACACCGGATCGGACGAATCTGTCGTCCGCGACGATCTTCGCCAGCGCGCGGTCGTCGCCGCGAAGATAGTTGACACTCGCACGTCGTCTGAAACGCGAGGCGAGCGGAAACTTAGGCGATTGGAGACGCGCCCTTAGCCTCGATCGCTCTGCGGGCGACAGCCACTCGGCTGGCATGCCGGAAGCCAGGAACAGAAGGCCCCAGGCATTCTTGGGACTGAATGGGCGACCAGCCACGCGGGCTGCGACACCGGAACTCCGGAGTGCTTCAAGAGGTACGAGCCAACGATTCGCTAGCTTCCGTCCAGGCAGCGCGCCGCGCTCTATCAGTGCGCGAACACGTGCTTCATTGACGCGCAGGCGTTTCGCGACCTCCGCGGAGCCGATCCATTCGTTACCGTGGTCCTGCACTTGCGTAAACTATAGCGCTATCGCTATAGTTATCGCAAACGCCCTGCCTTTGCTCCGACCCTCGCAGGGGAGCGTCGTAGCGTCTACTCGTACCTCAGCGCGCTGAGGGCGGACATGCGCATGGCGCGGCGCGAGGGTAGGAATCCCGCGACGAGGCTGACGAGGAGCGCCAGTCCCAGGGCGCCGAATGCGAGCGGCAGGTCGACGATGAAGATCGGCGCGGGGTTCGACTGCGGGTTGAGGTTGCGGATCACGAGCTCGATGGCGCGGCCGCCGAGGATCCCGAGCGCGAGGCCGACGACACCGCCGAACGCGCCGACGAGCGCCGCCTCCGCGAGGAAGAGAGAGCGGATGTCGCGCGGTGATGCGCCGACCGCCTTCATGATCCCGATCTCGCGCGTCCGCTCGAGCACCGCCATGACCATGGTGTTCGCGATGCCGATGGCCGCCACGAGCAGCGCGACGCCGCCGATGCCGGCCAGGATGCCCCGGAACACGCCGAAGCCCCGGTCGATCTGCTCGATGACCTGCTTGAGCGAGAACGCGCTGAAGCCGAGCTCCTGCACCGACCTCACCACGTCCGCGACGTACCGTGAGTCCTCGGACTCGATCGCGACCCCGCTGTATCCGGTGGTCTGCCGGAGCGCGTCGGCCGTCAGCCCGCGATTCTCCGCGCCCGCGAGCAGCGCATCTTCCAGCGCGATGCGGACGGACGTCTGCGACACCTGCTCGTCGAAGACGCCGACGACCGTCACGACGTAGTCGCGCGGCGTGCCGCTTCCGCTGATGCGCGTGTTGCCGAGCCTCACCGCGCCGCCGAGCCGGAGCGTCACCTTCTGTCCGACTGCCGCGGCAGGTGTGGGGGCGAAGAGGCGCGCGAGGTTGCCGGGTATCACGGCCACGCCACGCTCGTCAGGCTCGAGATGGCGGCCGGCGAGCAGATCGCCACGGTCGACCGGAGCGCCGGCCTCGATCCCCTGCGGGCGGATCGCCGCATCCTCACCACCCTCGAGGAGCGTTCCGAGGGGCGCGTCGTACTGCCGGTAGACGGACTGCGCGTGCGGGATCGCCTTGAACTTCGCGACGTGGTCGTCGCCGATGGTCCGCGGCACCGCGGAGAGTCCGGTGGCGCCCGGCTGGAACGGCTGCACGGTGACGAGCCGCAGATCCCCGATGGAGAAGATCGACCGCTTCACGTTGTCCTCCGCGCCGGTCGCCAGAGCGATGAGGAGGACCACCAGAGCCGTTCCGATCGCGACGCCGAGCGTCGTGAGCGTCGAGCGCAGCCGGGAGCGCGTGTAGTTGCCGAACGCGAGCGCGAAGAGATCGGACGACCTCAATTCACGATCCGCCCATCCCGCATGCGCACGATGCGCTGGGCGCGCGAGGCGATGCCGGCGTCGTGCGTGACGAGCACCACCGTCTGCCCACGGGCGTGCAGCTCCGTGATGAGCGAGAGCAGCGCCTCGCCGTTCGCGGAGTCGAGGTTGCCGGTCGGCTCGTCCGCGAGCAGCAGCGGCGGATCCGTCACCAGCGCGCGGGCGATCGCGGTGCGCTGCATCTCGCCGCCCGATAGCTGGCTCGGTCGGTGGTCGGCGCGCGGACCCATCCCCAGGCGGTCGAGAACGACGCGCGCTCGCTCGAGGCGGGCATCACGTGCGATGCCGGCGAACACGAGCGGGAGAGCCACGTTCTCGACGACGCGGTAGCGGGGAAGCAGGTTGAAGGCCTGGAAGATCATGCCGACCTTGTCGCGGCGGTAGCCGGCCAGCGTGACCTCATCCATGGCGGAGAGATCCGCGCCGTCCACGACGACCGTCCCGCGCGTTGGGCGCTCGAGTCCGGCGAGGATGTTCAGCAGCGTCGACTTGCCGGAGCCCGAGGGCCCCATCACCGCGAGAAACTCGCCGCGCCGCACCTCGAGCGTCACACCGTCGAGCGCCGAAACGGCCGTCGCGCCGGTCGGATAGACGCGCGCGAGATCCGTCGCGCGGACGATCACGCCGGCCGTCGAAGCCATGCGCGCAGCGCCGTGCCGAACGCGGCGGGCGCCTCGAGGTTCGAGATGTGCGCGGCGCCGGGGATGATGCTGAGCGTCGCTCCCGGGATCTCGTCGCTCATCACCCGCGACATCTCGAGCGGCGTGATCGTGTCGTACTCGCCAACGACGACCGCCGTCGGAACGTCGATCGCCGGCAGGTCCGGCCGGCTGTCCGGGCGATGGGCCATGGCGATGCTCGCCTGCGCGACGGCTTCCGGCGCCTGACCGCGGATCATCTTCACGAGCGGAGCCCAGTGTGGCGAGTCCTTGCCCAGCCACTGCGGCGGCGTCTTCAAGAGTGCCTCGATGCCGTGCTCGCGGAGAAGGGCCGCGAGGCGCAGGCGTTTCTCTCGCGCTTCCTCGCTGTCGGCCTCCGCCCGCGTGTCGGCCAGGAAGAGGCGTTCGATGCGGTGGCGATGGCGGCGCCACATCGCGAACGCGACGTATCCGCCCATGGAGAGGCCGGCTACCGCCGCGCGTTCGATCTTCGCCGCGTCCATCGCCGCCACGATGCTGTCGGCGTAATCGTCCATCGACGGATCGCCGCGCGGAACGGCCGTGCCGCCGAAACCCGGGAGCGAGGGCGCGATGATGGGAGCGGCCGCATCGCGCAGCGCGCGGCGCTCGTGTTCCCACATCGCCCCGCTGAGCGGAAAGGCGTGGACGAGCACCAGTGCGGTCACCGCGCTCCAGTTTGAGCCAGAATCGACGCGTGCGGGTCATCCGCGTCACCAAGGCCGGACGCCAGCGGTCCGACAATCCGATCTTCGTCGGCGAGGTCGAGTCCCAGACCGCCGTCGGCGAGGAGAGCCGCGACCTGCGCCTCTCGGAGGTGCACTTCAAACACGGCGCGGTGAACAGGCCGCACGTTCACTCGACGGATCAGATCCTCGTCATCACCGAGGGCGAGGGCCTGGTGGCCACCGACGAGGAGCGTCACGAGGTGTCGGCTGGCGACGTCGCGTTCATCCCCGCGAACACGAAGCACTGGCATGGCGCGCGTCCGGGCAAGGACATGACGCACTGGTCGATCCTCGGGAACGCGAAGACCACGATCGTCGAGCGGTAGCCGCGACCGCGCGTCAGAACCGCGCCGGCAGCTCCGCGCCCGCCATCCGCTCCAGGCGCGCGACGCGCTCCGCGATGGGCGGGTGCGTCGCGAAGAGTCCGCCAAGTCCACCGGGCAGCAGCGGCTGCACGATGAACAGCGGCGCGACCGCGGGATTCACCGGCAGCGGGATCTTCTTGCCGTACGCGTCCATCTTGCGCAGGGCCGAGGCGAGCGCGAGCGGATCGTTCGAGAGCGCCGCACCCTGATCG
>DATKCP010000049.1:0-19446 GCA_035513115.1 Candidatus Limnocylindria bacterium | reverse complement strand
TCGGCGCCGAGCTCGCGCGTTCTGACGAACGCGGCGTAGACCGCCCGCGACAGCACCGTGCGCATCGTGCCCTTCTCGAGCTCGTAGATCGCCGCGGCGCTGGTGCCGCCGGGGGACGTGACCATGTTCCGCAGCTCCGCGCGGTGCCGTCCGCTCCTGCGCGCGAAGGCCGCGGACCCCTCGACGGTGCGGAGCACGAGCTCCTCGGCCACGCGCCGCGAGAACCCGAGATGCACGCCGGCGTCGGTCAGCGACTCCATCAACAGGAACACGTACGTCGGTCCCGTGCCGCAGAGTGCTGTCGCCACCACCTACGAATTCATGATCAAGAGGGCGAGCAAGAGCAGCTCGCGCATCGCGGCCATGAGGCGTCCCTTCGCTGAGATCAGGCAATCCGCTCCACAGCGGGGCGCGGAATTGGGACTGGCGGCGAAACGAAGCCTGAACTCGCCGCCCGTCCTTCAATGTGATCGTCTGGACCGCGCGATCACGAGGACGTAGACCGGGCGGCTTGACGACCGCTCCTATCGTTGCTCCCTGTAGGGTGGCGGATCGAGCGGTTCACGCCGCCTGAGGGAGGGGAGCCATGAGGATCGTTCTTCGCGTCTCGTCGCTTGTGCGCGCGTTCATGAGCAGCAAGGCTGCAATGGCCATCACGCTCGTAGCCGCCTTGGTCGGCGTGAGCGCCGTTGGCGTTGCCAGCGCGATCACAACCGGGCTGATCTACGCCTGCGTAAACAACAGCAGCGGCACGATCAAGATCGTGAGCGCCACGACTGACTGTTCAAACAACGAGATACCGCTGGTGTGGAATGCCGAAGGCGTCGCCGGGCCACCTGGACCGGAGGGCCCAACTGGTCCCGCAGGTCCGACAGGCGCGACTGGGGCGCAGGGCGACACCGGCGCAACGGGCGCCACGGGTGCGACCGGCGCGACGGGTGCGACTGGTCCCACCGGCGCGACCGGTGCCACAGGTGCGACCGGCGCTGATGGAGCAACTGGTCCTACAGGTGCAACGGGTGCAACGGGTGCCACCGGACCTCAAGCCAACATCGACGCGGAGGCCGCGGCGCGTCAAGCCGCGGACACGACGCTCCAAGCCAGCATCGACGCCGAGGCCGCGGCGAGGGCTGCCGCCGACACGGCGCTGCAATCGAACATCACAAACGAGGCTGCGGCACGCGCCGCGGGTGATGCAGCGACCCTGGCGGCTGCGAATCAGTTCACGAGCTCGAAGCTGACCAGCCCGAACGGGCTGTTCTCGCTGAGCATCACGAATAGTGGGATCGTCCTGGCGGGGCCAACCGGAAGCGTGACGGTGGGCGGTGCCAACATCGTTGTGAATTCGTCCGGCAGCAACATCACCGTGAGTCCCACGGGCGTCGTGATTCAAGGCACGCTCATCACTTTGAACGGCAGTTGTGGGGGCGTCTCGAATGTCGGTGATCTCGTAATTTCGAACTCGGGGACCGGCATCGGGTTCGGCGGTTCTAGCGTGATCCTGCAAGGCTCCACGACCGTGTTCGTCTGCTAACGAAGCGGGGCCGGCCGGGACGCAGCGTAGCGCCCCGGCTGGCTCCTCCCGCGTCGCTCTCATTTGGCATCAACTCCTCAAACTGCGCACCACCGCTTCACGCCGGTTCTTGCGTGGCATGTGCTTGTCGGTGGGTGGAGGTAAGCGCCTGGCACAGGCCGGGCGAACCAGGAGCCCTCGCCTTCGTTGAATCGTTCGGCGATCTTGCCGCACCCGGCGTCGCTTTCAGGCCAACCGCCCGTAATGCGTAGCAACGCCGCGGCTCGAACTCACCGAGGGGTTACGCGCTCGCGCCGGCAAGCAAATGTTCCCGTTCGAGCTGGGGCGTGTAGCGGTGGTGCGAAGTTTGAGAAGTACGTACTCGCGCTGCACTAACCACGCTAGAGGCCGGACGATGACGAGTGGGCGCGAGGTCCACCGGTCGCATTACGTTCAACAGCCGAGATGCTGCTCGTTCACAATCAACCTATGGCACTCACGAATACACGCATCGCGTTCGTCGGCGGTGGCACGATGGCCGCCGCGATGATTCGAGGCTTGCTCGACCGCAAGCTCGTCACGCCGGGCCGTGTGACGGTGAGCGGTCCACGCCGCGAACGTCGCGCTGAACTGACGAAGACTTACCGCGTTCGTGCTGTCGCCTCAAACGTCGAAGCGGCGCGTGGCGCGGGCATCGTTGTGCTGTCCGTGAAGCCTCAGGTTCTGCCGCACGTCATGGCCGAGCTACGCGGCAAGCTCGCCGCGGACCAGCTCGTCCTGTCCATCGTCGCGGGCGCATCGGCCGACTCGTTGCGCGGTGGCTTGGACCATGCGTCGATCATCCGCGCGATGCCCAACACGCCGGCGCAGGTGGCGATGGGCGTGACCGTGTGGTGGCCGACGCCCTCGGTTTCGGCGGCACAGCGGGAGCGAGCACGCGCGATCCTCCGGGCGCTGGGGGAGGAGATCGAGGTTGAGCAAGAGGAACAGGTCGCGATGGCGACCGCGCTCTCGGGGACGGGGCCGACCTATGTGTTCTTGCTCATGGAGGCGCTCGTGGATGCGGGCGTCCACCTCGGCTTCTCGCGGCGTGTCGCGGAGGAGCTCGTCCTGCGAACGGTTGAGGGCTCCGCCCTGTTCGCGCGTCAAAGTGGACGGCACCTCGCGGAGCTGCGGAACATGGTCACGTCGCCCGGCGGCACGAGCGCGGCGGCGATCTATCAACTGGAGAAAGGCGCTCTACGCACCGTACTGTCGAAGGCTGTCTACGCGGCTTATCAAAGGACGCGCGAGCTCGGCGTGTCTGCGGAGCCGCCGAAGACCTAGTAGCGCCACCGGACCGTGACACGGTTGGGGTCGAAGGTGGGGCCGTGCTTGATGGCCGGCCATGCGGCCTTCACGGGCTTCGGCGCTCGCCGTCCTTGACTTTCTTCATGACCAATTCACGGTGGTGCTCGCGGACACCTGCGATGCGACCGGTCTTCAATAGATTTCGCAAACCCGAGGCGATCCACGGCTTTCCCCAAGGCGCTTCCCCTGGAGCGTCATCAGCGGATGATACGGACGAGGTCGCCACCGTCGAACAGACCGCGCGTCTCGATGCCAACACGGCCGAACGCCAGCGGTGGGATTCCGATGTCGGCGAGGAGCAGCTCACCAACGAGAGCCCGCGACCGAGTCGCCATGAGGCCGCGCTTGGGTAGCGCGAGCGTGACCGTCAGCGCCGCGCGGGCCGTGATCCCCAGTGGCTCGCCGGTGTCTGGATGCAGGCCCGAGGGCAGGTCGACCGAGAGGATCGGCACACGCGACACATTGGCCGCGCGGATGAGATCCGAAACAGCATCGCGCGGCGGGCCGGCGACGCTGTAACCCAGCAGACCATCGATGAGGAGGTCGGCATCCAGGGCGGCGGCCTCGAGTCGCACACCGAGGGCCGCGAGGATGTCGCGCTGCCGACGGGCGAGCGGACGCAGCCGTTCCGCTGGGCCAGAGAGCACAGCGCTGATCGTCGCGCCCCATCCGCTCAGGTGACGGAGGGCGCCGAGCGCGTCGCCGCCGTTGTTCCCACTGCCCGCTAACCCGACGATCTTCATGCCAGCGACTCCGCCGAGGAAGAGACGCGCCGCCGCGGCGATCTGGTGTGATGCGTTCTCCATGAGCAGCTCGAGCGGGATGCCGAGCTCCGCGGACGCGACCCGGTCCACGTCGGCCATCTGCGCGGCGGTCGCGGACGGCACGTCGTGGAGCGTCGGCAGGTCATCGAAGAGGTCCTCGGCGGTGTACCGCCCGCTCTTCTCGTCCACTTCTCCATACTGCCTTGTCGTGCGCGTCGGTCGTTTCCAGATCGAGATCTTCAGCGATGGCATCTTCCGGCTCGACGGTGGCGCGATGTTCGGCATCGTCCCGAAGGCGTTGTGGGAGAAGGAGAAGCCCGCGGACGACCGCAATCGCATCGCGATGGACATGAACTGCCTGCTGATCCGCGACGGGGCTGGCAACGTGGTCGTGGTCGAGACGGGAGCCGGGCCGAAGCTCACGGAGCGTTCCAAAGAGAACTTCGGCATCGACGGGCCGCCGCGGCTTCTGGAAGAGCTCGCGCGCCGTGGCGTGCGGCCGGAGGAAGTGACGCTCGTCGTGAACACGCACCTGCACTTCGATCACGCCGGCGGCAACACCTACCGCGACGGCGACGCCGTCGTGGCGACGTTCCCGCGGGCGTCGTACGTGTTCCAGCGGCTCGAGTGGGTCGACGCGAACGCGCCCAACGAGCGCACCCGCGGCTCCTACTTCAGCGACGACTTCGCGCCCCTCGAGGCGGCGGGGAAGCTCGAGCTCATCGACGAGAGCGTCGAGATCCTGCCCGGCATCCGCCTCGACCGGATCCAGGGCCACACCCGCGGCACGCAGACCGTGCGGGTGAGCGACGGTGGCGAGACGCTGTTCTTCTCGTCGGACTTCATGCCCGACCGGCATCACCTGCGGCTGCCGTGGATCCCCGCGTTCGACCTGTTCCCGCTCGAGACGCTCGCGGCGAAGAAGGTGATCCTGCCCCGCGCGGTCTCCGAACGATGGATCGTCGGCTTCACGCACGACATCCCCCGCTTCGGACGGATCACCGAGCAGGACGGGAAGCTCCGCTTCGAAGAGGTGGCGGGATAGCAACGGCCTCGACCGTCATCGTCGGCGGCGGCGTGGTCGGCTGTGCCGCGGCGTTCTTCCTCGCGGAGCGCGGCGAGCAGGGTGTCGTGCTGCTCGAGCGTGGCCAGCTGGGGCAGGGGACGAGCAAAGGCGGCCTCGGCGGCATCCGCCACCAGTTCGACGACGAGCTCGACGTGCGCCTGTCGAAGCTGGCGGTCGCGTTCTGGCGGTCGTTCGAGGACCGCACCGGCGCGAGGCACGACTTCCAGCAGCGCGGCTATCTGTTCGTAGCCGAAACACCCGAGGGCCTCGCGCAGCTCCGAGGCGCGATGCCGCTGTACGAGCGCGTCGGCGTGAACGTCGAGATGGTGGACCGCTCCGAGATCGAGCGGCTCGTGCCGGGCATCCGCACCGACGATCTCGCCGGCGGGCGATTCGGCGCCGAAGACGGATACGGCGATCCGCTGGAGGCGCTCGCGGGCTTCGCCGCGTCCGCGCAGCTCGGTGGCGTGAAGATCCGCGAGGGCGTCTCCGCGACGGGGATCGTGCGCGAGGGCGATCGGGTGACCGGGGTCCGCACCACCGACGGAGTGATCTCGTGCGAGCGAGTGCTCCTCGCGACGGGCTGCTGGACCGCGCCGCTCGCCGCGAGCGCCGGCGTCGCGGTCCCGATCTGGCCCTACGCGAGATCGATCATGGAGTCCCGCCCCTACCCGGCGCTGTCGCGCGTCCCGATGACGATCGAATGGGAGTCCGGTTTCCACTTCCGGCCGAAAGGCGCGGCGCAGCGATTCGCGATGCCGAACCTCACCGCCGACGGCCGGGTCGAGAAGGGTCCCGGCGCGCCGCCCGCGGCCTTCGTTCCCGGCGAGTTCGCGGAGCTGGCCGTTCCGCCCTCGCTCGAGCCCTGGGTCCGCGCGCGCGCGGCCTGGCGGCATCCGCTCTTCGCCGATCTCCGCATCACCGACTCGTGGTCCTGCTATTACGAGATGACACCCGACGACCATCCCGTCGTCGGCGCGGTGCCCGGCGTGCAGGGTCTGTATCTCGCGGCCGGGTTCTCCGGACACGGGTTCATGCACACGCCCGCGACGGCGCAGCTCGTGGTCGAAGAGATGCTCGACGGCCGCGCGCACACTCTCGACATCGCGGATCTTTCCCTGGAGCGCTTCGCGACCGGACGCCAGCCGTTCACGGCGACCGTGCTCTGAGCGGACCCATTCCGCTCCTGCCGTTGTACTAGGGGCGTGCCGCCGGCCAAGCGCCAGCCGTTCGTCTGGGGGGTCGTTTCGCTCGTCGCGACGGCGCTCCTGGTCATCTGGATCACCGACCTCGCCATCCATGCCGCACCGCTGGATGACCTGACCCTCGGCCTCTTGCTTCGCGGTCGCGCACCGTTCCGAGACCTCACGCTGGCGGAGGCGCTCTGGACCGCCGTGAGCCGCAGCGCGATCCTGCTCGGCGCCGCCGTGGCGGCGGCGGTCGCGATCGGCGTCGGCGCCGGCGCGGCGTTCGCGTTCTCCCGATCGCCGCTGATGCGCGGCCCGGCGTGGGTGGTCGGCACCGTCGGGGCGTCGCTCCCGTCGTTCTTCTGGGCGATGGTGCTCCAGCTCGTCGTCGTGATCGTCTATCTCCGGACGGGCCGCCTGCTCGCGCCCGTCGGCGGCGGCTTTGCCGTGGACGCGCACCTGATCCTCCCCGCGATCGCGCTGGCCATGCGACCCGCCGCCTACATCTTCCGCACGACGGCGACGGCGCTGGAGGATGCGCGGCATGCGCCGCACGTCGTCACGGCGTGGGCGAAGGGCCTCGGTCCGCTGCTGGTCGCCCAGCGTCACGTCGGGCGCAACGCGGCACCGGCGATCCTCGCGGGCATCGCGCTCGGTGCGAAGACCGCGCTCTCGAGTCTGGCCATCATCGAGTTCGTCTTCACCTGGAACGGAGCGGGGTACGGCTTCATCCTCGCCGTCGCGACGGGTAATGTCGCGTTCGCCTCCGCGATCGCGCTCGTGTTCGCGGTCGCCCTTTCGCTCCTCGGCGGCCTCGTCGCCGTCGCCACACGCGCGGTGCACGTGACGTCACGATGAGACGCGACGATCTCCGGCGGACGCTGCTCAACGTCCCGCTGATCGTGGGGCTGGTCGGCCTCGTCGCGCTGACGGCTCTCGCGCTGTTCGGCGCGCAGCTCAGCGCGCTCGATCCCCAGGCGCAGCGGCTGGTGATCTTCTATCCGGACGGCACGTTCAAGGTGCCGCCCACGCCGCCCGACGCCTTGAACCCGCTCGGCACCGATCCGCTCGGGCGCGACCAGCTCGCGCGCATCCTGTGGGGCGCCCGGCTCACGTTCACCGTCGTGCTCCTCGCGCTGCTGATCCGTGCTTTCCTGGCGCTCACGTTCGGCGTCCTCGCGGGCTGGCGCGGCGGGGCGGTCGAGGCGCTCGTGACGCTTGTCACGAATGCCGTCGCCGGCGTGCCACAGCTGCTCCTCGCGCTCCTCGTCGCGGTCGCCCTGCGCGACCAGGCGATCGTCGGCTTCGTCGTCGCCCTCGGTGTCGTCGGGTGGTCGGAGGGTGCGCAGTTCGTGCGCGGTGAGGTCGCGCGGATCCGCGCGGCGCCGTACGTCGAGGCCGCGAGCGCCATCGGCGCGCGCACGCGCTGGATCGTCACGCACCATCTGCTTCGCTCCCTCGCTCCGCAGCTCTTCGGTCTCGGGGCGCTCGAGGCCGGGGCGACCCTGTTGCTGCTGGCCGAGCTCGGCTTCCTCGGCGTGTTCATGTCCGGCGCGGTCTTCCTGACGGACGACTTCGGCCGCCCGATCCTCCCCGTGCGCGACCGTGCCCCGGAGTGGGGGCAGATGCTCGCCGGGGCGCAGCAGTACGCGTTCAGCAACCAGTACGTGGCCTTCGTGCCCGGCGTGGTCGTCGCCGCCGCCGTGTTCTCGTTCAACCTCCTCGGCGAGGGCGCGCGGGCCGCGACGGATCCCTTCTCATCGGTGTCGCTCTCGCCGCGGGCCGTTGGCGCGCTCGGGCGCGGCATGCTCGGCCTCGCGATCCTCGGCGGTCTCTTCTTCGGCGTCGCCCAGGCGCGCTCGACCGAGGTGTCGTTCGACGAGGCGCTGCGACTGGCCCGCGAGGCCGTCGAGCGCGTCGAGCCGGGCGACGAGCTCATCGCGGCGGTGGTGCGCTTCTCCTCCGAGTCGCATGCGCTCGCGAAGCCGGAGAAATTCAACTTCTACTTCCGTTCCTCCGGCGTCACCCGAACGATCCGCGTCGGCTTCCCGCACGCCGATGCGAACGCGATGGAGGTGATGCGCGACATCGAAGAGCAGCTCGACGCGGACCAGCTCGGACGCCTCGATACCTGGTCCGTCCCCTACGCGCGCGCGCTCGCGGCGGGCGAGGACGGCGGCGGGCGCAGCTTCCGCATCAGCGCGCGCACGTGGCTCGTGCGTCTCGTGCTCACCCACGACAGGG
Source organism: Candidatus Limnocylindria bacterium (assembly GCA_035513115.1). Taxonomy (GTDB): domain Bacteria; phylum Chloroflexota; class Limnocylindria; order P2-11E; family P2-11E; genus CF-39. The sequence goes on along the minus strand of DATKCP010000049.1, from coordinate 11,322 downwards.
AGATGCCGGTGGCGACCTACCGCGTAACGTACGCGGCGCAATCGTCGGCGACGGCGCCGCCGAACGTGGACGTCATCGTCGATGCGACGCGCGAGGGTCCGGAGACGGCCGGCCTTCGGCGGGCGTTCGCGACCACCCGCGCGCGGGCCGCGCTCGGCGGCCCGGTCGCGATGGTGAGTGGGAGTGCCGGCTGGGGCTCGGCGGCCACACCGGGCGGCTCCGGCGCGGACCGGCCCGCGAGGTTGAGCTACTCCTTCGTCCGCTCGGATGCGCCCAACGATCTTCGTGTCGCGTCCACCGGCACCGGCATTGCGGGCGGCGGTCAGGTCCGCATCGGCACGGCCAGCGTCAGGCAACCGCCACTCCCGCTAAGGACCGACATCGAGGAAGCGTTCGGCGCGGTCGAGCGCGAGGGTGGCGCGGCGCTCCGCGAGCAGTGGTCGCGCGAGGGATCGGCGGAGTGGTCGGCCAATGCGTTCACGGACGTGCAGGGCCAGAACGTCGCAGTGATCGTCACGTACATGCGCTTGCCGGGCCCCTCGACCCCGGCGACGTTCCGCTACGACGTCGCGAGCGGCGAGGTGCGGCGCACGCAGTGAGAGTGCGCGTCACGCGCTTACTCGAAGGCGCACGAGATTCACGATCCGGCTGCCGCTCGCGACCGCGCCGGCGGCGCTCACGGCCGCGAACTAATACTCTTCGGGAGTGCCCCGCACCGTCCTCATCACCGGCATCACCGGCTTCGCGGGCAGCCATCTCGCCGAGCGCTTGGTGTCGCAGGGGGACGCGGTCCATGGCATCGCGCATGAGGCTCCCCCCTTCCCGCATCTTGCCGCGGTCGCGGACCGCGTACGCGTGCATCGCGGGGACATCCTCGATCTGGCCGCGGTGCATGCGGCGCTGGCGACCGCGCGCCCCGATGCGGTCGTGCACCTCGCGGCGCAGGCCGTCCCGACGCTCGCGGCCCAGGATCCTGTCTCGGCGGTCCGCGTCAACGTGCTCGGCACCGCCACCGTGCTGGCCGCGCTGGATGCGCATCCGGACATCCGGATGGTCATGGCGTCGAGCGCTGACGTGTACGGCGCTCCCAACGCGGAGATCGTTGACGAGAGCGCACCCCTGCGACCGGCGAACGTCTATGCCGCGACCAAAGTCGCATCGGAAGCGCTGGTCCTCGAGTTCGGCCGCCGCCGCCGTGCCGCCACGACCGTGCTCCGGCCGGCCAATCAGATCGGCCCGCGCCAGCATCCGGGGCTGGCGGCGTCGGCGTTCGCGAAGCAGATCGCCGAGGCCGAGGCGGGCATCGCGGAGCCGGTCGTGAAGCACGGCGTCCTCGACGCGCGGCGCGACTTCCTGGACGTGCGCGACATGGCCGCCGCCTACGTGCACGCTGCGGACATCACCGAGCCCGGCACGGCCGTGTACAACGTCGGCACGGGCAGGGCCGTGTCGGTGGCCGAGATACTCGAGACGCTCATGGCGCTGGCACGCGTGCCGGTCCGCGCGGAGCTCGACCCGGAGCGCGTCCGGTCCGGCGTGCCCGCGGACTTCGCCCTCGACGCCGGCCGCTTCCGCGCGCGGACCGGCTGGGCGCCGCGCACCGCGCTGCGCACCTCACTCGAGGACACGCTCGAGTACTGGCGCGGACAGGTGCGGGCTGAGGTCCGCGCATGAAGATCGTCTTCGGGACGGATGGTTGGCGCGCGCGCATCGCCGAGGAGTACACGTTCGACGCGGTACGCGTCTGCGCGCAGTCCGTGGCCCAGTGGGTCCAGGAGAGCGGCGACGCCGACCGCGGCGTCGTCATCGGCTACGACCGCCGCTTCGCGTCGGAGCACTTCGCGGCCGCCGCGGCGGAGGTCGTCGCGGCGCACGGCATCCACGTCTTCCTGGCGACCGCCGCGGCGCCGACGCAGTCGTTCTCGTACGCGACCATGCGGAAGAACGCCAAGGCCGGGATCGTCATAACCGCGAGCCACAACCCCTGGCCCGACAACGGCTTCAAGGTGAAGTCGGAGACCGGAGCCGCGGCCGCGCCGGACATGCTCGAGGCCCTCGAGGCCATCATCCACCCGCTCGAGAGCCGGCCGCAGGACCTGCGCCGCATGCCGTTCGATGAGGCGAAGGCCGCCGGGCGCATCGAGCTGTTCGACCCGGCCCCCGACTACCTCGCGCGTGTCGCCGAGCTGTTCGACCTGGATGCCTTCCGCGGCGCCGGGTACCGCATCGTGGCCGAGCCGCTCTTCGGCAGCGCCAGCGGCTATTTCCCGCGTCTGCTCGGCGGCGGCAAGACGCAGATCGTCGAGATCCATGGCGAGCGCAACCCGTACTTCGGCGGGCTCAGGCCCGAACCCATACCGCCGAACACCGACGAGTTCCTCGCGCGCATCATCGCCGAGAAGGCCGATGTCGGCCTCGCCGTCGACGGCGACGCGGACCGCGCCGGACTCGGTGACGAGAAGGGACGCTTCGTCACGACGCTGACCACCTACGGGCTGCTCATGTGGTACCTGCTCGAGGTCCGGGGGCTGCGCAAGCCGGTCGTGAAGACCGTGAACATGACGTCCATGGTCGACCGTCTCGGCGAGAGGTACGGCGTCCCCGTTCACGAGGTACCGGTCGGATTCAAGTACATCGCGCCGAAGATGCAGGAGACCGGAGCGATGATGGGCGGCGAGGAGTCGGGCGGGTTCGGCTTCGCGATGCACATGCCGGAGCGCGACGGGATCGTGGCGGACCTCTTCATCCTCGACTTCATGCTGAAGACGAAGAAGAAGCCTTCGCAGCTCATCGCCGAGCTCATGGATCTGGCCGGGCCTTCCTTCTATCTGCGACGCGACCTGCGCCTCGACGCCGCCACCTACGGCGACGAGAAGCCGAAGATCATGGAACGACTGCGCGCCGCCAGGCCACGCGAGCTCGCCGGCCACACCGTGAAGAAGATCGTCGAGCTCGACACCCGTGACGGCGTGAAACTCTTCGTCGACGACGGCTCGTGGCTGCTGCTGCGCCTCTCCGGGACGGAACCGCTCGTGCGCGTCTACACCGAGACTCGTGACCAGTCCGAGGTCGAGCCGATGCTGGACCTGGGCGAGAAGATGGTACTGGGGAGCGAGTGATGGATACATCGGCGATCGAGTCGGTCGAGCGCATTCGCGCGGCTGACCCCGGGAACATGCTCGACCGCATCAAGGATCTCCCAAAGCAGGTGCGCGACGCGTGGAAGATCGCGTCGTCGTCGACGCTCCCGCCGGCGCACGGTGACGTCCGAAACATCACGGTCGCCGGCATGGGCGGCTCCGCGATCGGTGGGGATCTCGCTGCCGCGCTGCTCGCCGGCGAGCTGAAGGTCCCGATGAGCGTGCATCGTGACTACGGCCTCCCCGCCTACGTCGGACGTGACTCGCTGGTGATCGCTTCCTCGTACTCGGGCAACACCGAGGAGTCGCTGTCGAGCTTCGAGGAAGCCCAGCGCCGCGGCGCGCGCGTGCTCGTCCTGACGACCGGCGGAAGGATCGCCGAGCTCGCGCGGGCGGCCAGGTATCCCGTGATCACGTTCTCGTACGCGGCGCAGCCGCGCGCCGCCCTCGGCTACTCCCTTGGTCTGGTGCTGGGCGCCCTCACGAGGCTCGGCTTCGTCCGCGACCTGACCGCCGATGTCGACGCCGCGCTCGCCGATCTCGCGAGGCTGGAGGAGCGCGTGCACGAAGGCGCGCGGACGAACGACGCGAAGAAGCTGGCGATCGACCTGCACGGGCGCATCATCTTCGCGTACGGCGGCGGCGTGCTGGGGGTCATGGCCCGACGCGTCAAGGGCCAGTGGAATGAGAACGCGAAGAACTGGGCGGCCTTCGACGTCCTGCCGGAGCTCAACCACAACGCGGTGGTCGGCTTTCCGCATCCCGACGTCGCGCGTGAGGCGCTCACGGTCCTGTTCCTGCGGAGCGATCGCGACAACCCGCGGCACAAGCTGCGCTTCGATGTCACCCGCGAGCTGCTCGATCGGGCGAGCATCCCCCACAGGTCGCTTCAGTTCAGTGGCGCCAGCATGCTCTCCGAGGTCCTGCAGCACACGCTCTTCACCGACTACGTGTCCTTTTATGTCGCGCTCCTGAACGGCGCCGACCCCACGCCGGTGAAGTCGATCGACCTCCTCAAGGAGCGACTCGCGAAGGGGTGATCGGCCGGGCGTCGCACTTCGCGTTCTGCCCGCGCGATGGCACGGCGCTCGTTCCGACGCGCATCGACGGACGCGATCGTCCGACCTGTCCGGTGTGCTCCTTCGCCGACTTCATGCACGTGCAGATCGGCGCGAACACGATCGTCGAGCGCGAGAGCGGCGTGCTCCTGGTGCGCTTGAACTACGGCCCGAGGGACGGCCACTGGGCGCTTCCCGGCGGTCTGGTGGAGGACGACGAAACGCCGGAGCAGGCCGCGGTGCGCGAGACCGAGGAGGAGACCGGATTCCACGTGACCCTCGACGGCCTCATCGCCAGCTGGATGCGGCCGGGCTTTCCGATCCTCGTCGTGGTCTACCGGGCGCGGATCGAGCGCGGCGCGCTGCGCGTCGCGCCGGAGGAAGCTTCTGAAGCGCGCTTCTTCCCGCGGGAGCAGCTTCCGCCGCTCGAGGATCTCGCGTGGCCGTCTACTGCGCGCGGGCTCGATGCGTGGCGGGCATACGAGCCGACGCGTCCCTAAACACCGATACCCCCCGGCCACCCGTCATCCCCCGCGCGAGTTATCCCGGCTGTACGTGCCGCGGCGATGCTGGACCGCTAGCGACCAAAGGGGAAAGGGGCATCCAGGGGTGAGCCGCGTGCGTACCGGCGACGGCATGGGGGAGCTCGGGCGAGGCGGGATGAGCCCGGTCGCGCGGTTCTCGCTGGCCCTCGCCGGCGTTCTGGGGGTCACGGCGCTGGTGCTCGGAGCGGGCACCGCCTACCTGGTGGGCCGCTACGTCGAGGACGAGACGACCGCGTCTACTCAGGCGGCCGTGGCGATCCACTTCGGCACGGTGTTCCACGACGACGTCTTCGAGCGTCGCCTGTCGCCCGACGAGGAGCGGGACCTCAGGAGGGACGTCTCGTTCCACTTCTCGATCTACAACGTCGTCGCGACGCAGTTCTTCGACCGCAGCGGCACCATCGTCTTCTCCTACGACCAGGAGGAGGTCGGCCGTCGCCTCGACCCCGGCGCGTACCGCTCGCTCGAGGCCGCGCTCGTCGGCATGCGCGGCGCGGAACGGACGACGATCGTGGCCGATCCGAAGCTTGGCGTCCCGGGCACCGCGCTCGGTTTTGGCACGTTCAACACGCATCACTCCGGTGGATCCTCGGCCACAGGCTCGCGCACGTCCGTGGGCCCCGGCGTGAGCGAGATCCGCACGCTCGAAGCCTGGGTCCCGGTGAAACAGGACGGCGAGACCGTCGGCGCCGCCGTCGTCTGGCGCGACATGGCCTCGATCGACGCGGCGCTGATGCGTATCCAGGCCACCCTCGCGGCGATCATCGCCCTGGCCGCCGCGCTCCTGTGGCTCGTGCTGCGCGGCGTGTACGCGCGATCCTCGAAGCGGATCGTCGCGCAGGCCAGCGCGCTCGAGGACGCGCTCGCGCTGCGCGAGCGTACCTACGATGCGACGCTCACCGCGCTCACCAGCGCGCTCGACTTCCGCGACAACGAGACCGGCGGCCACTCCGATCGGGTCGTCGGCTACATGGAGCTCCTGCTCGAGCAGATGAACATCGGTGGCGCGGAGCTCGCGACCCTGCGGCGGGGCGCGCTGCTCCACGACGTGGGGAAGATCGGCGTCCCGGACAGCGTCCTCCGCAAGCCGACGGCGCTCAGCGAATCGGAGTGGGCCGTCATGAAGCGCCATCCCGAGTTCGGTGCCCAGATCATCGCAGGCATCCCGTTCCTCGAAGAGGTCGCGCGCATCGTCCGGCACCATCACGAGCGCTGGGACGGCATGGGCTACCCGGACGGGCTCCGGGGAGAGCACATCCCGCTCGGCGCCCGCATCTTCGCCGTGGGCGACTCGTTCGACGCGATGACGAGCGACCGGCCGTACCGCCGGGCCCTGCTCATCGACGCGGCGCGTGAGGAGATCCGCCGCTGCGGCGGCACGCAGTTCGATCCGGCAGTCGTGACCGCCTTCCTCAGCATCCCGGTCGCGCGTCTGGCGGAGATCGCCGACGGCGCGCCACACACGCACCCGCGCGTGGTGGCAAGCTAGCCGCGGCTCGTTCCTTAGGGAAATCGGGGGTTACCGGACGGTCCTAGAATCGCTTCGTCCGGTGCCAGCCGGAACGACGGAGCGGTGGAGGTCGGTGGATGTACTCGAGCCTCATCTCCAAGATCGAGAAGTCGAAGCGTTACGCCGAAGAGCCCCAGCGCATCACCATCCAGCAACTCGATGTCCGATTCCGCGGCGACAACGGCTCCCATAGCGTTTCGCTCCACGGAGATGAGTGGGCGTGCGAATGCGATCACTTCCGTACCTCAGGTCTGTGCGCCCACGTCATGACCCTTCAGCGTCTCTTCGAGACCCACCTCACCGACGCGGTGAAGTACACGACCGAGCGCGTCCCCGCGTAGCACACCCGCTGCCCACAACTGAATAGGCAGGGTCTCAGCGAAGCCGGTGAGATTCCGGCAGGGTCGCGCCACCGTGATGGACGTTCGTCCGAACTCGGGTCGCCTGGAACTCCTGCTCGCGGCCGACACGCCTTCGCGAAAAAGGAGTGAGCCAGATGCGCCTCCGTCCTGCGCCCGTCCTTCCCGTGATCCTCGTCCTCACCTTCATCCTGTCCGCCTGCGGCGCGGCCGCGCCCGCGCCGACGCCGACCCAGCAGCCCAGCGTCTCGGCGGCCGCCGCCTTCCCGGCCACCGTGACCGACTTCCAGGGCCGCTCGGTGATCGTTCCGAAGCGCCCGGAGCGCATCGTCTCCATTGGCCCGTCGATCACCGAGTTCCTCTTCGCGCTCGGCGCCGGTCCACGCGTCGTCGGAGCGGACGACTTCTCGGACGAGCCGGCCGCCGCACGGCAGCTCGAGAAGGTCGGGGGCATCAACGTCAACTTCGAAAAGGTCGTGTCCCTGAGGCCGGATCTGGTCCTCAGCGTGAAGTTCTCCGACGGCACGATCGAGAAGCTGGCGGGCACGGGCCTGCTGGTGCTCGTCGTCGACCCCCAGTCCGTCGGCGACGTCGCGCGCACCGCGATCCTGCTCGGGAAGGTCGTCGGGAGCGACGGCGACGCGATGGCGCGCGACATCCAGCGGCGCGTCGACGATGTGAGGTCGAAGACGTCATCCGCGGCCACGCGGCCGCGCGTGTATCACGAGATCGATGCCTCCGACCCCGCGAAGATCTTCACCGTCGGGCCGGGTTCGTACATCCAGGACCTGATCGAGGTCGCCGGTGGCCAGAACATCGCGGCGCGCGCGACCAGCGCGTACCCGCAGCTCTCCGCCGAGGAGATCCTCCGGAGCGACCCCGAGATCATCGTGCTGGCCGCCGCGGACTACTCCGCGAAGCCGGAGCAGGTGGCCGCGCGGTCCGGATGGTCGGTGCTGAGCGCCGTGAGGAACATGCGCATCGTCACGATCGCCCCCAACCTCATCAACCGGCCCGGTCCGCGCGTCGGCGAGGCGGCCGAAGCCTACGCGCGGCTCGTGCACCCCGAGCTCTTCCGCTAGTGCGGACCGTCACCGTGTTCGCGCTGCTCGCGGCCGCGCTCGTCGTGAGCGCGGCCGCCGCGGTCCTCGTCGGCGCCGTCGCCATCGCCCCTGCCGACGTCCTCGCGGCGCTGTTCGGGGCCGAGGGCACGAACGGCACGATCATCCGCGAGCTCCGGCTGCCGCGGGTCCTCGGGGCCGCGCTGGTCGGCGGCGCGCTCGCGGCGGCCGGCGCCCTGCTGCAGGGCCTGCTGCGCAATCCGCTGGCCGACCCCTTCGTCACCGGCACGTCCGCCGGCGCGTCCCTCGGCGCGGTGCTCGCGGTCGCGGCCGGGCTGGAGCCAATGCTGGTTCCGCTGGCGGCATTCGCCGGCGCCATGGCAGCGATCGCCCTCGTCTGGCGCCTCGCGCGGCTGGGCGGGAGGACCACCGTCCTCACCGTCCTCCTGGCGGGCGTGGTGCTCACGTCGTTCGCGGGGGCGCTCGTGACGTTCGTCCTGGTGTCGAGCGACCGCCTCGCGCTGCGCCTCCGCGCCGTCCTCGGCTGGCTGCAAGGCGGCGTCTCGGTGATCGACTGGAGCGAGCTTGCCGTGGCCGCGGCCGTCGTCGCGATCGGCGTGATCGGCGCGATCCTCCTCGCGCCGCGCATCGACGCCTACGCGTTCGGCGAGGAGACGGCGGCGGCGCTCGGCGTCGACCTCGACCGGACGACCGCCGCGGTGCTCGCGACGACCGCGCTGCTGACCGGCGCCGCCGTCGCGATCGCGGGCCTCGTCGGTTTCGTCGGGCTGGTGATCCCGCACGCGGTCCGTTTCCTGCTCGGGGCGACCCACCGGCGCCTGATCGTCGCGAGCATCCCCGCCGGTGCCATCGCGCTGGTCCTCGCCGATCTCGGCGCGCGGACCGCGCTCGCGCCGGCGGAGCTGCCGGTGGGCGTGATCACCGGTCTGGTCGGGGCGCCGTTCTTCCTCCTGCTCCTGGTGCGCTCGCGACGGGTGATCGTTTGAGCAGCGTCGTCGCGCGCGCCATCCGCGCCGGGTATCGCGAGCGCCAGGTGCTTCGCGGCGTCGACCTCGTGGCGCAGCCGGGCGAGCTCGTCGCGCTCATCGGACCGAACGGGGCGGGGAAGTCCACGCTGCTGCGCGTTCTCGGCGGACTGCTGCGACCGTCGTCGGGCAGCGTGACGATCGACGGCACCGACGTGACGACGCTCGACCGTCGCAGCGTCGCGCGTCACGTCGCCGTCGTGCCGCAGGTCTTCGAGACGCTCTTCCCGTTCACCGTCCGCGAGATCGTCGCGCTCGGCCGCACGTCGCGGCTCGGCCCGTTCGGCACGCTCGGGGCCGACGACGCCCGCGCGGTCGCGCGTGCGCTCGACGACATCGGTGCGACGGACCTCGCCGACCGCCGCATCGACCGCGTGTCCGGCGGCGAGCGTCAACGCGCCGTGCTCGCGATGGCCCTCGCGCAGGAGGCGGGCGTGCTGCTGCTGGACGAGCCGACCGCGCATCTCGACCCCGCGCACCAGCGCGCGACGCTCGATCGTGTCGCGACGCTCGCTCGTGCGCGAGGACTCGCCGTCGTGGCCGTGCTGCACGACCTGAACCTGGCGGCCGCGTTCGCCTCGCGCGTCGTCCTGCTCGCCGACGGCGCCGTCGTCCGCGAGGGCGAGCCGGGGCTCGTCATCACCGCCGAGCTCGTGGGGCGGGTCTTCGGTCCCGGTCTGCGTGTCGTCGCGCACGACGGGCGTCCGTTCGTGGTCCCCGAGCCGGCGGTCACCGTGGAGCGCCGCGCTCGCGCGGGCTGACCGGCGCGGTCCAGCCCCAGTCCCAGCGCGCGAGCTCCTCGAGAAGCGCGTGCTTGGTGAGGTCCAGCGCGATCGGCGTCACGCTGATCTTGCCCGCGCGCAGCGCCGCGACGTCCGTGCCGTCCTCGGCGTCGTCGCTCACCGCCGGCCCGCCGACCCAGTAGTAGGGATTGCCGTACGGGTCGAGCCGCTCGACGAGCTGATCGCGATAGCTGCGCTTGCCAAGACGCGTCACCTCGACACCGGCGATCTCCGCGCGCGGCAGCGGGGGGACGTTGACGTTCAGCAGCGAGTCGGTGGCAAAGCCGCGCTCCAGGATGTTGCGCGCGAGCAGCGCCGCGAAGCTCGCGGCGGGCTCGTAATCGATGTCGCCGCCGAACGCGCCGATGGAGATCGCGATGGACGGGATGCTGGAGAGGAGGCCCTCCATCGCGGCGGCCACGGTCCCTGAGTACGTGATGTCGTCGCCCATGTTCGCGCCGCGGTTGATGCCGCTCACGACGATGTCCGGCCGATGCCTCAGGAACCCGAGGACCGCGAGTCGCACGCAGTCGGTCGGCGACCCATCCGTCATGAACGCGGGCTGGCCGCCTCGCAGCCTGGTCGGCCTCACGCGTAGCGGCCGGAACAGCGTGATGCTGTGGCTCGCGCCGCTCCAGTTTCCCTCGGGGACGATGATGTCGACGTCGCCGACGGCCGAGAGCGCCTCCGCGAGCGGAGGCAGCGCGTCGGCGTCGATCCCGTCGTCATTGGTGATGAGGATGTGCCGGCGTGCGCTCACTGTCCGGCCGCTCGCGCCTCGCGATCCTCTATGAGCGTGGCGGCCTGCACACGCGTGCGCCGGCCGGCCGCGAGCTCGTACGAATAGCGGAGGAAGATGTTGATGATGCCGGCCACCGGCATCGCCAGGAACACGCCCCAGAAACCGGCCAGCTTCGCGCCGAGCAGCAGTGCGAGGAACACGAAGATCGGATGGATGCCGATGCGCCGCGACATGATGCGCGGCCCGATCACGTTCAACAGAACCTGCTGCACCGCGAGCGTGAGGATCAACACGATCAGCAGGCGATCCGGAGCGCCGACGAAGGTGACCCCGAGGACGGGGACCAGCGCGATGATCGGCCCGAAGAAGGGGATGATCATGGTGAGGCCCGAGACGAGCGCCAGCACGCCGGCGTAGGGCACGCCGAGCGGCACGAGGATGGCGATCGTGGCGACGGCGTAGATCACCCCGAGGATGACCGAGCCGCGGATGAAGCCGCCGAAGGAGCGATCCGCGCTCTGCCGGAGCAGCTCGGCCTCGCTCGCGAGCTCCGGCGAGAGCACGTGGGTGAAGCGGTGCCACAACGCGTCACCATCGTTGAGCATGAGGAACGCGATGATCAGGACGAGCGTCACGTTGAAGAAGACCGCCGCGGTGGCCGACACGACGCCAAGGATGTCCGCGGCGTAGGCGGCCGCGAGGTCGCCGAGCCGGCGCGGCAGCGTTCCGTAGAACTCCGCGAGATCCACGCGGATCCCGATCCGCTCGAGCAGGGACTGGATGCCCACGGCGAGCTGCGACGCTCGCTCGCCGTACTCGGGTCCGCGCGTGACCAGATCGTTGAGCTGCGCGACGAGTGGCGGGATGGCGAGCAGGCCGAGGAGCACCAGCACGAGCCCGATCCCGATATACACGACCACGATGGAGAACGTGCGATTGAGCGGCGTAACGACGTCGATGCGCGTCACCAGCGGCGAAAGCAGATACGCGAGCGCCCACGCCGCGAAGAAGATGACGACGACGTCCGCGACCTGCGCGACGGCCACCCACCCGGCCGCGAACAGCTGGAGCGCCAGGAA
>DATKCP010000048.1:0-4462 GCA_035513115.1 Candidatus Limnocylindria bacterium | reverse complement strand
GCGGTCAGTCGCGTGAGCAGGGAACGGGCGTGCCGCTCCGTCGAGGTCGCGACGAAGACGGTGTCGTCGCCCGCGAGCGTGCCGAGGATCTCGCTGAGCCCCGACGCGTCGAGCGCCGCGCCGAGCGCGTTCGCCGTGCCGGGTGAGGAGCGCAGCACGACCATGTTCGCGGCAATGGCTGCCTCCACCGGATAGTCCTCGCTGAAACGGCGCAACCGATCCGTGCCGCCGCCCTGGCTCACCGCGGACGGCGGCGCGTAGACGTGCGCGCCGTCGCGCGCGACCTTCACCAGGCCGAGCTCGACGATGTCGCGGGATACCGTGGCCTGCGTGGCCGGGAAGCCCGCGCCCTTGAGCGCGCGGACAAGCTCCTCCTGCGTGGAGAGGCGGTGCTGCCGAACGAGGCGCACGAGCGCCTGCTGCCGATGATGCTTGCGCGCGAGCGCTTCCCTCATGCCGCCGCCTCGAAGACCGTACCGACCGGCTCGCCGGTGAGCAGTCTCTCGATCGCATCGGCGCCGCGCACCGCGACGATCGCGGCGCGGCACCCGGCGCTCGCGGCGATCAGACACGCCTCGACCTTCGGGACCATGCCGCCCTCGATCGTTCCGTCGTCGACGAGCGCCTTCGCTCTGGTCGCGTCGAGCGACGCGATGACCTTGCCGTCCTTCGACCGGACGCCCGGCACGTCGGTCACGAACACGAGCAGTCGCGCGCCGAGGCTCGCTGCGAGCGCGCCGGCGGCGGCGTCTCCGTTCACGTTCAGCACCTCGCCGTCCTTCTTGTCCAGCGCGGCCGGGGCGACGACGGGGACGCGCCCGGCCTCCAGGAGCTCCTCGAGCAGCGCGCTGTCCACGAGCGCCACGCGGCCGACCAGCCCGAGCTCGGCGTCCTCCCGCTCCGCGCGGAGCATCCCGCCGTCGATGCCGGAGAGCCCGACGGCCGGCACGCCGCGCGCGATGAGCGCAGCGACGATCCGCGAGTTCGCGAGACCCGTGAGCGTCGCGAGCGCGACGTCGCGCGTCGGCGCGTCGGTCACGCGCAGACCGCGGACGAAGCGCGTCTCGAGGCCCAGGCGTCCCGCCCACTCGGTGGCCAGCGGACCGCCGCCGTGCACGACGACGAGCGAGTGGCCCGAGTCGTTCAGCGTGGCCACGACATCGAGCGCCGCGCCTTCCTCGCCCAGGACCGAGCCGCCGATCTTCAGCACGATCGCTGACGAATGCGGGGGGTCCTCGGAGGGCGGAGCCCCCCGGTGGCGCGTCTCGGGGGGCGCAGCCCCCCGGTGGTCAGTCACGTCATGTACTCGGCGTTGATGCGCACGTATTCCGCGGACAGGTCGCAGCCCCACGCGACCGCCTGGCCATCCCCGAGACCCAGCGTCACCTCGATCTCGATCGCGGCTGCCGCGAACAGCGCGCGCACGTCCGCATCAGCGACCTCGAGTGGCGCGCCGTTGCGATACACGAAGAGATCGCCGATACGCACGCTGGCACGGCGGTCGTCGACGCGCGCGCCCGATCGGCCCGCCGCCGCCAGCACGCGTCCCCAGTTGGGATCGCCGCCGTGTATGGCGGTACGCACCAGATTCGAGTTGGTGATGGTCCGCGCCGCGAGGCGCGCGTCGGCGGCGGACGCCGCGCCGCGCACTCGGACCTCGAATACCTTCGTGGCGCCCTCGCCGTCCGCGACGATCATGCGCGATAGGTCCGCGCACACCGTGTGGATGCCCTCCTCGAACAGCGCGAGGTCCGCGCCTTTCGGCGTCACGCCGGAGCCGCCGTTCGCGAGCACGAGGAGCGTGTCGTTCGTGCTGGTGTCGCCATCGATCGAGATCGCGTTGAACGTCGTGTCCGCGACGTGCGCGACGATCCGCCGCAGATCGCCGGCGTCCACCGCCGCATCGGTCGTGACGAACGCGAGGAGCGTCGCCATGTTCGGATGGATCATCCCGGCGCCCTTCGCGACGCCGCCGATGCGCACCGTGCCCGCGGAGAGATGCATCTCGCGCTCGGTGACCTTTGGTCGTGTGTCGGTCGTCATCATCGCGCGCGAGGTGTCGTCCCAGCCGCCTTCGCTGAGCTCGATGCCCGGAAGGACCGCCGCGATGCGCTCGACCGGCAGCTTGAAGCCGATGACGCCGGTGCTCGCGACCGCGACCTCGTACGGGTTGCACTGCACGACGGAAGCCGCCGCTTCGGCCATCGCGATCGCGTCGCGCTCGCCCTGCTCGCCGGTGCAGGCGTTCGCGTTACCCGAGTTCACGATGATGGCGCGCAGCGGCCCACGATCGACGTGCCTGCGGGTCACGACGCAGGGCGCCGCGATGACCTGGTTCGTCGTGAACACCGCCGCCGCCGTGCACGGCCGCTCGGACACGATGAGCGCGACGTCCAACCGATCCGGACGCCCGTGCTTCACGCCGGCCCTGGCGGCGCCGGCGCGGAAGCCGTATGCGAAAGTGACGCCGCGCCCTTCGGTCACGGCCAGAGCGGCAGCGCCTCGAGACCCATGGTCTCGGGATAGCCGCGCATCGCGTTGAGGTTCTGGATCGCCGAGCCCGCCGCGCCCTTCACCAGGTTGTCGATAGCGGCGAACGTGACGAGGCGCCGGTTCGGCTCGTCCACCACGGCGTGGACGAGGCACCAGTTGCTTCCGAGCGTCGCCTTCGTCGCCGGATACGAGCTCGTGACGCGCACGAACGGCTCCTCCGCGTACGCGGTGACGTAGGCGTCCCTGACACGGGCCGCGTCGACGCCGGCGCGCAGCGTCGCGTAACACGTCGCGATCAGGCCACGCGTCATCGGCACCAGATGCGGCGTGAAGGTGAGGCGCGGCGCGCGACCCGAGACGCCGCGCACCTCCTGCGCGATCTCCGGCTGATGGCGGTGCTTCGGCACGCCGTAGGGGCGCACGCTCTCGTCGATCGTCCCGAAGAGGTAGGCGTCGTCGACGTTGTGGCCCGCGCCGGACACGCCCGACTTCGCGTCGACGACGAGGTCGTCCTCGATGAGGTTCCCGCGCAGTGCCGGCAGGAGCGCGAGCAGCGTGGCAGTCGGATAGCAGCCGGGGTTCGCAACGACGCGCGCGCCGCGGATCTTGCCGCGCGTGAGCTCGGTCAGCCCATAGACCGCTTCCTTCAGCAGCTCCGGCGCCGGGTGCGTGTACGCGTACCAGCGCTCGTAATCCTTCGGATCGCGGAGCCGGAAGTCGCTGCCGATGTCGATGATCGAGCGGCCCTCGGCGAGCCAGGCCGGCGCGAGCTTCGCGGCCTCACCCGCGGGCAGTGCGGTGAACACGACCTCGGCGTCGCCGGGATCCGCGCTCACGGTCAGGGAGGCAGGCGCTGAGTGAAGGTGGGGCTGCACGTCGCGAAACTGCTCGCCCTGGTGGCCGCGGGCGACCGTGGCGACCAGTCGCGCCTCAGGGTGACGTAGCAGCAGCCGCGCGAGCTCGCCACCTGCGTAGCCCGTCGCGCCGACGATCGCGACCTTCACCGGCATGGTCGCATATTATGCGGTGGACCGCATATTTATGCAAGAAGGCCCTTTGCTAGCGACTCTTCAACCGAGCGCCGACGAGAGCACCTGTTGATTTCTCGTACTCCGGTGGCGGAAGCAAGGGAAGCGCGCACGAACGGAACGCAGTTGCTCTGTTCGCGTCGCGAACTCCGGAACCGGTCACGGTCTCGTTATCACTAGGACCGCAGCTGCGCCCTCACGACTTAACGAACCGCGAGCAGGTCGACGATGAACACAAGCGTCTCGTTCGGTCCAATCTCACCGCCCGCACCGCGCGCGCCGTAGCCCATCGAGGGCGGAATCGTGAGTCGACGGCGTCCGCCTACATGCATACCTGCGACGCCTTCGTCCCAGCCGCGGATCACGCGGCCAGCGCCGAGCGGGAAGTCAAAGGTCTCGCCCCGGTCCCACGACGCGTCGAACTGCTTCTTCGTCGACCACGCGACCCCCACGTAATGGACCTCGACGGTCTTGCCCCGTGTCGCTTCGGTGCCCGTGCCGGTGACGAGGTCCTCGCGCACGAGCTCTGTGGGCGGCGCGCCCGGGGGGATGTCGACGTTCGGCTTGGTGGCCACGCTAGGGGAAGATGCCTCGCTTCTCGATGGCGCTCGCGACGCGCTCGACCGCGACGATGAACGCGGCCTCGCGCGGCGTGCAGTCGTAGGCCTTCGTCTTGGCGAGCACCAGATCGCTCGCGCGGCGCATGTAGATCTCAAGGCGCTTCTCGACCTCGTCGAGCTCCCAGTAGAACTGCGCGCGGCTCTGCACCCACTCGAAGTACGACACGACCACGCCGCCGGCGTTCGCGAGGATGTCGGGCATGATCGTCACCCCGCGGTCGGCGAGCGTGCGGTCGGCGTCCGCGGTGATCGGCCCGTTCGCGCCCTCGACGATGATCTTCGCGCGGACCTCGTGGACGTTGGCCGACGTGATCTGGCTCT
>DATKCP010000047.1:0-3353 GCA_035513115.1 Candidatus Limnocylindria bacterium | reverse complement strand
ACTTCGACCTCGAGCTCGAAGCCGCGCTGATGCTCCGGGCCAGTGATGTCGAGCATCCGATATACGGGCAGCGGCAGCTTCTCGCCCTGCGCCCACTCCTGCAGGAGCTGCTTCGCGGATTTGATCGGCGCGTGCTCGATGTCGTCGAGCACGGCGCCCATCGTCGCGAGGACGATCTCTTTCGCCCGCGCGAATCCGGATTCGTGGTACACGGCACCGACGAACGACTCGTAGAGGCTCGCGGCGAGGCCCGTGCGCGCGCGACCGCCGGTCTCCTCTTCACCACGACCGAGCCGCGCGCGTTCCGGTAGGCCCAGCGCCCGACCGATCTCCGCGAGCGCGGCCGACGACACGAGCGTCGCGCGAAGCGAGGTCAGCTCGCCCTCCGTCGCATCCGGGAAACGGCGGTACAGCTCTTCACCGATCACGAGATCGACGACCGCGTCGCCGAGGAACTCCAGCCGCTCGAAGTCGTGGACGCCCCTGCCGATGTGCTCGTGCAGATACGAGCTGTGCGTCAGCGCGGTCGCGAGCAGCTGCTCGTCCGTGAATCGGTATCCCGCGATCTCCAGGGCGGCCTTCTCCTCCGACATAAATGAAGAGGCAGGGGCTTCGACGCCCCTGCCTCCCCTACTGCCTTCGTGCGTGTTCCGTATTTGTCTTGCTCTCGCTACGCGACGTGCTCCTCGATGTATTCGGCGGCGTCGCCGACCGTCTTGATCTTCTCGGCTTCCTCGTCGGAGATCTCCATCCCGAACTCTTCCTCGAGGCTCATGATGAGCTCCACGAGGTCGAGGGAATCGGCGTTCAGATCCTCCACGAAGGACGCTTCAGGCTTGACATCGCCTTCGTCGACCCCGAGCTGCTCGACCACGATCTTCTTGAGCCGCTCGTAGGTTTTGCCCTCCGCCAAACCGCCTACCTCCTCCGCGTGTACGCTGCCCGCCCGTTCCGCCCTCGGCAGCTCCGCGCAAGTGTCGGTGGGCGGAAAGCGCCCGTCAATCCGGGCCTGCCAGAGACTAAAGGAACGGGCCTCCTCGCGACTCGTTGAAGTAAGCAGATGACCGGCGGTTGGCGCGAGCTTTACGACATCGAGTACCCACGCCTGCTGCGGGCGCTGCTGGCCATCGGGGGCGACGTGGACGCCGCCGAAGACGCGGCACAGGAGGCGTTCGTGAAGGCGCACAAGCAGGGCCTGGCGACCCTCGAACGGCCCGGAGCATGGCTCCTGGTGGTCGGCACGCGCGAGCTGCTCCGGCAGCGTCGCCGTCGCAAGGCCGAGGACGAGCGCTGGGCCCAGCGAGGGACCTCCGAGACATCCTCGTTCGACGCGGTCGCCGACCGCGCCGACCTGCTCGCGGCCCTGCAACAGCTGCCCGAACGGCAGCGCACGATCGTCGTGGCCCGCTACTACTACGGCCTCAGCTACGACGAGATCGCCAGCCACTTCGACATCAAGAGCGGGACGGTGGGCGCGACGCTCCACCAGGCGATCGAGAAGCTGCGCCAGACCCAGATGGCCGGGCGCCTTGCCCGAGGAGCGATGAGATGACGAACGAACGTGACGACGAGATCCTGGGCCGCGCGCTGTCGCGCGCCATCGAGACGATCGAGGCGGACGAGACCCCCTACGATCGCTCGCGCATGGCGGTGAGGACCGGGCATCGTGGCACGCGGTTCTGGCGCGTCGCGGCGCTCGCGGCTTCTATCGCGCTCGCCGGCGCGCTCGGCTCGACGCTCCTGGATCGCCCGGCGATCGACGAGCCGGTCGGGCGGCAGCCGTCGCCGACCGTGGTCCCCACGAACACGTCGGCGGCGACGGCAACGCCGGCCGTCACCGCTCAGCCGACCGCGATCGACCACCAGCGCGTGTTCGTGCACAGCCTCGAGGGGCTCCCCCCGACGTCGCAGCATCTCGACGGCGTGGGCGCCCAGGCGACCGCCGAAGACCGCATCCGCTCGCGCCTGAACGCCCTCAACAACGCCGTCTCCGGCGTGAGTGGGACGCAGCTGCTCGCCGACCCCAGGCAGATCTACGTGAGCTCGGTCCGCATCAGCGGCGACACCGTGACGGTCGAGTACGCGCTGCCGAGCAGCGGCTGGCCGATCCGAGGCGCCGCGTCGATGATCGCGTGGCAGCAGCAGCTCGTGTACACGGCCACGGAAGAGCCCGGGATCCGTCGGCTTCTGGTGACGGAGAACGGCGGGACGCCGACCACCATCGATCAGCTGTTCTGGGACAAGGCGCTCTCGCGTGAGGACGTCTCCGGGTACGGAGCGCTCCAGAACGAGATCGTCACCGAGGACCAGGACCGGCCGTGCACACCGAATTGCCCGAGTCCTTCACCGGCGCGCCTCAGCAGCAACTACTCCGTCGACAGCTTCGCGCGCGGCGTGGCGCGCTTCGTCGTACAGGTCGACTCGGGCGACTGGGAGAGCTTCACCGTGAGCGGACGCGTCGCGGACGACACGGCGACGGAGTGGGCCAGCAAGTACGCGCTCCAGATCAAGGTCAAAGGTACGGAGACCAAGCCGGGCCTCGAGATCGTCGACCGCTCACCGCTTCGCGCGATCCAGTCCGTGATCGCCGACGGAAGCACGACGTACGAGCTCGCCCTCGACGACCAGCGACCGTGGCGCGTCGCGCTCCTTCCGAACCCCGACCGGATCATCGTCGACATCGGCGGCTTCGCGTCGTCGATCAGCGCGACCGTGGCGGTGTACTCGCCGAGGCCCGGCGACGCCGGCCGGCAGTTCACCGTGAGCGGACTGTCGCGAACGTTCGAGGCAACCACCTCGTGGCGCGTGGTCGACCCGGCGGGGCGCGAAGTGGCGAGCGGCTTCACCACCGCGAGCCGAGGCACGAGCGCGGTCTGGGGCACGTACCAGATCTCGGTCCAGATGCCGGCCAGCGTGTCGGGCAACGTGACCCTCGAGGTCTTCTGGGCAAGTCCTCGGGACGGCGCCGACACCGGGCTCGTGCAGGTCCCGCTGACGGTGCGCTAGGCCAAGGGCTCTTTCCGCCCGCCGACGGCCGTCGCGAGCACGCCGTTGACGAACTTGGGCGACGCTTCGCTGCCGAACATCTTCGCGAGCTCGACGGCTTCGTCGAGGATCGCGGCGGCGGGCGCGTCTCCCAGCACGCGCAGCTCGTAGAGCGCGATGCGCAGCACGTTGCGGTCGATGCGCGCCATCTGCTCGATCGGGAACTCCGGCGCGAGCTGGTGTATCTCTTCATCGAGCGCCTTCCGATGCTCGAGCACTCCCTCGACCAGCTGCCACGCGAAGTTCGCCGCCTCGTCGGTGAGGCCGGTGCGGAACGAGCCGCGCTGCCAGGTCTCCTTCGCGTCGGC
>DATKCP010000046.1:0-4602 GCA_035513115.1 Candidatus Limnocylindria bacterium | reverse complement strand
CGGCCACAGCCACCGGGCTATCTGTACTACGTGCTGCTGATCCGCGCGATCCACGCCGTCGTCGGCGATCCGAATCGCGCGATGGCGATCGTGAGCCTCGTGGCCGGCGCCGCCGCGGTCGCGCTGCTCTACCTCCTCGCGGCACGGCTCTACGACGAGCGCACGGCTCGCGCGAGCGGCGCGTTCCTGCTGACCGCGGTGACGTTCTGGGCCTACGGCGGCGTCGCGTATCCCTACACGCTCCTCGCCGCGCTCTCGATCGGCTGTGCGCTGCTCTTCTGGCTCGCCCTGCGCGCGGAGACGAGTCGCGGCCCCCGGCTCGCGATCGCGACAGTGGCCTGGGGGATCGCGATCGGCTTCCGGACGGACCTGGCCGTGTTCCTTGCCCCGCTCTGGCTCATGACGGCGCTCGCCACACCGCGGCTGTGGGCCGCCGCCAGCGCCGCGCTCGGCGCGCTGCTCGTGCTCGTGTGGTTCTTCGCGTCCGCCGCGCTGGACGGAGGCGTGTACGCGCTCCTCGAAGCGATGCGCGCGCAGGGGCGGTTCGTCGACGAACGCTACAGCGTGTTCGGCGATCTCGGCCTTGGCGCGCTCTCCAACAACGCCCGGGAGCTCGCGCGCTTCCTCGGCCGCGGTCTGTACTTCCTCGCGGCGCTGCTCGTCGCCGTGCCGCTTTCGGCGGGAGCGCGGCGGATCGAGCTGAGCGACCGGCAGCGCCTGGCCTTTCTGCTGTTGTGGACGCTGGCACCGCTCGCGATCTATGTGCCGATCCACGTCGGCGAGTACGGCTACATCTTCAGCATGCTGCCGGGGCTGTGCATCGTCGCGGCGCGCGGCGCGATCGCGCTCGCGCGCGGGTCGCGCATGCCGCGGACGCTGCCGGCGATCGTCGCCGGCGTCGCGCTCGCGAACGCCGCGGTGTTCCTCCTGAGCGACTCGCCGCTCTCGGCCCGCGACATCGTGCGTCGGGACCGCGGCGTCGGCGAGCGCATCGAGCGACTCAACCAGCCGGACCTCGCCGGAGCGACGATCGTCGCGGCGTACGACGGGATGATCGTCCAGCACTACTTCAGGCACGACGAGCGTCTCGGGATGAACCACGTGCTCCTCACGTACGACCCGGCGATGCCGCGTCGCGAGCTCGTCTTCAGCACACGCTTCTGCAACCCGCGCGGTAACGTCTGCCGCGACCGTGACCCGGTGCTCGTCGTGTGGGACGACATGATCCGTGTCAGCGGCGGCGGGTGGGAACGGCTCACGATGCCCCACGGCGCGAGGCTGCGCGTGGCCCGGAACGTGAACAACGTGAAGATGGTCATCGACGGCCTCTCCGTGGAGCTGGTGCGCTAGAGGCTCTCGAGGTCGATGAGCTCCACCCGCGTTCCCTCCGCGCCCACGGTGAGCGCCGCGATCACGATCCGCCAGACCGCGTCGCGCTCGCCACGATGCCCGAGCCAGGACTGCGCCAGGGCCGCGAGTCGCGCGGCCTTGCGCGCGTCGACCGCCTCCGCCGCGGCGACGAACGATCCAGCCCGGCGCGTCTTCACCTCGACGAACGCGTAGCCGCCGCGGTCGCGGCAGACGAGGTCGATCTCGCCGAAGCGCGTGCGAACGTTGCGCGCCACGACGCGGAAGCCGCGGCGCTCGAGCTCGCGCTCGGCCACATGCTCCCCCGCGAGTCCGAGGATGCGGCGCGGGTCCATGCGATAGGCATCGGCCGCGCCTTGCGTCAGGGCTGAGTCGCGGTGATCCGCAGGACTCTGTCGGCGCTGCCGTTGCTGGTCGTGACGTAGAGGGCGCCGTCCGCGCCGAACACGACGCTGCGCAGACGACCGTAGGTGCCGTCGAAGAGGATGTTGGTCTGCCGGACCGTTCCGGCGAACAGCTCGAAGCGCCGCAGGTCCATCTCCTTCAGCTGGGCGACGAACAGCGAGCCGCTCCACGCGCCCCACTGGGGACCGAAGACAAAGTCGGCGCCCGACGTCGCGATCGTGACGCCGCCGGAGGACCAGGCCGGGTCGACGTACCCCGCTCGTCCGACCGGTCCGCGGAACAGCGGATAGCCGTAGTTCGCGCCGGCGGCGAGGATGTTGATCTCGTCGTGCGTCTCGTCACCGTGCTCGACCTCGTACGGCGTGCCCGTGGCCGGCTCGAACGCCAGGCCCTGCGGATTTCGGTTGCCCAGGGTGTAGATCGCGCTGCGGCCGGCGGAGCCGGGGATCACCGGGTTGTCCGCCGGGATCGTCCCGTCGGTGTTCACGCGGAGGACCTTGCCGTTGAGCGCATTCGGATCCTGCGCGTTGCGGAGGTTGCCCGCGTCGCCCATGGTGACCCACAGCTTGCGGTCCGGTCCGAAACGCAGCCGGCAACCGTTGTGGTTCCCCGCGGCGGCCATGCCGCGCCGGATCACGAAGCCGTCGAACGCGAGCTGGTTGCCGACGAGCCTGTAGCGCAGCACCTGATTGCGGTACTGGCCCTCGTCATCGCGCGACGCGCACACATAGATGAGCGAGTTCGCCGCGAAGTCCGGATCGACGGCGATGCCCATGAGGCCGCCCTCGCCGTTCTGGCGCGTGCCGACGACGGCGTTGTTCGCGAGCTGCGGCGCGCCGGGGGCCGTGCTCTGGTAGACGATGAGATTGCCGGCGCGCTCGCTCACCAGCATGCGGCCGTCCGGCAGCGGCGCGACGTCCCACGGGATCCGCAGGCCCGACTGCAGGGTCGTGACGGTGAGCCGCGGCGTCGCTCCGCCGGTGACGGTGATCGCGACGAAGACGCCTTCATCCTCCATCCAGACCGTGCCGTCGATGACCGGGCGCAGCGCGAGGACGTACGTGCTCGGCGTGGTCGGCGCTTTGACCCTGAACGTGAACGTCGCGTTCGCTCCCGGCGCGACCGTCGCCTCGGACTGCGCCGCGGGCCGCGAGCCGCTCAGCCAGCTCACGCCCAGCGACGCCCACGTCAGCTCGTCGTTCTTGATGCCGATCCGCGCCTCCTGGCCGAGAACTCCCTTGACCCACGGCCTCCCGCCGGTGTTGCGGAACGTGAGCGTGATGGGCTCGCTCGTCGCGCCCGGTGCGAGCTCCGGCACGCTGCTCTGGGTGATCCAGCGGCTGTGATAGCCAGCGTCGCTCGTGACGCGCACGAACACGCCCTGGTGCTCGAGCCACGTCACGCCGTCGGCGACCGGGCGGAGCGGCAGCTGATGGATACCGAGCCGCGAGGGTGCGCGAATGGTGAACGTGAACGTGCCGACCGCGCCCGGGGCGACGCTCGCCTCGACCGTCGTCGCCGTTCGATTGGCGCTGATCCAGCCGACGGCCATCTCGCTGTATGCGAGCGAGTCGTCGACAACGCCGAGATTGACCTGCCGGCCCGCGACACCGCGCAGCCAGGTGATCGTGCCGGTGTTGCGGAAACGGATCGAGTAGCTGACGGTCATCCCGGGCGCGAGCGTCGGCCACGGATCCTGCCCGACCCACGCGCTGTGGAATCCGGCGTCGTTCACGGCGGCCGCCGGCGGCGCCGCGGCCAGCATCGCCGCCACGATGACGAGCGCCCCCAGCGTCGATCGCACCATCAGGGGGAACGACAGGGAGGCGGCACCGTTACTGAAAAGCGCCGGAGGGCGCCTTTCAGCTGCGCACGGGACTTCTACGCCGCTTCGCGCAGAGCCGATCGAAGCGAGTTGACGAACCGCGCGATGTACTCGTTCGTCCAGGCCGGAGCTTCCAGCGGAAGCATGTGACCGACCCCGCGCGCGACATGGATCTCCGCGGTCTCATGGAAGTCGCGACAGCGGATCGCATCACCGGCGCAGATCACACGGTCCTCGTTGCCCCAGAGCACGAGTGTGGGAACATCGCTCAGCTCCTTGAGACGATCGCCGACCGCGAACGCCACCTGCTCGCCGCCCGGCGTGAGGAGCATCAGCACCTTTCGCCACCATGACGGCTGATTCGCCCAGACGATGGCGCGCGACGAGAGCGCGCGTTCACGCGCCTTGTTCCCGTGGCGGATCATCATGTCGACGAAAGCCTCGTTGTCTCGCCGCAGGCTGCCGACCAGGAAGCGGCGCACGAATCCGCGCTGCCCGGTGTTCCTCGGATACAGGAGCGCTCGCCCGATGAGCGGAAGGCAGTAGAGCTTGTAGATCCAGTGCAGCGAGCGGCCGAGCGCAGCCGGCGCGAGCAGGACGAGGCCGTCGACGAGCTCGGGCCGGCGGAGCGCCAGGTGCAGCGCCACGCCGCCGCCGAGCGAGTGGCCAACGACGATCGCGCGCCGTACGCCGAGTACGTCGGCCACGTGCGCGACCTGGTCCGCAAGCTTCGGAAAGCTCGCATCAGCCGTCATCAGCGAGGGTGGCAGGGCCATTCCCGGCAGGTCGATGACATGGACCGTCGCCACCTCGCGCCGCAGCATGCGGATCTGAGGTGCGAGGGTGCGCGCGTCCGCGGACAGGCCGGGGAGCACGATGGCGTGCGGCGCCCCGCCCGTACCCCATGTGGTGACACGGAGCCTGTAACGATCGCGGCGTACCGCCCTGACTTCCATGCCCACGCAGATGCATTGACCATGCCGGAGCGCCGCGGGCGGAGTCCG
>DATKCP010000045.1:0-4789 GCA_035513115.1 Candidatus Limnocylindria bacterium | reverse complement strand
GTCTTCTCGCAGCGCTACCGCGTGCTGGTGTACGACCGGCGCGGGACCGGACGCTCGTCGAGCCCGGATGGAGATTGGAGCGCCGCCGACCTGTCGAACGATCTCGCGCACCTCCTCGACGCGCTCGCGATCGAGCGCGCGATCGTCGGGGGGTCGAGCCTCGGCGGCGTCATCACGGCGCAGTTCGCGGTCGATCACCCTGAGCGGGTGCTCGCGCTCATCATCGGGCACACCGTCCCCTACCTCGACGACGTCGGACGCGCGTGGCTCGAGCAGCAGGTCGCGGACGCGCGCGCCGGCCGTCCGGTCATCGCTCGCCAGCCCGCGTCTCCTGCGACCGCGGGGGGTCCTCCGGGGCCGGAGCCCCCCGGTGGTTGGCCGACGACCGATCCCGCGTTCGCCGCGTCGCCGCTCGGACACATGATCGCGACGACGGGCACGGGTCTCGGCCGGACGCGGGAGGACGTCGCCCGCGCGATCGCCGTACTGCGCGACTGGGATCAGCGGCCACGGAAGGGCGACCTGGCCGGGATCAAGGTGCCGACGCTCGTGATCGTCGGCGAGCGCGAGCCACGCGCCACCATCGACGGCTCGCGCGAGTGGGCCTCCTGGATCCCCGGCGCCGAGTTCGTGGTGCTGCCGGGCGCGCATCACGCCGCCCCGCGGGAGGCGGCACCCGCGTGGAATGCGGCGGTGCAGGGTTTCCTCGACCGGCACGGCCTGGGTGGACAATCGACACGATGACCGTCCTCCATACCGGGCGCGCCGTCCGCGCTCCACGCGGCACCACGCTGGCCTGCCGCGGGTGGCCGCAGGAGGCCGCCTTCCGCATGATCCAGAACAACCTCGATCCCGAGGTCGCGGAGCACCCGGACGAGCTCATCGTCTACGGCGGCACCGGGCGAGCCGCGCGCTCGTGGGGGGCGTTCGATCGCATCCTCGCGACGCTTCGCCGGCTGAAGAGCGACGAGACCCTGCTGGTGCAATCGGGGAAGCCCGTCGGCGTGTTCCGCACGCACGAGTGGGCGCCGCGCGTGCTCATCGCCAACGCGCTCCTCGTGCCGAGGTGGGCGACCTGGGAGAAGTTCCGCGAGCTCGAGGACGCGGGGCTGACGATGTACGGGCAGATGACCGCGGGGTCATGGATCTACATCGGGACGCAGGGGATCCTGCAGGGCACGTACGAGACGTTCGCGGCGGTCGCGCGCAGGCACTTCGGCGGCACGCTCGCGGGCCGGCTCGTCGTCACCGCCGGACTCGGCGGCATGGGCGGCGCGCAGCCGCTCGCCATCACCATGAACGAGGGCGTGGGGCTCATCGTCGAGGTCGATCAGGCGAACGCCGAGCGCCGGCGCCGGCAGGGGTTCCTCGACGAGATCGCGCCAACGCTCGACGAGGGGCTGGCCATCGCCCAGCGCGCGCTTGCCGACCGGACGCCGCGCAGCATCGGCCTCGTCGCGAACGCGGCCGACGTGCTGCCGGAACTCGCGCGCCGCGGTGTACGCATCGACGTCGTCACCGATCAGACCAGCGCGCACGATCCGCTCGATGGCTACGTCCCGGCCGGTGTCGAAGATCCGGCGGGGCTGCGCGAGCGCGATCCCGAAGGCTACGTGCGGCGCTCGCGCGAATCGATCGCGCGGCACTGCGAAGCAATCGTCTCGCTGGCGAAGCGCGGCGCGGTCGCGTTCGACTACGGCAACAACCTGCGCGGCGAAGCGAAAGAGGCCGGCTTCGCCGGCGCGTTCAGCTACCCGGGCTTCGTCCCCGAGTACATCCGCCCGCTGTTCGCGGAAGGCCGCGGGCCGTTCCGGTGGGTGGCTCTCTCCGGTGACGCGGCGGACATCCACCGCACCGACCGGCTCGTCCTCGAGCTCTTCCCGGAGAACGAGACGCTGGCCCGCTGGATCCGCCTCGCGGGGGAGCGAGTGCCGTTCCAGGGACTGCCCGCGCGCGTGTGCTGGCTCGGCTACGGCGAGCGCGCGCTGTTCGGCGAGCGGATCGACGAGCTCGTTGAGCGCGGCGAGATCAAGGCGCCGATCGTCATCGGCCGCGATCACCTCGACTCGGGATCTGTCGCCTCGCCGTTCCGCGAAACCGAGGGGATGAAGGACGGCAGCGACGCGATCGCGGACTGGCCGATCCTCAACGCGCTGGTCAACACGGCGTCAGGCGCGACGTGGGTCTCCGTGCACCACGGCGGCGGCGTGGGGATCGGCAACTCGATCCACGCGGGGATGGTGGCCGTCGCCGACGGAAGCGCGCTCGGCCGCGAGAAGCTGCGCCGCGTCCTGACAGCCGATCCGGGCACCGGCGTGATGCGTCACGCCGATGCCGGCTACGAGGAGGCGACGGACTTCGCGAAGCGCAGCGGGATCGACCTACCGAGCGCCGGCGACTCCAGCTAACGCCTTGCGAGCCGCCGCTCGACCGCGTACGCCAGGCCGAGAAGCGCGAATCCCGCCAGCGGCACGAAGCCGTTGAGCGCCTCATCGGGCCGGGTGCGCAGCGCGAACGCGTAGAGCGCCCAGGGAAGCAGCGACGCGGCGACCACGAGTCCGCCGAGCAGAGCGGCCTGGGCGAGCGGTGGAGACCGCAGCCCGACGGCGAGCGTCCGCGCCCAGGCGGGCGCGAGGAGCATGTGATCGTGGCTACCCGCATACGGTGTGATGAGCAGCGAGGCGCACACCCCGACCGCTACGAGATCCACCGGCGCGCGGGGCGACATCACGAGAAGACCCGCGGCCGCGGCGAGCACGAGGACGACCGCGGGGAGGACCCACATGCGGTCGACGCCGAACGTGACGAGCACACCGGTCAGAGTCGCACCCTTCGCGGGTGCCGCTCGGCCGGCGATGAGCTCGATCCAGTCGAGCGGCCAACCCGGACGCACGGCGAGCGAGGCGGCCACGAGCACGCCGACCGTCCCAGCAGCGACGCCGAACGCGCGCCACCGGCGCCGCACGACGATGTCGGCGAGCGCGAGCGGGATCAGGACCGCGGTGACGTGCGGCTTGAGCGCGAGCACCGCGAGCGCGAGGCCGGACAGGGTCTCGCGGGCGGCGCGCGCGGCGACGGCATACGCGGCGAGGGCGAAGAGCAATATGCCGCCGAGGTTCGTGACGATGACCGTGAAAATGAAGGGCTGCGAAGCCAGGACGAGGGTGAGGAAGACCGGCAGCGCGCGCCGCGGGGCGTCGGTGGCGCGCAGCACAAGCGTGGCGCCGGCCACCGCACCGGATATGACGAGCACCTGACAGAGCGCGGTGGCCGCTCGGAGCGGCAGCGCTGCGAGCGGAAGGAAAGCAAGGGCGGTCCAGAGCGGATAGCCAAACGAACCCGGCCACGGCGGCCGCACCGCCGCATCGAACTCGGCGAACGACGCGCGAACCGCCGCGTCCCAGGTCGTCTGGTCATACACATCGCTGCCCTGCGCGAGGATCCGCGCGCCGAGCCAGAAGCCGTGGAAATCCGTGAGATAGGCATCCGCCACGACATCGATGGAGCGTGCAGCGGCGAAGAGGACGAGGATCGCCGGGGCGATATACGCGATGCGGCTCACACGCTACTGACCGGCACGCTCGGGCTCCGGGAGGAACGATGGACGCGACACGAAGTCGACGCGGCGGTGCGTGTCGTCACAGTACGGCTTCGTCCCCGAGTGTCCGCAGCGGCAGAGCTTCACCGTGCGACCTTCATCCACACGGATCTCGTTGCCGTCCGCGTCCGCGATCGTGATGGGCCCCGTGACGACGTACGGGCCGTTCGGCTCCATCCGGATCGACGGACCGCTCATCCGGCGTTCTCACCGTGGTAGCGACCGCGATAGCCCTCGACCGTCGGTGACGAGAGCCTGAAGAAGACCAGCTGCAGCACGCGCGCGCCCCGCTGCAGCCGGTAGCCGCGTGAGTTCAGGACCGAGAGCAATCCCTCGCCGCGCCCGGAGTAGCCGGCGTCCCAGACGGCGGCGTGGATCGCGACACCGGAGCGCAGGAGCGTCGAGCGCGGCCGCGCGAGCGCCATGACGTCCGTCGGCAGGTTCACCTTCTCCCGATAGGTGATGACGTACGCGCCGCGGTGCAGGTCCCACCAGCCGTCCTTGTCGGCCTGAACGTCCTCCCGGGCCGCGGGTTCGCGCACGTTGTCGGCCTCGCCGAGCAGACCCGGTGAGGTGAGCCGCTGCACGCGGTCAACGCGGAGATCGATGCCGTTGGGCTGCACCTGCACGTCGGCCCCCTCCACCAGAGGCGGAGCGGACGTGAGCGCGGCACGCAGCTCTTCGCGCGACAGGACGGACATCGCGGTGAGTCTAGGATTCGGACGCATGCCCGTTCCGAAGCCCGTCGCCGCGTCGAAGACGATCATGTCGCGCACCATGCTCCCCTCGGACGCGAACCCGTACGGGAACGTGCACGGCGGCGAGATCATGAAGCTCATCGACGCCTGTGCCGGCGCGGCGGCAACACGGCACGCGCGCTCGCGCGTCGTGACGGCGCGCATCGACGAGCTGTCGTTCCTCGCGCCGGTGTACGTCGGCCACCTCGTCACGGCGTCGGCGTCGGTGAACCACGTCGGCCGCTCGAGCATGGAGGTCGGGGTCCGCGTCGACGCCGAGGACCTGCTCACCGGGACGGCCGCCCATGTGGCTTCCGCCTACCTCGTGTTCGTGTCGATCGACGAGAAGGGACGTCCCGTGCCGCTTCCTCCCCTGCTCGCCGAGACGGACGACGAGCGCCGCCGCATGAAGGCGGCGGAGGCCCGGCGGGAGCTTCGGCTGGAGCGGTCACGC
>DATKCP010000044.1:0-7363 GCA_035513115.1 Candidatus Limnocylindria bacterium | reverse complement strand
GCTCATGGCGAGGAGGTCGCCGCCGAGGCCGGTCGCGATGGCGCGCGCCTTGTCGGCGGTCGCCCAGGGGTCCTCGGTCTTCATGACGACGCTCGCGGTGAGGATGAGGTTGCGGTTCGGGTTCGTGGCGATCGTGAAGTCATTCGCGAAATCGGGCGCCGGGATCGCGCCGGGCGCGCCCTTCACGGAGTCGAGGGTCGACTGGCCGACGGCGGGCCCAGAGACGTTCCTGCCGCCTTCCACCGTCGGCGCCGACGTCGTGCCGACTCCGGCGCACGCCGCGGCGAGCAACACCACCGGGACGAGCATGGCCAGGACGCGTACTCGTGCGCGCATCGCCTGTCACCAGCCTTTCACTACCGCTACCAGGCAGACGCCGCGGAGCCTGTTCTGGTTCCTCGCTGATGGAGCGGCGAAGGCTGCTCCAGAAAGCCGGAGCCGAAGGCGGAGGTTACCAGCGGTTTCCGAAGACTTTCCGGGCATTCTCCGACACCCGGCGACCCAGCTCGGCGGGCGCGTCGCCTCGGGCCGAGGCGACGGCGGCGAGGGTCTCGACCACGAACGCCGGCTCGTTCCGCTGGCCGCGGCGCGCCTGCGTGGCGAGATAGGGAGCGTCGGTCTCGACCAGGATCCGGTCGGGCGCGGTGCGCGACGCGGCCTCGCGTAGCGGCTCGTTCTTCCGGTACGTCACCGTCCCCGCGAACGAGACGGCGAAGCCGCGGCGCGTCCACAGGTCCACCTCGTCCGGCCCCTCGCTGAAGCAGTGCACCATGCCGCGCGCGCCGCCGGCGCGATCGACGAGCTCGCGCGCGAGCGGACCGGCCTCTCGCACGTGCACCACGACCGGCAGGTCGAGCATCCGTGCCAGCGCGAGCTGTTCCGCGAAGGCCCGCTCCTGCGCCTCGCGCGGAGCGCTGCGTCCGGATAGATCGATGCCGATCTCGCCGATCGCGACGACGTGCTCGTCGCGCGCGAGGCCATCGATCCTGCGGCGGACGTCCGCATTCCACGACTCCGCGCGGTGCGGATGAACGCCGACCGCCACGCGCACCGCGGGGTGGCGGCGCGCGATAAGCACGGTGCGCTCGCTCGACGCGAGATCGTCGCCGCACGACAGCACGCGCTCGATGCCCGCCGCGGACGCGCGCGCCAGCACCGCATCGAGATCCACGGCGAACCGACGGTCGTCGAGATGCGCGTGTGCGTCGATCACGCGCCCGGTCAGGCGGTCTTTGCTCGCTCGAGCCGCGGGAAGAGGGACGGCGCGGGCCGGATCTCCATCCCGGGCCGCAGCAGCCCCCAGCGCGCCACGCTCTCCCACTTCGCCGACGCCGGTGACTCGACACCGAGCAACTCGGCGATGCGCGGGCTGATCGTCGGCATGTACGGGAACAGGAGGTACGCGACCAGACGCACGGCCTCCAGCCCGGCGTAGACGGACGCTTCGACGTCGGCCTTACGCGCGGGATCCTTCGCGGCCTGCCATGGCTGGGTGCGCTGGAAGTGCTTGTTGGCCTCCTCGACGACGCTGAGGATCGCCGCGAGCGCCTCGGAGAAGTCCAGCCGCGCCGCGGACTCGTCGTGCGCCACGAGCGCGCGCTCGGCCGTTTCGCGCAGCAGGGCCTCCGAGGGACCGCCCTGCCCGGGCGGAGGGACGCGACCGTCGCAGTAGAGCGCGACCATCTTCGTGGCACGCGACACGAGGTTGCCAAGCCCGTTGGCGAGATCCGCGTTGAAGCGGAGGTCGAGAAGGTCCGGCGAGATCGGTGAGTCCTTGGCGAACGGCGCTTCCCGCAGCAGCAGGTAGCGCAGCGCGTCGCTTCCCCATTCGTTCGCGGCGGCGATGGGGTCGATCATGTTGCCGCTCGAACGCGACAACCGCCCCTCTCCCGCGTAGTGCAGGAAACCGTGGGCATAGACCCGACGCGGGAGCTCGACGCCGGCAGCCATGAGCATCGCCGGCCAGAAGATGCAATGGAAGCGCGTGATGTCCAGCCCAATGACGTGCAGATCCGCGGGCCACCACTTCTTGAACTTCTTCTCGTCCGTGCCGAAACCAACTCCGGTCACGTAGTTGATGAGCGCGTCGAACCAGACGTAGACGGTGTGACCCGGCTTATCGGGGAACGGAATGCCCCACGTGAGGTTACGACGCGAGACGCTGATGTCTCGGAGTCCGCGGTCGAGCCAGCCGAGCACCTCGTTGCGTCGGATCTCAGGGACGCAGAAGTCGGGGCGCTCGCGGTACAGGTCTTTGAGTCGCTGCTCGTACTTGCTGAGCCGAAAGAAGTAGTTCTCCTCCTTCAGGCGCTGGACCTCACGGGTGGGATGGATGGGACAGTGCCCGTCCACGAGGTCGCTCTCCTCGTAGAAGGCCTCGCAGCCAGTGCAGTACCAGCCTTCGTATGTCGTGAGGTACACGTCGTCGTTCAGGGTCCAGCGACGAACGAATTCCTGCACGCCCGCGATGTGATCGGCGTCCGTCGTGCGGATGAAACGGTCGTACGAGATGTTCCAGAGGTCGGCCATGCTCCGGAACTCTCCCGCGTACTTGTCGACGAGCTGCCGCGTCGGGATCCCCTGCTCCTTGGCAGCTTGCTCGTTGCGCGTTGCGTTCTCGTCCGTGCCGGTGAGAAAGAACACCTCGTCGCCCCGCTGTCGGCGGAAGCGCGCGAGCGCGTCCGCGCCCGCGAACTCATACCCGTGGTGCAGTCCGGGCCGGTCGTTGACGTACGCGATGGCCGTCGTGACGTAGAACTTCATGGGGATTTGCTGGGTATTCTAGGTTGACATGCCCCTCGTCGATCCCCATTGAATCGCCCTGCCGTCGCGGTGCTCACGCCTGCGGCGCTCGAGATGGCGGCGGCTGAGTGAAGCGACTTCTCGTGACCGCTCTGCTGGTCGCGTCGTGCGGACCCGCGGCTCTCGTCGCGTCGCCGACGCCCCGCGCGTCGCCCAGTCCGTCAGCGGCGTCCGCGGTCGCGGTCGGAAGCATCGTGTTCGACGGCGTACGGGCGAAGGAGCACGTCGCCTATCTCGCCGATCCGGCCCGCGGCGGCCGCTATAGCGGCTCTCAGGGCTACCTCGAGGCGGCCCGGTACGTCGGGGACCAGTTCAAGGCGGTCGGACTGGAGCCGCTCGGCGACGGCGGAACGTATTTCCAGCGCTTCCCGATGCCGATCGTCGATCTCAGCGCCACGCCCGAGCTCACGCGCACCGGCGCGGACGCAAGATCGTGGACGCACCGCGTCGACTTCACCGAGACCGTGGGCGGCCGCTCCGGCAACGGGAGCGCCGAGGCGGAGGTCGTCGTCGTCGGTGGCGCGGCGAAGGGGAACGGCCAGGACGACTTCGCGGGCGTGAGCGCGCGCGGACGGATCGCGCTCGTCACCGGGCCGACGATGGGCACCGCGGTCGAGTCATCCTTCGCGGAGGGTGCGATCGGCGTCCTCGTGGTCGGTGACGCTTCCATCCGCTACTCGTTCATCCCGCGGTTCTTCTCGGAGACCATTCCCGTGCTCGCCATCACCGAAAGCGCCGCGAACGAGCTGCTCGCGCCAACGGCGAAGACGGTCGCGCAGGTTCAGAGCACCGTGCGAGCGCGACGCTCGAATCCGGCGGCCCCGTCGCCGGCGTTCGAGACGGACATCACCGTGCGCATGTCGCTCCCACTCACTCCGGTGCGCGAGGTCGAAGGCGTGAACGTTGTCGGTCTGCTCCGCGGGAGTGACCCGGATCTGTCGAAACGCGCGGTCCTCGTCGGCGGCCACCTCGACGGCGTTGGCACCGACCCCGACGGCACCGTGTTCCCCGGCGCGAACGACAACGCCTCGGGGCCAGCGGTCACGATCGAGGTCGCGCGCGCGCTCACCGCGACACGAACCGAGCTGAAACACTCGATCGTCTTCGTCGCGTTCGCGGGCGAGGAAGAAGGGCTGCTGGGGTCGGAGGCTTACGCCACACGCATGGCCAGCTCCCCCGGACGCGTCGAGAGCCTCGTCGCGTATCTGAACCTCGACGTGATCGGCTGCTGCGGGAACACGCTCGAGGCATCCAACGAGAGCAGCGCCCTGGTCGATCGGATCCGCGCGGCGGCTACGCGCCTCGGTATCCCGTTCCGATCCATCCGCGGCGGCGGCAGCGATCACGCGACGTTCACCAAGCGCGGCGTGCCCGCGGCGATCATCCTCTGGAGCGACATCATCCTGCACACGCCACTCGACACCATCGAGATCATCGAGGTATCTCGTTTGCAGAAGGCGGGCGACGTCGTGACCGAGGTGACACTCGAGCTCGCGCGCGGTGACGGCCGCTAGGCACCCTGGGGGCTCGGCTTCTCTCGTGCCTGCACTCGGTACTACCGGCAGTTATACTGCGGTTTCGAGTGACCAAGAAGACCGCGATCAGCCTGCCAGACGACCTCTTCCGCGAGATCGAACGGGCGCGGAAGCGCGCCAAGAAGGATCGGAGTACCTGGATCCAGGAAGCCGCAGCCGATTACCTGAAGCGAAAGACGATGCAAGAGAAGATCGACGCCTACTTCGAGGGCTACCGGCGGATCCCGGACGGAGACGACCCGGACTTCATCGCGATGGAGAAGGCTGGGCTGGAAGACGCGCCGTGGGCGGTCGAGGAGTGGCCTGAGGCGCCTGACGATGCCAAGAGGAACTGAGCATGGCGAGGTCTGGTGGGCGGACGTCGACAAGAGGCGTCCGGTCGTCGTCGTGTCGCGCGATGATGCTCGAGGGGCACGCATGCTGGCCACTGTCGTAGCGGTGACGCGAACCGTCCGCGGGTTGCAGTCGGAGGTCGAGCTCGACGAGCGTGACGGTTTGCCCGGATCGTGCGTCGCGAACTGCGATGACCTCAACACGATCGCGAAGGCACGGCTCGTGCGGCGTGTCGGCCGACTTTCCGAAGTGAAGATGATCGAGCTGCAGGAAGCTCTGAGGTTCGCGCTACAGCTCGACTAGGTCAGGTAGCGATCGTCGCCGCGCGCTCGGCGATGGTCACGGCCGTCTTCGCGCGGAGATCCTCCGCCGGCTCGTCCGAGCTCTCCACGTCGGCCAGCGCGTTGTAGATGTTGCGCACCAGCCGGTGCGCTTCCGTTGGCGGCGCGATGACCGCAAGCGTCTTGTCGAGCTGGATCGTGTGCTGGCGCAGATGCTCCTCGAAGCGATGCAGCCGGAAGCGGATCGGCATCGCGCCGTCCCAGAACCAGGCGTCCTGCTCAAGCTCGGCGTCGGTGACGTCGCCGAGCTCGCTCAGGACACGCCAGTGGATGGCGAAGAATGAGTTACGGATCTTCTCGATCGTCCCGTCCACGGCATCTTTCGGCGCCGCGTAGTCCCTGCGGAACTCGGGCCACTCCTCCTCGGGTGGCTCGTCGTGCTTGCCGGCGCGGTGGTGCACGAGCGCGAAGCGGTTCACCGCGAGGAAGCCATGCTCCGCGCCGAGCGCGTGGGCGAGCGTCTCGCGCACCGGCCACTCCCCCTCCGCGGGCGCACGGTCGAGATCCTCAGTGCGCACGCCCGCGAGCACGCCGGTGAGATCGCGGTACGTCTGCTGGTACTGGGCGAGGATGCGCTGCGCCTGCGTTGGCTGAGTCCGTGCGCGCGAGGCTAGCTGCACCGCGAGGTCGCGCAGCTCGTGGTGCGTCATGAGCAGCGCGAAACGCAGGCCCTCCTCGTCGTACACGCCCCACTCCCACTCGCGGCCCATATCCGCGTCGGAGAGATGCACGGTCGCGCGAATCAGCTCCTCGACCGCCTGCGTGACGGACTTCGTCACAGCGCCAGAACGGGCACGCCCGCGATCGTCTCCTCGGCGATCTGGTCCACTACCTGGTGCAGGTGGCCGGTGCCGGCGAACGCCCGCAGCTGCCGGTCCGCGCTCGTTCCCTCCCGCACGATCGTTTGCAGGTACTCGGCCTCCCGGCGCGAGCCGAGCGCGTCCACCACGTCGTCGACGAACTCGAGCAGCTCCACCGCGAGCTCGCGCATCGGCACCTCGATCTGCTTGCCGAAGTCGATGAGCTTCGCGTCCATTCCGCCCCGCACCGCGCGCCACTTGTTCTCCTGGATCAGCCCCGGCGCGTAGCGGCGGAAGCCCTGATTGCGTCCGCGCAGGACCAGGAGCTTGGCGCAGATGGCCTGCGTGAGAGCGGCGATGCACAGCGTCTCTTCGACCAGCGTCGCGGCGTCGCACACGCGGAACTCGATCGTCGGGAAGATCGCGTGGGGGCGCAGGTCCCACCAGATCTTCTTTCCGTCGTCGATACAGTTCGTCTTCACGAGGAGCTCCACGAAGTTCTCGTACTCGTCGTACGACGCGAACTCCGGCGGTACTCCGGTGCGTGGAAAGCGCTGCCAGATGATCTGCCGGTACGACTTGAGCCCGGTGACGCGCGTGAGCCAGAACGGGCTCGAGGTCGAGATCGCGAGCAGGTGCGGGAGGAAGTACCGCGCTTCGTTCATGATCTCGATGCGCAGCTCGCGGTCTGGGATGCCCACGTGCACGTGCAGGCCGAAGATCAGCAGCTCGCGGATGACGTCCTGCAGCTCCTCCTCGAGGACCTTGTACCGCTCGTGCTCGGTGACCTCCTGGTCCTGCCAGTGCGAGAACGGGTGGGTGCCCGCCGAAGCGATCCGGAGACCCGCCGGCTTGATGAGGGCGGCGATCGTCCCGCGGAGGGTGAGGATCTCGTCGCGTGCCTCGCTGATGTCGGCGCAGATCTTCGTGCCGGCCTCGACGACCGATTGCATCATCTCGCGCTTGATCTGATCGCCGTAGCGCCCGCCGGCCGCGGTGAGCAGCGTCTCGATGTGACTCTTGAGCTGCCCGTCGGCGTCGACGATCTGGAACTCCTCCTCGATCCCGATCGTGAGGCGCGGCACGTCTCGGACCTTCACGCGGCGCCTTCCACGACGTAGGTCGGCACGACGCTGCCCGTGCCCGCGGTGACGTTGAGCAGCGCGCTCGAGGAGAGGCGCGTTAGCAC
This sequence comes from Candidatus Limnocylindria bacterium, assembly GCA_035513115.1. Classification (GTDB taxonomy): domain Bacteria; phylum Chloroflexota; class Limnocylindria; order P2-11E; family P2-11E; genus CF-39. The sequence continues at coordinate 363 of DATKCP010000044.1, read as the reverse complement.
GCCGCCGACGCGTCCCCAGAAGAGATATGGGTCGCAGTCGACGCTGAGATCGAGGAAGTGGACGCGGTCGAGCAGCACGGGGAAGGCCTCGCGCGGGACCGGCACCTTCTCCTGCACCACGGACGACGTCGTGAGCGACCCGATCAGGGCCTGCTCCCACTCCGCGCGGTCCACGGTCCAGCCGAGCACGACGCCCTTGCCGCCGTACTCGTCGTTCGGCTTGAGCACCAGTCGCTCGCGGTTGCGTAGCACGAAGTCGGTGAGGTCGATCACCTTTGCGCCATAGGTCGTGTGCCCCTCGCGCATCTTGCGCGTCCACGGGATGTGCTTCGCGATCGCGCGACGCTGCTGGGGCGTGTACAG
>DATKCP010000043.1:0-2060 GCA_035513115.1 Candidatus Limnocylindria bacterium | reverse complement strand
GGCAATCCGATCGTCCCGGGCGTGATCCTCGTCGAATCCTGTGCCCAGGTCGCGACGGTGATGGCGATGAGCCTGCCCGAGTACCGCGACGGGCTCGGCCTCTTCGCCGGCATCGACGAGATGCGCTTCAAGCGCATCGTGCGACCCGGCGACACGGCGCGGTTCGAGGCCGTCGTCGACAGGATGCGACGCGGCTACGCGCGCGTGAACGTGCGCGCCTTCGTCGGTGACGAGCTCGCCGCCGAGGGCGTCATCCAGGCGATCTTCCAGCCGCGCGACGCGGCCGCGACGAAGCGGAGCGCACCGTGAGCGGGCAGCGCTTCAGCCGCGAGCTCGATCCCGAGAGGATCCGCCGCATGGAGGCGCGTCCGATCGTCGAGGTCATCGGCGTCCCGATGGACCTCGGCGGCAACCGGCGCGGGGTCGACATGGGCCCATCCGGCATCCGGTACGGCGGCCTCGTGGCGAAGCTCTCCGAAGTCGGTTTCCGCGTTCGCGACCGCGGGAACATCCGCGTCGCCGATCCCGACGAAGGACTGGCCACGCACGCGTACAAGAAGGTCGACGCCCAACGCATGTTCAGCGGCCCGCGCGCGCACAACGTCGTGGAGATCGTGCGCGCGTGCGAAGAGCTCGCCACCGTGGTTGCGGACATCGTGCGTTCAGGGAACATCCCGCTCGTCCTCGGCGGCGATCACTCGATGGCGATGGGCACGCTCGCAGGTCTCGCGCGGGCGGGGAAGCGGCCCGGCGTGATCTGGATCGACGCGCACGGCGACATCAACACGCCGGAGACCACTCCGTCGGGCAATGTGCACGGCATGCCCTTCGCCGTCGCGCTCGGACTTGCGGGCGAACCGTTCCCCGCCGGGCTGCGTGGGACGACCAGCGGCGACCGCGGTGTGCTGCTCGGCCTCCGCGACGTCGATCCCGGCGAGCGCGTGAACATCAAGAAGGCGGGCGTCACGGCGCTCACCATGGCCGACATCGACCGCCTCGGGATGGGACCGGCAATGGAGAAGGCCATCGCGGTCGCCGGCACGGGCGACAGCATCCATCTCTCGCTCGACATGGACGCGCTCGATCCGGACGAGGCTCCCGGTGTGGGGACGCCGGTACGCGGCGGGCTCACCTACCGCGAGGCACAGCTCGCGATGGAGATGCTCGCGGCATCGGGAAAGCTCCGTTCGGTCGAGATCGCCGAAGTGAATCCGATCCTCGACCAGAGCAACCGCACTGCCGCGCTCGCCGTCGAGCTGGTCGCGAGCGCGCTGGGAGAGACCATCCTCTGACCACCGTCGCGAACTAGACCAGGAGCGCCGCGGCCTCCGCGTGCCCACGGTCGCGAGCGACGTCGAGCGGCGTGCGGCCCTTGCCGTCCGTCGCGGCGCGATCTGCGCCGTGTGCGACGAGCATCCGGACGATCTCGATGTCGCCAGTGAACGCCGCGCTGTGCAGCGGCGTGCCGCCCTCGCGGCTCTTCATGTTCGGATCCGCGCCGGCCTCGAGCAGGAGGCGGACGATCTCGTGTACGGCATCGCCGGCGTCCGTCGCGACCGCGGAGTGGAGGGGAGTGAAGCCCTGTTCGCGTGACGGCGCGCTCGGCGTCGCCCCGTGCCCGAGAAGCACCTTCACCACGTCGCGGCGCCTGAAGAACGACGCAAGCCCGAGCGGCGAGTAGCCGTCGCGGGCGACCGCGTCGGCGAGCGACGGGTCCGCATCCACGAGCTCTGCCACCCGCTTCGCATCGCCGGCAGTCGCGGCCTCGAACACGTCCAGCGTGGGAGTGCGCGACAGCAGAGCGGCTGCCACGTCCGCCTTTCCGTGGTAGTGGGCGAGCAGGACCGCCGACGTCCCGCTCTCGTCTCGTGCGGATACCAGCGAAGGATCGGTGTCGAGCATCCGATCGACCGCCGCCCGGTCACCGTTCTTCACCGCGTCGAGGAACCCAGCTGCCACGTGTGCCTCCCGTTTGCAGTACTTAGCCTACGAGCTTGCCGACCGCCTGCACTCGGCCGCGATCCATCTCCTGCGCCGGGCGCGGCGGGGCGATCCGCTGA
>DATKCP010000042.1:0-7554 GCA_035513115.1 Candidatus Limnocylindria bacterium | reverse complement strand
GGTCGCGGCTTCTCGGACCACATCTTGTGCTCGTTCGAAATCAAAAGCGGGGGCTCAAAACCCCCGCTTTTCCTGTGGGCTCTGGGCGGCTCGAACGCCCGACCTCAGCGATGTCAACGCTGCGCTCTAACCAGCTGAGCTAAGAGCCCGTCACCTCAAGGATACCGCGCCTCGCTGCCGGCACGCGATCCGAACATGCGCAGCCCGTCGGTCGGCGCGTCCTTCGCGAAGCATACGAATTCGAAGGCGCCGAAGCCGTTCGGGTCGAGCAGCGTGTCGATGGCCGAGCGCCGACCGAGCGCGCGCAGCTGCTCGATCGGAGTGTCCACGCGCGCGGTCGCTTCGCGGATCCCGAGCGCGATGAGCGCGTCGCGCTGCGTCGCGCGACCCGCGAACACGAACCCCGCGCCTTCGGCGGCGCGCCGGATCGCGGTGAAGTTCACGCTCGCGGTGAGGTCGTGCGCCCCCGGCTCGGCATACGGGTCCGTTACGAGCCGATGGCGCGAGAAGCCGCGCAGCGTTCCCGCGCCCAGACGCGTGAGCAGCTCGTTCTCGTCGCCTCCGTAGTCGACGAACAGCACGTAGCCGCTCGTGAGCGCCGGCGCGAGACTCGCGACCCAACCCTCGGCGGCAGGACTCACCTCCCAGCGGCCATCCCGCGGCAACCGCTCAGGCACGCGCCAACTAAGCTCCGGAAGGCTCGGGGGGCGGAGGGTCTCGGCGAGGATGCCGTCGCGCTCCTCGACGAAGACTTCGCGCACTCCTTCCGCCGTGCGCGTGAGGACGTGCACGGGGAACGCGTCGAGCACCTCGTTCGCGAAGATGACTCCGTGGACCGGCGCGAGAGCGCGCGCGTCCGACGCCCACCGCAGATCGCGGCCCGCCAGCGTCGCGGACTGCTGCTCGCGGAGGCGCGGAGACACCTCGACGATCGTGGCGCGCGCCGCTTTCGCGGCATCGGGCCGCTCGCGCTCGAGCGCGACGAGCACGTCGCGCAGGAAGGCACCTCGTCCCGCGCCGGCCTCCACGAGATCCCAGGCGGCGGGCCTGCCGATCTGGGTCCAGAGATCGACGAACGCGCGCGCGAGTGCACGAGCGAAGTGCGGCCCCAGATCCGGGGCGGTGAGATAGTCGCCTTCGAAGCCCAGCGCGACGCGCGACATGTAGTAGCCATCCTGTGGATCGAAGAGCGCCGCCTCCATGAACTCCGCGAAGGTCATCGGGCCCCGCGCGCGGATGCGCGCGACGAGCCGGTCGCGGAGCGTCAGGCGCCCCAGCGCGGCGGAGCGGGCGGCCGGACCTCGGGCGGTCGCACGGGGCCGCGCCCGTCGCCGTTCGTCGGGACCTCCTCCGATGACTTCCACGTGCTCGCTACGGCGAGCTCTTCCTTCGCGAGGACGGTGACGCCGAAGCGCTTGTAGGTCGCGAGCTCGAAGTTCGGCGTCTCGCCGAGCGCGCCGTGCGGGCACACCTCGACGCAGTCGCCGCAGTAGATGCAGCGCACGACGTCCAGCTCGTACGTCTGAAGGTCGCGCTCGCGCATCATCAGCGCGCCGGTCGGGCACGTCTCCGCGCAGGCGCCGCACGACACGCAGTCGGTGTACGACAGCGAGACGTTCCACGGCGTCGTGACGATGGAGTCGTAGCCGCCGCCCATGAGTCCGTAGCAGTTCGCTCCGATGACGTCGCGGCAGATCCGCACGCACTGCGTGCAGTTGATGCACTTGTTGAGGTCGCGAAGGATGAAGTCGTGGCTGAAGTCGTACTCGTAGTCGTGGTAGTCGATCGGCTCGGCACGGTGGAAGCGATTCTCGGTGAGGCCGTGCTCGACCGACAGCCGCTGGAGGTGGCAGCGCCCCACGTCCGGACACACGCACTGGAGGCAGCGCGCCGCCTCCTTCTCGGCGAGCTCCTTGGTGTATCCGCTCTCGATAAGCTCGAAGGACTGCTTGCGCTGCTCGAACGGCAGGAACGGCATGCGCACCTGCGGCTCCTCCGGCTTGTAGGGAACGATGTCGATGAGCTCCGGGACCTTTTCCTCTTCGGCGATCTCCGCGGCCACGCGCGCCATGTCGTCGCCCGCCAGGTACCGGTCGATCGCCTTCGCCGCGAGCTTGCCCTGCGCGACGCACTCGATGACGGTGCGGGTGCCCATCTGCGCATCGCCGCCGGCGAAGACCCCCGGACGGTCGGTCATGAGCGCACCATTGGTGATGATCGTCTCGCGCTTGCTCTTGCGGACGCCGGTGTCCCGCTCGATCCAGTCGAGGACCGGGATCTGGCCGATCGCGGGAATGACGGTGTCGCAGTCGATCGTGAAGTTCGAGCCCTCGACCGGCACCGGGCGGCGCCGGCCGGATGCATCGGGCTCGCCGAGCGCCATGCGCTGGAACTCGATCCCGCCGACGCGACCGTTCTTCTCGATGATCCTCACCGGCGCGGCGTAGAACTCCAGCTTGATGCCCTCGTGCTCGGCGTCGTCGACCTCGCTGTAGTGGGCGCCCATCTCCCTGCGCGAGCGGCGGTACACGACGGTCACCTCCGCGCCGAGGCGCCGCGACGTGCGCGCGCAGTCGAAGGTGGTGAACCCGCCACCGATGACGACGACGCGGTTGCCCCTCCCCACCGGGACCGGATCGCCCTCGGCGTTCTGCCGGAGGTAGTTGATCGCCTCGATGACGCCCGGCAGGTCCACGCCGGGGATGGGGAGCTCGTTGCTGCTCCACGCGCCGATCCCGAGGAAGACCGCGTCGTAGCCTTTCCCCAGCAGCTCGTCGACGCTGAAGTCGCGGCCGAGCTTCATCCCGCCCCTGAACTCGGTGTCGCGCAGCTGCCAGAGCGAGTTCAGCTCCTTGTCGAGCTTCACCTTCGGCAGCCGGTACTCGGGGATGCCGTAGCGGCAGATGCCGCCCTGCTTGTCCATCATGTCGAACACCGTCACGGCGTGACCGCTCAGCGCCGTGTAGTACGCGGCGGTCATCCCCGCAGGTCCCGCGCCGACGACCGCGACGCGCTTGCCGGTCGCCACCTTCTGAGGGAACGGCGTCGGCGCGACGTCCATCTCCATGACCAGCTCGCCCGTGTAGCCGTGGCACTGGCAGATCGCGATCTCTTCCTCCACGAGACCGCGGCGGCAGACCTCCTGACACGGACGCGGGCAGACCAGGCCGAGCATGTACGGGAATGGCAGGACCTCTTTCACGAGGCGCGCGGCTTCGACGTGCTGCCCCTTCGCCATCAGCTCCAGGTAACCCGGGATGTCGATGTGGGTCGGGCAGCTGATCTGGCACGGCGGCATGCAGTACGCGTTGTGGTCGCTCAGGATGTACTCCAGGTTCTGCTTGCGGAGCTTGAAGAGCGCGTCCGAGCTCGACACGACCTTCATGCCCGGCTCGACCGCGATGTGGCAAGAGGGCAGCGGCCGATCCTGACCTTCGATGTCCACCAGGCACATGCGGCAGGCCGCCGCCGGCGCGAGCTTCTCGTCGTCGCACAGCGTCGGGACGTTGAATCCGGCGCGCTGCGCCGCGCGCAGGATCGCCTCGCCGGGGATCGCCGTGACCTCCTGGCCGTCGATGGTGATCGTGCACGTCGGCATTCCCGACGGGATCTCGCCGGTATGCGAGACCGTCGGCAGCTGGGACTCCGCGGGCTGGATGTAGCGCTCGAGGAGACTCATGCGGTAAGCACCATCGTATCGGCGGCGAGGGGTGCGGGTTCGTACTCGGATCGATGCCATACCAGATCGCCGTCGCGGTCCCAGATCGCGAGGGGATAGCCGCGCTTCTCGGTGTACTCGATGCCGCCGATCTCGCGGCCCACGTGCACCTCGCCGTCGAGGACCAGCTCGCGATCGTCGACGCGCACGAAGCGCGTCTCCCTGGCGGAGTCCTCGTGCGTCTCGACGACGAGCGAACCGGTGACGCGGATCAGCGTCGTTTCGCGGCGGAGGAGCGCGTGCGCGCGCTCGACGGTCGCGATGAGCGAGATGGTCGTCAGCGCGCCGATCACGAGCCCGGCCGCGAAGATGCGCCAGTCGCCGCGCGACAGAAGTGCGAGGTAGAACATGACGAGGCCGCCGACGACCCAGTACTTCCACTCGTTGCGTTCGATCTTGAAATTCAGATAGTTCGCCAGGGCGCGCCGCTGCTCGGCGCTGATGAGCGTGGCGGTGCGCGTCCGTGGTCGCGCGCTCACGCATGGCTCCCAGCGCGCGAGGTGGCGCCAGATGCCGTCGGTCCCCTTCTCGATGAGACCGCCGCACGCCAGGCAGGTCTCGCTCATGGCTGGACCATCGTCTCGTAGCGTCGCGCGCGGAGGGTGGTGCAGGTCCCCGTTGGGCAGCGCCGCTCGCTGATGTGCGCGCGGTAGTCGTCGGGGAACTCGCGCAGCGTGGTCCGGATGATGGACGGTGCGGTGATCCCGAAACCGCAGAGGGAGAACCGCTCCATGTGATCCCCGAGCTCCGTCAGCCAGGGCAGGTCCGCATCGCGGCCGAGTGACGAGGCGACCCCGTCGAGGATCCCCTGCACGCGCTTGGTGCCGACGCGGCAGGGCACGCAGATGGCGCAGCTCTCCCTGGCGAGATAGGCGAAGAGCCGTCCGGCCTCGCGCACCATGCAGACATCCGTGCCGAGCGCTCGGACCTGACCGGAGCCCAGATGCGTGCCGGCTGCCCGCAGGTCGTCGTAATCCAGCCTCGTGCTCCGATGCGCCGCCGCGAGTATCCCGCCGGTGGGTCCCCCAACGTGGATGGCCTTCAGCTCGCCGGTCACTCCGCCCGCGCCGTCGAGGACCCGCCCCAGGGTGGTGCCGAGGTCCACCTCGTACACACCCGGCTTCGCGACCGCTCCCGTCACCGACACGAGCTTCGTCCCGGCCCGTGCGCCGTCGAGGACGAGCGGCAGCCACGACAGCGTCTCCGCGCTGGAGACGAGCGTCGGGCGCATGAGATGCCCCTGCGACGCCGGGTACGGTGGCCGCTGCCGCGCCATCGCCCGCTTCGACTCGAGCACGTTCAGCAGCGCGCTCTCCTCGCCGCCCATGAATCCACCCGGCCCGAGCGCGATCTCGATGTCCGTGCGGCCGGCGAGGGCGCCCTGCGCCGCGTCGCGCGCGCCGGCCGCTTCCGGATGCAGGTAGAGGAACGCGTGCGCCGCACCGGTGATGGCCATCGCGAACTCGATCCCGCGCACGACCAGCTCGGCATTCCGCTCCAGCAGCGTGCGCGCGAGGGGGCTGTCCGGGTCCGCGTCGTAGGCGTTCGCGACGACAAAGGTCTCGCCCTCCGCGGCATTGGCCCGCACCGCGCGAAGCTTGTCCGCCAGCGCGAACCCCGCGCCGCCGCGGCCGCGGAGTCCAGAGGCGGCGATGCGCGCGATGGCGTCGTCGGGGTCGAGGCCGCGGTCGAGCGCGGGAACGCGAGGCCCATCGAGCAGGCGCACGGCCGTGCTAGCGGGCATACGCGGGCTCGACGACGTGATGCACCTCGTCCTCGTGCAGCTCGTCGTGCGCGGGCGGCGGCGACTGCGGCGGCCACGCCCCCGCGATCGCGAGGTTGCCGGTGAAGCGCCTGCCGCCGCGCGGCACCCCGGTGCCTTCGCCCTCCGGCGCGCCGCGGAAGTTGGAGAGCAGCGAGGCGACCGTGTACACGTCGGTCATCGTCTTTCCGAACTCGATCGCGACGAGCTCCGCGGCCGTCCACGGCAGATAGCCGTACGCCTGGTGGATCCCGTACAGAACGCGCGTCATGCGGTCCGCGCCCTCTTTCTCGCTCTCGAGGAGACCTCGCACCTTCTCGAGATCGAGACTCGCCTCCTCCTCCGCGGGGATCGTGGTCACGGCGGTGGACATCGGCCGGCGGTCGCCGTACGGCGCCGCCGAGACCATGCGGATGCGGTAGTAGTTGGCGCGCGGCGCGAGGAGCGGACGGCGCCGGAATCCGTTGCGGAACGAATACGAGATCGAGATCGCCCGCGGCGGACAGGCCTTCTCGCACATGAGGCAGCTCTCGCACTTGAAGATGCTGGTCTCGGGCTCGAGCAGCAGCGCGATGAGACCGCGGCTGCGCTCGGGGAGGACCCGCTTCTCGTACGGGTACTTGCGGGTGACCGGCCGCGGACGCACGAAGTGCTGGAGCGTCCGGAGCATGCCGGTGATGATCCCAAACATCTAATCCACCACCCCGAGGATCGGAACGAGCCGTGCGAGGGACCAGACGCGGAGGCGGTGGGCCGGGCGACCGAGGGCCCCCGCGCGCGAGGGGACCCCGTCCCGAAGGGACGGGGTATCGCGCGAAGAGAGGGTTTCGGTCGACCGGCCCACGACGTCCAAGCTCACCGGTCAACCTCGCCGAGCACGATGTCGATCGAGCCGAGGATCGCGACCATGTCAGAGACGAGGCGCCCTGTCAGCAGCCAGGGCAGGATCTGCAGGTTCACGAACGACGCGCCGCGCATCTTCGCGCGGAAGGGGTTAGGGCTGCGGCCGTCGCTGATCATGTAGAAGCCCACCTCACCCTTCGCGCCTTCGACGGTGTAGTACGCCTCGCCCTTCGGACATTTCCACACGTGGCCGAGCCGCGCGCGGACCGAGCCACCGGGCAGCTGGTCGATGCACTCACGGATGAGGTCGATCGCCAGCCGCATCTCGCCGAGGCGCACCTTGTAGCGCGCGAACGCATCGCCGTCGCCGAAGACCACGGGCCGCATGGACTTCAGCTCCGGGTAGATCGAGTAGGGCCGGTCCACGCGCAGGTCCCAGCTCACGCCCGACGCGCGGAGCATCGGACCGGTGATGCCGTACTGCTTCGCGACGTCCGCGGGAATGCGGCCGACGCCCACGGTGCGCTCGAGGAAGATCTCGTTGCCCTCGAGGATCTGGACGTAGTCCCGCTCGATGTGCTTCTCCCAGCGGTCGAGGAACCGCGTGAGCTTGGAGAGCCATCCCGGCGGCAGGTCGTACACGACGCCGCCCGGCCGGAAGAAGTTGTGGTTCATGCGCGAGCCGCAGAGCTCCTCGATGAGGTCGAGGATCTCCTCCCGGTCGCGGAAGCACCACAGCATCGGGGTCGTCGCGCCGACGTCGAGGCCGTACGTGCCGAGCCACACCAGGTGCCCGGCGCTGCGCGACATCTCGTCGACGATGACCCGGATGAACTCCGCGCGGCGCGGCACGTCGATGCCTCCGATCGCCTCGGCGGCGCCGCAGTACGCGTGCTCGTTCAGCATCGCCGCGACGTAGTCGGACTGATCGGCGTAACGCGGACCCTGGTGGAACGTCCGCCACTCGTAGATCTTCTCCAGCCCGCGGTGCAGGTACCCCATGACCGGGATGCACTCGATGACCTTCTCGCCGGAGAGCCGGAGCACCAGACGCAGCACGCCGTGCGTCGACGGATGCTGGGGTCCCAAATTCAGGATCAGCTCCTCGGTCTCGAGGCCCTCGTCCTCGATGACCGGAAGGTCGACGCTAGCCACCCTTCGCGATCTTCTCGCGGAGCCGGAGCACGCCTTCGGTGAGCGCCTCGGGGCGCGGCGGGCAGCCCGGCACGTA
>DATKCP010000041.1:0-13093 GCA_035513115.1 Candidatus Limnocylindria bacterium | reverse complement strand
GGGGTGATAGGACACGAGCACCGCCTCGCCCCGCACGAAGCGGAACACGCCCAGCGTCGTGATGAGCACGGACGGACCGCCGCGCGGCAGCCCGGCGCGCGTCCGCCAGTCACCGCCGTCGCCGTGGCCGGGCGACGTCACGAAGTCGACGCGCTCGCGCAGGCGTCGCTTGTCGTGCGCCATGATCACGATGAGCCGGTGCGCGAGGCTCGCGATGTCCGCGCCGCCGCCGGAGCCCGGCAGCTGCACCGTCGGCCGCGCGCGGTCCGCGCCGATCGCGGTGGTGTTGAGGTTGCCGTGCCGATCCACCTCCGCACCGCCGATGAATCCCGCCTCCACCTCGCCACGCGCAAGCAGACCCATGAGATCCACCGTCCGCGCGCACCACAGCGCGCCGGTCACGTTCGGCGGATCGCCCATGGTGTACAGAAGCTCGGGCGCCGGCTGGTCGCGGACGACCCCGAGCTCGAACAGGCCCACGGCGTTCGGCGCGTGCGTGCGCTTCGCGAGCACGAACGCGATGAGCGGCAGGCGCATACCGACGAAGACGCGCTCGCCATCGCGGATCTCGCGCGCCGCCTGCGCCACCATCAGCTCCCCGGGAGCGAGATCGGTCACGCGAAGCCGGCGATGAGCACGAAGGCGATCACGAGAATGAACACCTGGGCCAGCCAGGCGACGATCCCGATGAAGATCGCGCGCCCGGGCGAGCAGTCGAGCGCGGTCTTCAGCGCCGTCACCGTCGCGATGAGCACCCAGAATCCGATGACCGAGCGCACGAGGTCGCCGATCCCGGGAATCAGCGCCAGGAGGATGAGGAAGCGGGGCGTGTTGGCGAATCCCAACGTCCGTGCGACCTCGCCCCAGTCAGCCGTCGCCCCAGGTCCGCGAAAGACCCTGGTGCCAAGGAGATAGGCGAGCTGCGCGTACAGCGCCCAGCCGATGAGCGCCGCCATCGCGTCGATCAGACCGCCGCCGGCGCCGGTCGTCGCGAAGCCCACGGCTCCGCTGAGCAGGCTGGTCGCGACGACGATGAACGCGGCCTCGCCGGTCGCATTCTTGTCGGCCTCGATCTCCTCGTACGCGGCCGACTCGAGGCGCAGCGCGCCGATCATCCGCCGGAAGAAGGGGTCCATCCCGCCGAGCGCGGATGTGGTCATCTAAAAGCGCGCCTCGGCGGCGGGCACGCCGACGATCGCGAGCCGGCTCCACCGCTCGCCGAGCTTGCGCAGGTACGCCGCCCGGTCCTTCACACCGGTCACCCACTCCTCGACCCACGCGTCGAAACCCGGAGCGGTGCGCGAGGCGCGATGGTAGTCGTGGAAGAACTCGTGATCCCGTCCGTACCGGCCCTGCAGCGGCGAGGGGTGGCACGCCCCGCGCTCTTCGACGACGGCCACGACCTTCATTCCGGGAACGATCGTGCGATTCGGGTCGCTCGCGATCACATCTCGCGACACGACCTCGTCGGCCAGCACGATCACCGCGCGGGCCGCGAGTGCCGCCTCCTGCGATACGCCCCACGGTCCCCAGAGGTGCGCGTTGCCATCGGCGTCGGCGCGCTGGACCGCGAGCACGGTGACGTCGGGCGTGATCGCGGGTACGAGCAAGAGCGGCGAGCCGTCGATCGGCGACGTCGACGTGATGAACGTTCCATTCGCGCGCGGGATGTCGCTTCCCAGGAGCGAGCGCGTCGGCAGGTACGGCGCGCCCAACGCCCCCGCGAGGAGCGCCTGCGCGAGCGTGAAGTTGCTGTGGTCCCGAACCTCGATGCGGCGCGGTATCCCCTGCTCCATCGCCCGCCGGTACGCGTGGGCGAGGCCGGCCGACACGTTGCCGACCCACGCCGCGGTGACGCGACGCACGCAGCCCGCGCCGATGAGCTGGTCGAAGAGGATGTCCGAGATCGGACCGATGAGCTCGAGGTCGCGGCGCTTGTGGCGGATGACCTCGTGCGCGAAGGCGAACGGGATGGCGGGCTCGAGCGCGCACCCCAGCGCGACGGACGCGCCGTCCGGGACGAAGCGCGCGACCGCCTCCGCCAAGCTGACGCGCTTGTCCGTGCTAGCGGCCCTTGTAGTCGGGCTTTCGCTTCTCGACGAACGCGGTCACGCCCTCGCGGGCATCCTCGCTCTTGAACAGGCGGATGAGCGCCTGGTGCTCGATGGCGAGACCCTCCGCGAGCGGTGCACCGAGGCCCTGCACGGCGGCGAGCTTGATCTGCCCCTTCGCGAAGCTGGGGCCGTCCGCGTAGGAGCGAGCGAGCTCGACGGCGCGTGCCTGCAGCTCCGCGGCGGGCACGACGAGATCGACGACGCCGGCGTCTTTCGCCTCCTGCGGCGAGAGCGTCCGGCCGGTCAGCATCAGCTCCAGGGCCTTCTGCCTGCCGATGAGCCGCGGCAGGCGCTGCGTGCCGCCGGTGCCGGGGAGCAGCCCGAGCGTCACCTCCGGCAGGCCGATCTTGTAGCCGCCTTCGGCCGCGATGCGGAAGTCGCAGCAGAGCGCGATCTCGAGGCCGCCCCCCAGGCAGTGCCCGTTGATCGCCGCGATGACGACCTTGGGCATGCTTTCGAACTTGCTCATGGCGCCGTTCGCGGATACGACGAACGCGCTCTGCGCATCGAGGTCGCTCTTCGCGAACAACGACACGTCCGCACCCGCTGAGAAGAACTTCTCGGATGCGCTGCGCACGACGACCGCCTTCACATCGTCGTCCTTCCGCGCATCCTCGATCGCCGCGTCGAGCTCGTCGATGAACGCGCGGTCGTAGGAGTTGGCCGGCGGGCGGTCGAGGACGATGTGTCCGATCCCGTCCTGCCTTTCGAATCGCACGGCCATGTCGCTCACCTCCCCCGCGGTGCTGCGCGCATACCTTATAGACCGGCGGGGCCGTTCGTCCGAGCGAACACGCAGGGCCTGGTGCCCGGCGCTGCGGATCAAGCGAATCTCTGACTACACTCCTCTCTGATCCACGGGGAGGTCCTGAGAATGGCCAAGATGCTCATCGGCGGAGAGCTCGTCGACGCCACGGGCGCTGGGACGATGGACGTCCGCAATCCCGCGAACGGCGAGGTGGTCGGCCAGATCCCGCGCGGCACGCCGGCCGACGTCGATGCCGCCGTCGACGCCGCACGCAAAGCGTTCCCGGGCTGGGCGGCGACGCCCGGCAGCAAGCGCGCGAAGCTCATGCACCAAGCGGCGATCAAGATGCACGAGGTCGTCGACGAGGTCGCGAAGCTGCTCGCGATGGAGCAGGGCAAGCCGCTCGCGCACGCGAAGATCGAGGCGCAGCGGGTGGCCGAGAACCTCGAGTACTTCGCCGGCCTCGCCGACAAGATCCGCGGCGACTACATCCCGCTCGACGACCCGTCGAAGTTCGGCATCACGATCCGCCGTCCGGTCGGCGTCGTGGTCGCGATCACGCCCTGGAACTTCCCGCTGACGCTGTTCGCCAACAAGCTGTGCCCCGCGCTCGCGACGGGCTGCACGATAGTGCTGAAACCCGCTTCGACGACGCCGCTGGCGACGCAGCGCGCGATCGAGGCGATCAACTCGGCCGGCTTCCCGCCGGGCGTCATCAACACCGTGCACGGCTCCGGCAGCGAGATCGGCGATGCGCTCGTCGGCCACCCCAAGATCAACAAGATCGCGTTCACCGGACAGACCGCGACGGGCAAGCGGATCATGCAGCTCGCGGCGAAGAACGTGACGCGCGTCACGCTCGAGCTGGGCGGCAGCGACGCGATGATCGTGGCCGACGACGCGGACATCCGGCGCGCGACCGCGGCGGCCGCGATCGGCCGCTTCTTCAACGCCGGGCAGGCGTGCCTCGCGGTGAAGCGCATCTTCCTCTTCGAGAAGATCGCGGAGGAGTTCATGACCAAGTTCACCGAGCGCGCGCAGAAGGAATGGAAGGTCGGCGAGCAGTTCGCCGCCGACACGAAGATGGGTCCGCTGCACACCGAGCAGCAACGCGCCGAGGTGGAGGCGCAGGTCGCGGATGCCGTGAAGCGCGGTGCGAAAGTGCTCGCGGGCGGCAAGCGTCCCGATGGCGCGGAATACGCGAAGGGCTGGTTCTATCCGGCCACGGTGCTGACGGACGTCCCAGAGGATTCGCGCATGGCGACGGAGGAGGTCTTCGGTCCGGCGGTCCCGCTGTTCATCGTGAAGGAGCTCGACGAGGCCATCGCGAAGGCGAACTCGTCGATCTACGGCCTGGGCTCGTCGATCTTCACCAGGGACATGGCGAAGGCGCGCAAGGCGGCGGAGCAGCTGGACGCCGGGTACACCTGGGTCAACGACATCCAGATCGCGTACGACCAGCTCCCCTTCGGCGGAGCCAAGCAGTCAGGCTTCGGGAAGGAGCACGGCATGGAGGCCATCGAGAGCTACACCGAGAAGAAGTCGGTGGTCCTGGGTAGCTGACGCCCGGTCCCCGCAGTTCGATCTCGGGCAGGAGGTTGTATGGCAACAGAAGCGCAGACGCTCATCACCGAAGCCCAGGAGCTGGGACTCTTCCGGCCGCAGGCGGCGTTCGAGGTGCACTGCTCGAACTGCCACGGCCGTCTGGATGGCCGCGGCGACTGCCCGACCTGCGGTCTCATCGGACGCGGCCCCGGCGAGCTGGAGCGCCGGGCGCAGACCGATCCCGCCGGCGTGAGCAAGCTCATCGCGGCCGCGATCGCGAAACGGAAGAGCTACCGGCCCGCGGGCCGCGAGAAGTCCGCCGAGCGCTAGTTGGCGCGAGCGCCTAGCCAGGGAGGGCGCTCTCCACGGCGCGACGCAGCTCCTCGTCGTCGTACTGGAGCACCTGGCCGTTCTGCTGCGTGCCGGGCAGCGCGAGATACGCGATCGCGCGCGCCGGACCCCTCGGATCGGCGAGGCGCCCTTCACGCGCGGCTTCGCGGTACTCGTCGGCGCGCGGAAAGTCCGACTCGGACGTGCGCCGGATGCGCTCCTGCATCTCGGTGTCCATCGCGCCGGGGTTGAACGCGCACACGGTCACGCCGGTCCCCTCGATCTCGAGGGCGAGGCTGCGCGTGAGCTGCACGACGGCGGCCTTCGCTGCGGTGTACGCGGTCCAACCCGCGCTCGGTCGCGTCGCGGCACCCGACGAGACGTTCACGATGCGGCCGAAGCCGCGGTCGAGCATGCCCGGCAGCACGGCGCGCAGCGGAAGGTAGGTCCCGCCCACGTTGATCGCGATGTTGCGCAGCCAGAGCGCCGGATCTGAGCGCGCCAGCGGCGTCATGGGATCGACCGTCCCGGCGCAGTTCACCAGGATCGACGCCGGTCCGACCCAGCGCTCCGTCGCGAGCGCGAGCTCCCGCACCTGACGCTCATCGCCGATGTCGGCGGTCTGCGCGAGCGCGCGGCCCTGGGAGCGCTTGATGACCTTCACGACCTCGTCGAGCTCCGGCGCGTTTCGCGACGCGAGCACGACCGACGCCCCGAGCGCCGCAAGGGTCTCCGCGACCGCGCGACCCAGCCCACGGCCCGCCCCGGTGACGATGGCGACCTGACCGATCAGAAGGGGCACGGCGGAAACGATAGCGAAGGCCCGAATTCGCTCAGCGCACGGGGCTGGCGAGCGTGCGCGCGAACGCGTCGGCGAGCTGGTCGATGTCGCCTTCCTGGTGCAGCGCCCAGAACGAGATGCGGATCGCCTCCAGCCGCGGCTCGGAGAGGTGCTTCACGACGATGCGCTGCTCGCGCCACACCCGCTCCACGACGAGGGGTGCCGGCGCGCCGCGGGGCGCCGCGACGACGATGCCGGTGGGGTCGCCCGGCCGTGACAGGACGTCGAACGGAAGGTCCGCCAGGCGCTCCAGCAGCCGCGCCCGCAGCGCGCGCACGCGCTGACCGACCACCGCGCCGAGGCGCCGGTGGACCGCGAGGGTCTGCCGCAGGCCGAAGAACGCGCCGGCGTCGACGGTGCCGGTCTCGAAGCGCGACGCCTCCGGCTTGAGCGTCACCCCACCCTCAAGGTCCATCGCGCTCTGCGAGCGCCAGCCGAAGCGCGTGCCCTCGAACCGCTCGAGATCCTTGACCCAGAGGGCGCCGACGCCCAGAGGTCCGTGCAGCCACTTGTATCCGAGGAACGCGTAGGCGTCGGCGCCCAGCGCGCGCACGTCCACCGGGTACTGGCCGAGGGCCTGCGCGCAGTCGACGATGACCGTCCCGCCGGCGTCGTGCGCGATACGCGTCGCCTCCGCGACCGGCAGCACCTTACCGCTCTTGCAGCCCACCAGCGACATGACGAGCGCCTCGGCGCCGTTCGCGAACGCGGCGCGCACGTCGTCGAGGAAGCTCGCGTCGTCACGGTGCGGGATCACCCGCACGCGGTCGCCGCGCGCACGGCGTGCGAACACCGGCAGGAGCGCGCTGCCGTGCTCCTCCGCGGTCGTGACGATGAGCGCTCCGCCGCGTCGGGGCAGTCGCGGCCGCAGGCGCAGGCCGGCCACGAGAGTGTTGAGTCCGTCGGTCGCCGACTGCGCGAGCGCGACGCGCGCCGCGCCGCCCTCGTCGCCGATCGCCGCCGCGAGCTCGGCGCGCGTCGCGTCGAGAACGGCGTTGTACGCGTCGTACCCGACGTGCGAGAACATGCCCACCGACGAGAGCCACGAGCGGTACGCCTCGGCGGCGCGATGCGCGACGGGGAACGTCGGACCGGAGCCCGCGACGTTGAAGTAGAGGAAGTCGCCGCGCAGCGCCTGCAGCGCCTCGCGCGAGATGTCGGGCGCGGCGTCGATCTCCGGCGCGCGCGACTCCACGTTCAACCCGTCGTTATCCCGCGGATCGCAAGGCCGGCGGCGAACAGCGCGGCGATCCCCAGCGCGATCGACTGGCCGCGCGGCTGCCGGTCGCGCACGACCGTCGCCGCCAGCGGCATGGAGAGCGCGAGCGCGACTCCGTACAGGATGTGCACGCTGTCCGCCGGGGCGCCGCGGAACGCCAGCACCAGGAGACCCAGCCCACCCTGCGCCACCGCGGCGATCGTCGCGATGGCGATCGCGCCGCGGAGGCTCGCGTCCGGACCCCGGTCGCGCAGGCCCTGCACGATGGCCCAGAGCCCCACGACCGTGTAATAGAGGACGACGGCAAAAGCGACACGTCCATGCAACGAGAGCACGAGGTCCATCGCCGAAGGCTAGGGCATCGCCGCCTATGCTCGTTCGATGATCGACGTGCGCGACCTGTCGCGCTCATTCGGAAGCACGATCGCGCTAGAGCGCGTCTCGTTCCGCGTCGAGCCCGGCGAGATCGTCGCGCTGCTCGGTCCCAACGGCGCCGGCAAGACGACCGCGAGCCGCATCATCGCGGCGATCCTCGCGCCAAGCGCGGGCGACGTGCTCGTCGACGGCATCTCGGTGCGCGCCGATCCCGGCCGCATCCGCGTCCGCTGCGGGATGGTCACCGACCAGCCCTCGCTCTACGAGCGGATGACGCTGCGCGCGTACCTGGAGTTCTTCTGCCATCTCTACGACGTCGCCGGGGCCGCGAAGCGCACCGAGGAGCTCGCCGCGCTTCTCGGCCTCGCCGACCGGCTCGATGTCCGTCTCGGGGCGTTCTCGCGTGGCATGAAGCAGAAGGTCGCCATCGCGCGCGGCCTCGTGCACGACCCTCCGGTGCTCCTGCTGGACGAGCCGGCGACCGCGCTAGATCCGGAGACCGCGCGCTCGCTCCGATCGTTCATCGTGTCGCTGCGCGCCCGCCACCGCGCCATCCTCCTCTGCACGCACGACCTGGACGAGGCACAGCGCATCGCCGACCGCGTCGTCGTCCTCTATCGCGGGCAGGTCGCGCGCTCGGGACCGACCGGCGACCTGCGCGCCGAGGCGCATCCCCGGTTCGTCGTGTCGTTCACGGGCGACGTCGCCGTCGCGCGCGACACGCTCGCCCGCGTCGGCGTGGACGCGGAGCCGGCGGAGGCGGAGAACGGGTACGCGGCGCTCAGGTTCGACTCCGACGAGCCGGGCACCACCAATCCCGAGGTGTTGCGTGCCCTGCTCGCGAGCGGCCTTCGCGTCATCACCCTCACCCGCGAGGAGCGCTCGCTGGAAGACGCGTACTTCTCGATCGTCGCGGAGGCCGGTGAGCGCCGTGGGTAAGGCGGCGGTGATCGCGTGGCGCGAGATCCGCTGGGAGATCCTCGGCGACCGTGGCGCGATCCTGCGCACCGGCTTCTTCGCGCTGCTGCCGATCTTGTTCGTGCTCACGGGCCGCGGGACACGGGGCGGCCCGAACGAGCTCGCGATCCTCGTGCTCGCGCTGCAGAGCACGCTCATCCCGGCGCTGTCCGGCGTCGCGCTCATCGCGTCCACGTTCACGCAGGAGAAGGAGAACGGGACGCTCGTGCCCCTGCTCGCGTCGCCGGTCCGCGACATGGACATCGTGGTCGGCAAGCTCCTCGGGATGGTCGCTCCGGTGATGCTGATCTCCGCGGGCAGCCTCGCGCTGTTCTACGTTCTGGGATCGCTCGCTTTCGCACCGACCCGCGTCCAGACCGCCCTCCCTCCCCAGGTCCTGTACGCGCTCCTCGTGGTCGCATTTCTGTATCTGATCACCGCGGGGAGCTGGGTGCTCATCGTGGCCGCGGTCGTGCGCACGACACGCGCCGGACAGCAGATCGCCGGGCTGATGATCGGGCTGTCGGCCGCCATCTTCGCCGTGCTCGGCGTCGGCGCGGCGCGCATCGCGGACGGCTGGGCGCTCGTGGCCCTGGGCATCGGCTTCGTCGTCGCCGACGTCGTCGCGCTCGAGATCGCGCGGCGGGTGTGGCAGCGCGGCGAGGTCATAGGAAGGCTGTGACGTTGACGGCGGCGCGCGGGCCGGATAGCGTTCGCGTCCTCATGGCGCGCGGTGTGTTCTTCGTCTTCGTCATCCAGCTCCCGAGGGGAGCCGGCGGAGGAGGCGCGCTCAGCTAGCGGCAGAGTCGAACCAGCGGAACGGAGCCTCCCGAAGTCGGGAGGCTTTCTCGTTTCCAGAGGAGGAAGCGGATGGCCAGCAGCGTTCACGAAAAACGGGGGGAGACGGCGGCGGTCGGGACGGAGATCCCGGAGACCGGCTGGGCCTACCAGGACGGCGTCTTCAAGCGACTGGCCGACGCGCACGTCAGCCTCGCGACGCACGCGCTCAACTACGGCACCGGCGTCTTCGAGGGGATCCGCGCCTACTGGAACGCGGGCCAGGAGCAGCTCTACGTGTTCCGCCTGCGCGAGCACTTCGACCGGATGCGCGGCAACTGCCGCCTGCTCCGCATCGAGCTGCCGGGCGACAGCGCCATGCTCGCCGACGTCACGCTCGAGCTTCTGCGCCGCAACGAGTTTCGCACCGACGTGTACGTCCGCCCGCTCGCGTACAAGGCCGCGCGTTCGATCAAGGTCGCGCTGCACGACCTGCGCGGCGGCTTCGGCATGTTCGCGTTCCCGATCGGAGCGTATCTGCCCACGTCGGGTCTCGCGGCGCGCACCGCGACGTGGCGGCGCACGGCCGACGACGCGATCCCGGCACGCGGCAAGCTGACCGGCGCGTACATCAACACGGCGCTCGCGGTGGACGAGGCGCATGAGGCCGGCGCCGACGAGTCCATCTTCCTCACGCGCGACGGCCACGTATCCGAGGGCGGCAGCGCGAATCTGTTCATGGTGCGCGACGGCCGACTCATCACTCCAACGGTCACCGACGACATCCTCGAGGGCATCACGCGCGACACGGTCATGACCATCGCGCGGGAGGAGCTGGGCCTCGCCGTGCAGGAGCGCGCGATCGACCGCACCGAGCTCTTCGTCGCGGACGAGGTCTTCTTCTGCGGCACGGGCGCGCAGGTCGCGCCGTGCGTGAGCGTCGATGGACGAGTCGTCGGTGACGGCACGATCGGTCCGATCGCGCGCCGCGTCGGCGACGTGTACTTCGCCATCGCGCGCGGCGACGATCAGCGCCACGCCGAGTGGCGCACGGCGGTGTATCGCTGAGCGTCTCGTACCAGGGCCTGGCCGGAGCGTTCTCGGAGGCCGCGGCCGCGGCGCTGTTCCCCGACCAGCAGCTCCTGCCGCGCCGCACGTTCTCCGAGGTCTTCGCGGCGCTCGAGACCGCCGAGGTGCTCGCCGCCGTCGTGCCGGTCGAGAACACGCACGCCGGCTCGGTGGCCGACGTGTACGACCTGCTCCGCAACCATCGCGGCGCTCGCATCGTCGCCGAGACCGTCGTCCGCGTGCGCCACTGCCTGCTCGGCGTGCCGGGCGCCTCGCTCGCCGACGTGAAGATCGCGCGATCGCATCCCCAGGCGCTCGCGCAGGTCGAGGACTTCCTGCGGCGCTCGAATATCCAGCCCGAGGTCGCCTACGACACGGCCGGCGCCGCCGCGGACGTCGCGGCCGCGAAGGACCGCGCCGTTGCCGCGGTCGCGAGCCGCCGCGCCGCCGAGCGGTACGGGCTCACGGTGCTCGCGGAGTCGATCGAGACGAGCCCCGACAACTTCACGCGCTTCTTCGCGCTCGCGCGCGATGGCGACGACACCGTCGCGCGCCGCGTCCCGGCCGCGCTGCTCACCGGACCGTGGAAGACGAGCGTGGTCTACGCCGCCGCGAACGTGCCCGGCGCGCTGACGCGAACGCTCCAGCCGTTCGCCACCGCGGGCGTGCAACTCACCAAGATCGAGTCCCGGCCCAGCCGCGCCGGACCCTGGGACTACGTCTTCTATCTGGACTTCGAGGCCGACCCGGCCACCTCGCCGGCGCGTGAGGCGCTCGCGCTGATGCGGACGTGCTGCGAGTGGATCCAGATCCTCGGCACCTACCGCGCCGCCACGACGGTGCTCGAGCCCGACTGACCCTCGCATCCGCGCCCAAAAAGACACGTTGTGGCCGCAGGGGCGACGTACTCTTAGCCGCTGGCTTGAGGGAGTAAGGCAGGGTTGGATCGCCAGGCGACCGCGGACGCACTCCAGCGTCTTGCCGACGAAGCGACCGCGCGCGAGGCGTCGCTCGGGACGGTGCTGTCGCGGCTCGCCGCCGCCGTGCGCGAGGCCCGGACCACCGAGGCCGCCGCGTACACCGGTGCGGTCGACCCGCGCGGCCTCGCGGAGCTCCTGGCCGGCAAGCACTCCCGTCTTTGGGCCGTGCTCGAGGTCGTCCGCAACGTGCTCGTGTTCGCGCCCATCGCGGTCACCTGGTTCGGCCTGTCGATCGCGGCGACCGCCTACGCGGAGCTCCTCGCCGCCCGACCCGAGCTCGTCTCGCGCCCCTTCCTGCTCCTCTGGCAGGAGGGCTTCGATGGCCGCGTCGTGCTCAACTTCAGCGCGCTCGCGATCACCGACGCGAGCCTCATCGGCATCCTGATCCTCCTGTCGCTCGCGCTGCACATTCGCAGCGAGCTGCGCGACGCGCAGATCCGCACCAGAGCGCTCCTCAAGGAGTCGGAGATCCGCGCGCTGCTCGGCCACGTCTCGTCGCTCGGCGCACTCGACTTCGGGACCGGCGACGCGGAGTCGATCCTCGCCGACATGGCCGCCGAGGAGCGCCGCATCTACGAGCGCGCGGTCGAGCGCGAGGGCCAGCTCTTCGATCTCGAGGGCGTCGTCGAACGGCTGCGGGACGCGGCCGTCCGTCTCGAGCGCGCGGCCGACGCGATCGCGCGCCGCTGATCGTGCAGGCCTCCGCACACCGCGGCGTCTCGTTCAATCTCGCCGGCTGGCTGTGGGCCGATCTGCTGCTCGGCATGTTCGCGATCTTCCTCGCTGCCAACGCGGTCGCGCCCTCGAGCGAGGCTGCGCGCCCGTCGGGCATCGATCCGACGCCGATCCTGCTGCGCATCGAGGTCAGCGGACTCGCGCTCCTCTCGGACGACCTCGCGCTCTCCAGCACCGAGCAGCGCCGCATCGCGGACGAGGTACGCGACCTGCTTGCCGCGCAGGCCCCGGGCCGCCACGCCGCGATCCTGTTCGCGTACGGCGCGCACGAGCGCGCGGCGCAGGGCGACCGCATCGCCGCGCTCGCGATCGAGCTGTTGACGGACGGCCAGTTCAGCGGGACGGTGACGAAGGCGTACCACGAGCTCGTGCCCGGCGATCCGGGGACGACGCTCGCGCTGGAGATCTATCTTGATCAGTGAGCGCGACGCGCTGCGCCTCGCCGCCCGCCGCGCGGCGCTGCACGCGTCGGTGCGCGACGGCGACGCGCGCGCTGCAGCGCGAGCCGCGGCCCGTCTGCGCGTTCCTGGCGCGCGGCTGAACGCGCGAGAGACCCGGGTGGCGCGGGACACGCGCGCCGCGCTCGGGCGCGCGCTGATCGCGGCTCGTCTTCCCCGCCCCGCGCCGCCCGTCGCCGCGCCTCGCGACGCCGCGCCGACGCACCGGACACCGTGGAAGCGCCTAGCGATCGCGCTCGCGCTGATCTGCGGGCTGGTCTTCCTGGTCCTCGGTCCCGGCGGCGCGCCCGGCGGCAGGCCCGAAGGCGACGTCAGCGCCGCGGTCGCTCCCGACGTGACGCGTCCGCAGCCGCTCGGTCAGCTCAGCCGCGGCCGCAGCGCGGTGACGAGCGCGCCCGAGGTCGTCGCGGTCGCCGAGCCGAGCGCCGAGCCCACCGCAGCACCCACTCAGGCCTCGACCGCCGCGCCCAGCGCCGGCGCGGGTGGTGCGGGCGGCGCCGGCGGCACCGCGAGGGGAGCGGGTGGCGGCGGGGGCGGGATCGGCATCGGGACCGGGCCGGGCCTGATCACCCTGCCGACGCCACGTCCGACGAGCACACCCCGTTTTCCGCCGCCCGGCTACGGCCGGCTGACGATCATCGTCCTCGACCGACAGACGCTCCGTCCGGTCGCGGACACCTGCGTGTCCTTCGGCAGCCTGAGCTGCACGGCGATGACGTACGAGCCCTCGGGCAAGACGATCCTTGACTACCGGACCGACGAGAACGGACGCTGGTCGCTCGACGTGCCGCTGGGCGCGCCGACGGTGAGCTACGACATGCTGTTCTTCAAGCTCGGGTACCGCGTCGACACGCAGAAGGTCACGCTCCGGCGCGGAGGCACCGTCGTCAGAACGGTCTACCTGCTCAAGACGGGCTGAACCCCGTGGGCCGGGTCGTCGCTATTT
>DATKCP010000040.1:0-3090 GCA_035513115.1 Candidatus Limnocylindria bacterium | reverse complement strand
ATCCCGGTACGGATCGGGGTCAACACGGGAGAGGTCGTGGCCGCCCGTGAGGCGACCGACGACTTCCTCGTCACCGGCGACGCCGTCAACATGGCCGCCCGCCTCCAGCAGGCGGCGGAGCCCTGGCAGATCCTCTGCGGCCAACGGACCGTCCGCGCCGCGCGCGACGGCTTCCTCTTTGGGCCGCTGGCGACGATCGTTGCCAAGGGCAAGCGCGCCGGCATTGTCGCCGCCCCCGTGACCGGGCGCGTGGCGAAACGGCGTACGCGCCTCCCGCTCATCGGCCGCGACGCCGACCTCGCACAGCTCGAGCTGGTGGCGCGACGGGTCGTGACCGAGGGGCGACCTTCGCTCGTCAGCATCATCGCCCCGGCGGGCACCGGCAAGACCCGTCTCCTCGAGGAACTCATCGACCGGCTGCCGGAACTCGCGCCCGATGCCTTCATGGCCATCGCGCAGTGCCTGCCCTACGGCCAGCGGCTCACCTACTGGCCGCTACGCGCCATGCTCTTCCGTCTCGTCGGTCTCGGTGACGACGCGTCGAGCGCCGATGCGCGCGCGACGATCCGCTCCTGGCTCGGATCGAGGCAAGTCGGGGACGCCGACCGGGTCACCGAGCTCCTCGCGGCGACCGTCGGCGTCGGTGAACAGGAGGTCACCGATAAGGCCGCTCTCTTCGGCGCCTGGCGCACGGTGATCGAGACCGCGTCGCGAGAAGCGCCGCTCGTCCTCGTGTTCGAGGACCTCCACTGGTCGAGCGACAGCCTCCTCGACCTGGTGGAGTTCGTGATGCAGCCGCGCGGTGACCTGCGGGCGCTCACCATCGTCCTCGCGCGCCCCGAGCTCCTGGACAGGCGGCCGGGATGGGGCGGAGGGCGCCGCAGCTACGTCGCGCTCGCCCTCGATCCGCTACCCGACCACGCCATTGCGAGCATCGTCCGCCACCTGCTGGAGGCGTCGCCGCGCGAGGTGGTCGACCGTGTGGTCGCGCGGGCCGAGGGCAACCCGTTCTTCGCGACCGAGCTCGTGCGGACGCTGCTCGACCGGGTCGGCTCGCTCGCCGACCCCGCTGCCGTCGAGGAGGCGCTCCGCACGCTGCCCGACACAGTGCAGGGGACGCTGCTCGCCCGCATGGACCTGCTCGGGCCGATGGAGCGCCGTGTCCTGCAGCTCGGGGCTGTGCTCGGCCGGTCTTTCCGCGCGCGCGGGATCGAGACGCTCGCTCCCGAGATAGCGCACGGCATCGGAAGCTCGATCGAAGGTCTCCTCGACAAGGAGCTCGTCCGCGCCACCGGGGCGGACGCGTACACGTTCCGTCACATCCTTATTCGAGAGGTTGCGTATCAGACGCTCCCGCGGAGCGAGCGCGCTCGGCTTCACGCTGCTGCGGCGCGCTGGCTCGAGTCGGTCGCCGAAGGCCGCGAGGACAGTCTCGCCGAGCTGATCGCTTATCACTACCGCGAGGCCGCGACGCTGGTGTCGTCCTCCGAGGCGCCGGACGCCGGCGACGTCGCCGCCAAGGCCACGGCGTGGCTCATGCGCGCGGGGGACATCGCCTATGCCGCCGTGGCGCTGACGGAGGCGAAGCGGCATTTCCGGGCGGCGCTCGACCTCGCCTCGCCCGAGCTCCGCGCCACCATCCACGAGCGGCTGGGCGATGTCGGTCTGTCGGGCACGGAGGCGGTCGAGAGCTACGCCACGTCCCTGGAGCTCGTCCGGGCCGGCGGCGCGCCCGATCCAGCCCGGGAGCTGCACCTCATCGCGGCGCAGCTCGGAGTGCTGATGCGGTCGCAGGGGTCGATCGCGCGCCGTCCGTCGGACGACCAGATGCGGACGCTGATCGCCGAGGGAGACGCCCTCGTCCCGCGCGTCACGGACGAGCGCATCGTGGCGCGCTTCCTCACGGCGCGCGGCTTCCTCCCGTTCTGGCACCGGACGGACCGGGACCCGAGCGAACAAGAGCTGGAGGAGGCCGATGCGAGCGCGCAGCGGGGGCTCGAGATCGCCAAGCGCCTCGGCGATCTGCGCATGCAGAGCGCGGCGCTCGACGCGCTCGGATCGAACGCGGAGATCCGAGGCGATGCCGTGAGGAGCCGTGAGCTGGCGCTGCGCCGCCTTGCGATGGGCGAGTCGCTCGACCTGATCGAGCGGATCGACGCCGCGGCGATGGCGACGTGGATGTCGCTGCACGTCGGCGATATTCGCGGCGCGGTGCGCCTGAGCGGCTCGTTCCTGCCGCAGGTCCTCCCGGGTCAGGCGGTGTCGTGGACGCTTCACCTCGTCGCTTGGCGAGCGCTCGCGCTGCTGCTCGCGGGCATGCTCGACGAGGCTGTGGCCGCCGGCGATCGCATGCGCGAGCTCTGGGTCGAAGCGGATCGGCCGTCGGCAGGCTATTCGCTGCGCGGGTTCGAGGCTGCGCACGCCGCTGCCATCGCCCGCCGCGACGCTGGCGCCGCGGAGCGGATGCGCGAGGTCTTCTTGGCCATCGACCGTCAGATCGTGCGCCGCTACCCCTCACGCGGTGGATTCATCTCGCTCGTCTACCCGCAGCCTGACCCGGACCTGATGGACCTGGCGGTCGCCGACACCCAGCGACTCCAGCCGGAAGAGCTCGTGAGGCTCCTCAGCGTCGCCTCCGATCGCGCGATCACGCTGACGACCCTCGCCACGAACGAAGCGTCTCTCATGGAGCGTCTCTCCGCGCGGCGCTGGGACCGCTTCCCGCTGGCGGTCGCCGCGGCGGAACGCGCGGTCGGGCTCGTCCGCGGTGACGCCGCGTTGCTCGCATCGGCCCGCACCACGTTCGATCGCTGCGGCGCCGTCGCGCTGGCCGCGCGTTGCCTTGTCGAGGCCGGCCTCCTGCGCGCCGATCGCGCCGAGGTCGAGGCCGGTCTGCACGAGCTGGAGTCCATCGGCGACCTCGATCAGGTCGAGCGCTACGCGCGTCGCTCCGCCTAGAAGGACAGGTTCCGGTCGGCCTCCATGACCATGCGCGCGTGGTCGGGCGGCGTCATGAAGGTCGCGCCGACCCGGTCGAGATCCTGCTGGGAGACCCCACGGGCCTCCGCGCAGCCCTTTCAGACATAGAAC
>DATKCP010000039.1:0-17766 GCA_035513115.1 Candidatus Limnocylindria bacterium | reverse complement strand
TGATCATCGCGCCGGCAAGGGTCTATGAAGACTTCGGCTAGCTGATCTCCGCGATCTTTACGGTCCGGCGCTCGCGGTAGGACCGGCTCGCAGCCTCGGCGATGCGCAGCGCCTCGAGCGCATCGGCGGCCGTGCACGGGTTCTCGGCCTCGCCGCGCGCGAACCGCAGGAAGTGCGCGAGCTCGGCGCGGTACGCGCCGTCGAAGCGCACGAAGAACGAGGGATAGGGGGGCCCTGCGAGCGGCGGCGCATCGGCCTCGACGGAACGCCACGGTGTGCGCGGGTCGACGCCGATCGCGAGCGTGTCCTTCGCGCCGTGTACCTCGACGTGGATGTCGTAACCGGCCTCGTTGTGGCGCAGCCCGGTGACCAGCCCGAGCGTGCCGCCCGAGAGACGGAGCAGCACCGCCGACGTCCCGACGTCCTTCATCGCCTCGTACTGCGGGACGCCGAGCGTCGAGCCGGTCGCCGTCACTTCGACCGCTTCCTGGCTGAAGAGCCAGCGTGTGATGTCGAAGTCGTGGATGAGCTGGTCCTTGAACTGCCCGCCCGAGGTGGCGATGTACGCGTCGGGTGGCGGTAGCCGGTCGCAGCTCACCATCACGAACGAGTACACGTCGCCAAGCCGCCCTTCGCGGATCGCATCGCGCGCGGTCCGGTAACCGGCGTCGAAGCGCCGCTGGAAGCCGATCTGCAGACGGCCCTTCGCGCGCTCGACGTGCGCGACGATGTCGCGCGTCTCGGGGATACCGATCGCGATCGGCTTCTCGCAGAACGTCGCGATCTTCGCGTCGAGGCACTTCTTGATCAGCGGCGCGTGGGTGTCCGTCGGCGTCACGATCACGGCCGTCTCCACGCCCGCGAGCGCTTCGTCGATCGTCGCCGCGGCGCGAGCCCGCAGCGTCCCGGCGACCTCCTTCGCGCGCGCGCCGTCGGCGTCGTACACGCGCAGCTCGTCCACGTCCTTCGTCTCGCTCAGGACCTTGGCGTGGAACGCTCCCAGACGCCCGACACCGAGGATGGCCACACGCATCGCGGAGCATTCTGCGATGGAAGGGGTACGTCCGTCAGAATCGCGCCCGTGATGGCGATCCGCGGCGTGCTGTTCGACTGGGGCGACACGCTGTTCTCGCCGCCGGATGCGGCCGGCGTCATCGTGGGAGCCGCCGAGGAGCGCGGCGTCCGCGTCGATCCGGCCGCTGCGCGTGCGCTCTGGGACGAGCTGTGGGAGGCCGGGAAGACGCCGGAAGAGCTCGCGAAAGGGCGCGACCTGTCCGCGGATACGCACCGCGAGGTCTGGACCGCGCTCTTCGAGCGCGCGAATGCCACGGTGCCCGACGTCGCCACGATGCTGTACGAGCGCGTGATGGATCCGCGCGCGTGGATCCCCTATCCGGACACGGGCCCGACCCTGCGGGCGCTGCGTGCGCGCGGGATCAGGATCGGCATCGTGAGCAACGTCCCGCGCGACCTGCGGCCGATCTTCGCCGCTCACGGCCTGGCGGATCTCGTGGACGCCTTCACGCATTCGTTCGAGGTCGGGGCCGAGAAGCCCGATCCCGCCATCTTCCTCCGCGCCTGTGAGGCGCTCGGCACGAAGCCCGCGGAGACGCTCATGGTGGGCGACCACCCGATCGCCGACGCCGGCGCTCTCGCGGCCGGTCTGCGCTTCCACCTGTTGCCGCCCGATGGATCGGCGGATCGGCCACGCGGACTCGACCGCGTCGTGAAGCTCGTCGACGAGAGCGCGCCCTAGCTGAGCTGGCGCGCGCCGGCGACGACGGCCTTGCCGCGAGCTCGACCTACGCCGCGCTGCGAAGCTGCGCGCGCCGGCGCAGCAGCAGCTCGGTCCGCCACTGGTGCCGACGCATCTCGGCCTCTTCGTAGCCGCGGCCGTATGCGCCGATCGCCAGGAAGCCGAGCGCGACGACGGCGAGCGCGACGCCGAGGAAGAGCGCTATCAGGATCTCCACGCTCCCGACGTTATCCGCAGGCAACCGGTATCCAAAGGGCTGAAAGTCACGGCGAGCATACGAACGAGACCGTAAGCGCGTCCGGCATCGCCCGACACGCGGGCGTCTAAACGAACAGCGGGCTCATGGCTCGGCGCCGCAGCAGCTCGTTCATTTCGGCGTCCGACGGCCGGTCGCCACCACGCGACGCGGCAGCGAGCACGAGCGGCAGCAGGCCGACGTCGCCGACGGTGTTGAGGAACACGCGCTGGTCACCGAGGACCCAGCGCACCGCGAGGTCGATGTCCTGCTGATCGTGGAGCGGCTCGTACCAGGTCGTCGGGATGGCAGGACGATCGCCATGCCATGGCCCGAGCGTGATCGCCTTGATCGTCTGCATCGCGGCGCCGCGCTCTGAGCAGAGCGCCATCAGCGCCTCCACGTCGCGCGCGTAGCCGGGATCGCGCAGCTGGACGTAGTTGTACGGGAACAGCACCGAGTCGAACGGAAAGCGCTCGAGGCTGCGGCGATGCTGGGCCGGCGCCCGCAGGCCGTGCCCGGTCACGCCGATGAAGCGCGCCAGGCCGGCGTCGCGCGCCTCGACCGCCGCGCGCAGCGCGCCGTCGGGTCCGAGGGCCGTGCTCCACTCGGTCTCGTCCACGAGGTTGTGGAGCTGGATGAGGTCGACGTGGTCGGTGCCCAACCTCTCGAGCGAAAGGCGGATCTCGTCGCGCGCCTCGCGGTGCGTACGCCTTCCGGTCTTCGTCGCGACGAAGAAGCGATCGCGCCCAGCACCCCTGAGCCAGGGCGCGACGCGCAGCTCCGCGTCACCGTAGCTGGCCGCGGTGTCGATGTGGTTCACGCCGTGCCGCTCGAGCAGCTCGAGCACGCCGTCGGCCACGTCCTGCGTGACACGCGAGAGCGCGGCCGCACCGAAGAGCGTCCGCGTGCTCTCGTGCCCGGTCTGGCCGAACGGAGCTCGCGCGACCACGCCATCACGCTAGCGCACGGCTCCGACCGCCGCGGTTTCGACGGGGTCCTCCGCCGGGATCGCGACCATCGAGAACACGGCGCCGACGACCTGTAAGAGCACGGCCGCCGCGAGCGCCGCCGCGATCGAGATCGGCACCACCGCGCCGCCGATGGCGGAACCGATGGGGAAGCCCGCGAAGTTCAGCGCCATCGACACGGCGAAGGCGCGGCCCAGCCAGGCCGGATCCGTCCTCCGCTGCCGGATGGTGAACAGGACGATGTCGAACGGGCCGCTGCTGATCCCCAGCGCGATCATCGCGATCGCCACGACGATCGGGTCGGGGAACACCAGGACCAGGCCGAAGGCGGCGGCGTGCCCGAGCATCGACGCCGCGAGCAGCTGACGCTCGCGCCCGCGCGTCGAGACACGGCCCATCAGCAGCACCGACACCGACCCCGCGATCCCCAGGACGGCGAAGAGCAGCCCGACGAACTCGGGTCCGCGGCCGAACTCCCGCAGCACCAGCACCGGCAGCGTGAGGAAGAAGATCCCCCACCCAAGGTTCGCGGTGGACACCGAGAGCGCCAGCGCGCGTAGCGTGGGATGGCGCATGACGTACACGACCCCGCGCCAGGCATCCGGAAGAAGCCGGCCGGTGTCGGTGCGAGTCGCCGGGTCGCGCAGCCCGATGGCCACGACGCCCGCGACGGCGAAGATCGCCGCGGTGACCGCGAGCGCCGCCGGCGAGCCCAGACCCGCGACGAGCCCGCCCGCGAGCGCCGGCCCGATGATGCTCGCGACGACGTAGCCGTTGCTGTCGATCGCGTTCGCGCGCTCCCACAGCCGCGGCGGGACGATGAGCGGGAACAGCGTGCGCACGCCGGTGTTCGACAGCGGCTGCGTCAGCGAAGCCACGGTGACGATGAGGAGCAGCAGCGGCACGGGCAGCGCGTCTCCGGCGGCGAGCCCGGCGATGAGCGCAAGCGACGCGGCGGCGATGAAGTAGTCGAGCACGACGAGGCGCGTGCGCCCGTGGCGGTCGAGCAGGGCACCGGCGATCGGGCTCGCGGCGATCCCCGGCGCCACCGCCATGAAGGTCACCAGGCCGGCAAGCGCCGCCGAGTCGTAGTGCTGCAGCGCGAGCAGGACGAGGATGAGCGTGACCATCTGCCCTGCGACACGCGCCACCAGCATGCTCGCGACGAGGCGCGGGAAGCCCCGCGTCGCGAACAGGCGCCGATAGCTCGGTGCGTCGTCGGTGGAGAAGGTCACGGACCCGCGAGGCTAACGCAGATGCTCCGGGTGGGACTATTCGGCGGCGCTGCTCTCGCGATCGCGACGCGTCGCGCGTCGCTCCTCGTACTTGCGCGCCGATGCATCGAGCTTGTCCAGAAACCGCCTGAGGCGCTCGCGGTCGTGCTCCGCTTCGGCGTCAAGACCGGTGCGTTCGAAGATCCTCCAGTAGCGCAGCAGGGGCCACAGGATGTCGTCGTGGTGGATGCGCAGGTCGTAGATCCCCGCGTCCGCCATGCGCGCGGCCTTGCGCGTGAAACCGGCGATGCCGCTGCCGGGCATCTCGAACGTGAGCACCTCGCGCGTGATCGCCGTCACGACCTCGGACGGCGCGACCTCGAGCATCGCGGCGAGCGCGTCGCGATAGAAGACCATGTGCAGGTTCTCGTCGGACGCGACGCGTGTCATGATCCTGTCGGCCACCGGGTCGTCCGAGTAGCGGCCGGTGTTCTGATGGGAGACGCGCGTCGCGAGCTCCTGGAACGACGTGTACGCGAGGCCCTGGAGCACGTCGACGTCGTGCTCGTAGCCGGTCAGGATGTTCTGCATCCGGCCACGCTCGAGCGCGACGGGGTCGATGTTGCGGGTGACGACAAGGTAGTCGCGGATGACGATCGCGTGCCGGCCCTCTTCGGCGGTCCAGCGGTTTATCCAGTTCTTCCATGCGCCGTCGCCCTTGCTGAACATCTTGTGGATCAGGCGGTGGTAGGAGGGCAGATTGTCCTCGGTGAGGAGGTTCACCTCGAACGCGGTCTGAGCGACGCCGGAGATCCGTGGCTGGTCGGGGGTCCACGGCTCCTTGTCATAGTCGCGGCCCAGGCTGTACGGGATGTAGTCGTGAGGGAACCACTCCTTTGCCACTCCGATGTGCCGGTCCAGGAGTCGGGCGATGGCCGGCTCGACCTCGGCCAGGAGCGCCGCGTCGTCATGACGTGTCTTCACAACGCGATCGTACCGCTTCGCCGGCCGCTCAGACGGCGACGCCCGCCTTCTTGCGCTGCCCGAGGAGCCGATCGCGGTCCTGCTTGGCCAGGACGCGCTTGCGGATGCGGTAGGTGAGCGGCGTGACCTCGAGCAGCTCGTCGTCGGCCAGGAATTCGACGGCGTCGTCGAGCGACAGCTCGCGCAGCCCGTCGAGCTTCACGGCGATGTCCGAGGTGCTGCTGCGCATGTTCGTGAGGTGCTTCTTGCGCACGACGTTCACTTCGAGGTCGCGGTCGCGGATGTGCTCGCCGACGACCATGCCCTCGTACACCTCGACCCCCGGGCCGATGAAGAGCTGGCCGCGCTCCTGGGCCTGGCTCAGGCCGAAGGTCGTGGTCGTTCCCGCCTCGAAGGCGATCAGCGAGCCGAGATCCCGTGACTCGATCGGGCCGGCATACGGTCCGTAGCCGGCGAAGAGCGTGTTCATCACGCCCTTGCCGCGCGTGCTCGTGAGGAACGCCTGCCGGAACCCGAGCAGGCCGCGGGTCGGGATCCTGTACACGCAGTGCGCGCTGCCGTCGTCGCGGTACTTCATGTCGACGAGGGTCCCGCGCCTCCGGCCGGCGAGCTCGACGACCTGACCCAGGCCGTCCTGCGCGACCTCGACCTCCAGCTGCTCGTACGGCTCGAGCCGCTGGCCGTCCTCCTCCTTGTAGATGACCTCGGGACGCGACACCTGGAACTCGTAACCCTCGCGGCGGAGCGTCTCGATGAGGATGGCCAGGTGCAGCTCGCCGCGGCCGCTCACCACGAGCGTGTCGGGGCTCTCGGTGTCGGCGACGCGGAGAGCGACGTCGCGCTCGAGCTCGGCGTAGAGGCGCTCTCGCAGCTTGCGGCTCGTCACGTGCGTGCCCTCGCGTCCGGAGAAGGGGCTCGTGTTCACCGCGAAGGTCATGCGCAGCGTCGGCTCCTCGACTTTGATCGGCGGCAGCGGTCGCGGGTCGGCGGCGTCGGCGATCGTGTCGCCGATCCCGATGTCCGGGACGCCGGCGACGGCAACGATGTCGCCCGCGCGTGCCTCCTCGACCTCCTCGCGCGCCAGACCCTGGAAGGTGAAGAGCTGCGTGACGCGCGCGGGCGTGAGCGCGCCGGCGTGGTCGATGCGCATGACCGGCTGGGCGCGGCGAAGCACGCCGCTCTGCAGGCGCCCCACGGCGATCCTGCCTTTGTAGTCGTCGTAGGTCGTGGTCGTCACGAGCAGCTGCGCGGGCGCGTCGGCGTCCACGTCGGGAGCCGGGATGGTCTCGACGATCGCGTCGAAGAGCGGCTCGAGCGTCGTGCCGATGTGGCGGTGGTCGGTGCTTGCGGCACCGATGATCGCGTTCGTGTACACGGTCACGAACTCGGCCTGCTCGTTCGCGGCGCCGAGATCGAGGAACAGGTCGAACGTCTCGTTGAGGACGTGCACCGGACGGGCGTTCGGGCGGTCGATCTTGTTGATGACCACGATCGCGCGGTGCCCCCGCCGGAGGGCCTGCCGCAGCACGAACTTGGTCTGCGGCATCGGCCCGTCGACGGCATCGACCAGCAGCAGGACGCCGTCGACCATGTTCATCACGCGCTCGACCTCGCCTCCGAAGTCGGCGTGGCCGGGCGTGTCGACGATGTTGATCTTCGTCCCGCGATAGACGACCGCGGTGTTCTTCGCCATGATCGTGATGCCGCGCTCGCGCTCCAGATCGTTTGAGTCCATGACCCGCTCGGCGACCTGCTGGTTCTCGCGGAAGATGTGGCTCTGGCGCAGCATGGCGTCGACCAGCGTCGTCTTCCCGTGGTCGACGTGCGCGATGATCGCGATGTTGCGGATGTCGGCCCGGCGCATGGCTAGCCGAGGCCTCGACAGGGGGACATGACACAAGTCTACGTGGCTGTCGCGATGATCAGCCCGTTCGTCGCCGAGTTGTAGCCGCTTTCTGTGCCATCCTTCGTGCGTGAGGCGGCGTGTTCTGACGACGCTCGCCGTGGTGCTGGACCTGACAGGGGTCGTCTGGATCCTGCAAGGGGTCGGCGTGCTTCCGGGGTCGTTCATGACGGGCCAGATCGTGTGGGCCGCGATCGGGGCGGTCCTGCTCTTCGCTTCGGGCCTGCTGCTGTGGGTCGCGTTCCGTCCCACAGCCTCCTGAGGGAATCGGCGGAGCCCCGCGTCCGTTGCATTGAGCGATGCCCGCAGTGGAAGCCGACGCCCTGACGCTGCCCCGTATCCAGCGGCCCGCGCTCGCGGCGGAGGTACGACCGGTCCGCGGCGTCGTGGACGCGGTCGTGACGCTCGAAGGCGAGGGCTTCCAGGTGCGGCGGCCGTTCCCCGGCATCGACCCCAGCCTCACCGATCCGTTCCTGCTTCTCGACCACCTGGGCGCGGTCGAGTACTCGCCGGGCGAGGCGAAGGGCGCGCCGGATCACCCGCATCGCGGCTTCGAGACGGTGACCTACATCATGGACGGCGCGATCGAGCACAAAGACTCGACCGGCGGCGGCGGGCTCATCACCGACGGCGCCACGCAGTGGATGACCGCGGGCGCCGGCATCGTTCACTCCGAGATGCCGACGCACGAGCTCTTGCTGAGAGGCGGTCTCTTCCACGGCACGCAGCTGTGGGTGAACCTGCCGGCGGACAAGAAGTGGAGCCCGCCGCGCTATCAGGACATCCGCGGGAACGACGTGCGCCTCCTCGCGTCGCACGACGGCGCATCGCTGGTGCGGCTCATCGCCGGCGACCTCGGCGGTCACGCCGGGCCCGGCGTCACGCACACCCCGATCGTGTACGCGCACGCGAGCGTCGCGCCGGGCGCGCGCCTCGAGCTGCCATGGCCGCGTGAGTTCAACGCGCTCGCGTACGTGCTCTCGGGGCGCGGCAGCGCCGGCATCGGACGCATCGCGCTCCGCGAAGGTCAGCTCGCCGTCTTCGGGCCCGGCGACACGCTCGCCATCGCGGCCGACGAACAGCAGTCGAGCCGCGAGCCGCGCCTCGAGGTCATGCTGCTCGGCGGGCGCCCGATCCGCGAGACGATCGCCTTCTACGGACCGTTCGTGATGAACACGCGCGAGGAGATCATCCAGGCGATCGCCGACTACCGCGCCGGTCGCATGGGCGTCATCCCGCCGATGCGGCGGGACTCCTAAGGGTCTCTAATTCTCGGTATGGCCACGCCCGCCAGGTTCCCCGTCGAACTCGTCGCCGCCGCGCTCGTCGGAGCACTGGTGCGCGGATCCTGTGCTCCCGCACCGCGAACCGCGGCGGCGGCTTCCGCGCCGCCGACTCGGGCGGCGCAGGTCACGAGGCCGCCGTCCACCAACGACTTGGCCCCCAACATGGTGTGGATGGGCGATCACTACTTCTCGCCCTCCAGCCTGACGGTGAAGGTCGGATCGATGGTGACCTCGCGGATGCTGGGAAGCCAGGAGCACGACGTCTGGTCGCTGGATGGCAGCTTCCACTCGCCGACGATGGGACCAGGTTCGATCTACACGCACACGTTCACGAAGGTGGGGACGTTCAAGTACATCTGCCTGCCTCACAACGGTGACGGGATGTACGGCGAGATCATCGTGGTGCCCTAGCGGCGCTCCGACTTCATCGCGGGCCCAACCGCCGCATGACCTGGGCGCGAGCCTCGACATCGAGCGGGCGTCCACGCTCCGCGAGCTTCGCCGCCACGGCCTGCCGGTGCTGGGCGGTGCGGTTGGAGCCGAACTTGAATTTCGCGCGCACGTCCGTCACCGATAGACGGATGCCTCGGATCGAACCAAGCTGCTTCCCATAGGGGTTGTCGCCCGGCTCGACCGGCGCGTGCCTGCCCTCGGGCTGGAAGTGCGCGAGCTGGCGCGTCAGGATGGCGGCGACCTGCGCGGGATCATCGATGACCTCGGCATCGCACGCGAGCTGCACCGCCGCGTAATAGGACGTCGGGACGCCGTACTCGTCCTGGTTCCAGTGCCCGGGGATGTACGTGTACGCGCCGAACACCGAGAGCAGGGCGCGCGGGCGTTCGGCCAGCGCTTCCCAGACCGGGTTGGGGCCGGCGAGGTGCAGCAGCGCGGTCCGGTCGCCGTCGTAGATGAAGTGCGTCGGCACGACGACCGGCAGGTCCCTGCCGACACCTGGCGCGATGAGCTCGCCGAAGTCGTGATCGACCAGAAACGATCGCCACTCGGCGTCGTTCATGGCGGCGTCGTGACGGTGGATGAGCACTGCGACATGATGGCGGATGCCCCGCCGCCGTGACCGGCTACTCCTCCTGGAGCGAAGTCCTCCGGCTGAGGCCGGCGGCGCGCGTGGCGGCGGCGACGGCCTTCGCGACGGCCGGCACGACGTGGCGGTCGAAGACCGAGGGCAGGATGTACTCGGACGATCGCACCTGCTCGGGCACGGTCCCGGCGAGCGCGGTCGCCGCGGCGAGCTCCACCTCGCTGGAGACTCCCCTCGCGCGCGCGTCGAGGAGCCCGCGGAAGACGCCGGGGAAGGCGAGCACGTTGTTCACCTGATTCGGGTAGTCGCTGCGGCCGGTCGCGAGCACGTCGACCTCGGCGGCCGCCTCCAGCGGATCGATCTCCGGATCCGGATTGGCGAGCGCGAAGACGATGCGAGGTCGGGCCATCGTGCGCAGTACGTCGAGCGAGAGGACGCGAGGGCCCGAGAGGCCGATGAAGACGTCGGCGCCCGCGACGGCGTCGGCGAGCGAGCCGCGGCGCTCCGTTGGGAACTGCCGCGCGACGTCCTGCTTCTCGGCGTTGAGATCGTCGCGTTTGCCGTGCACGATGCCGTGCCGGTCGCACAGCACGATGTCACGCACGCCCGCGAGGCGCAGGAGGCGCGCCGTCGCGATGCCGGCGGCGCCGGCGCCCGCGATGACGGCGCGCAGATCGGCGAGCGGCCGCTTCACCACGGCCGCGGCGTTCTGCAGCCCGGCGAGCACGACGATGGCGGTCCCGTGCTGGTCGTCGTGGAACACGGGGATGTCGAGATGCTCGCGCAGCATGCGTTCGACGATGAAGCATCTCGGCGCGGCGATGTCCTCGAGATTGATGCCTCCGAACACCGGGGCGACGGCCTCGACCGTGCGCACGATCTCTTCCGGATCCTGCGTCGCGAGGCAGAGCGGGAAGGCGGTGATGTTCGCGAGGTCCGCGAAGAGCAGGGCCTTGCCTTCCATCACCGGCAGAGCGGCCTCGGGTCCGATGTTGCCCAGGCCGAGCACCGCGGAGCCGTCGGTCACGACGGCGACGCTGTTCTGCCGGATCGTGAGGCGCCAGACGCGATCCGGGTCGTCGGCGATCGCGCGGCAGATGCGCGCGACGCCGGGTGTGTAGACGAGCGAGAGGTCGTCACGCGTCCGCACGCTCACGCGGCCCTTGATCTCGATCTTCCCGCCCAGGTGCAGCAGGAAAGCTCGATCGGAGACCGCGCGCACACGCACGCCTTCGAGCCGGCGCAGGTCTTCGTGCAGCTGCTCGCCGGTCCGCTCGTCGGGACAGTCGACGGTGACGTCGCGCACGTGGATCTGCGGGGTCGCCTCGACGAGGTCGATCGCCCCGAGGCTGCACCCGCGCTCGCCGATGACGGTGGCGACCTGCGCGAACATGCCGGGCCGGTTCGCGATCTCGAGCCGGAGTACCAGCCGGAAGGCGGGACTCAGGACGGCCCGAGTCGCACCGTGTGCCACGGCGGCAAGCGTACTAGCGGACAACGCTGGCAGCGTAGGCGCGCCGCTGCGCCGGTCTCAGTGCCGTTCGTCATGCCCGTGGGCGTCGTCCGGCCCTTGGCCACCGCGATGGGTGGTGCAGGCTGTGGCCGTGAAAGACATGCTGGAGAAGCAGGCGGTGTCGCCGCTCGACCGGATGGTGTTCTGCCCGCTGCGGTACCGCGACGTGCCGCTCGAGCGCTGCGTCGAGTGCGATCGCCTGGTCCGCGGCGACGACCACGACCCGCCGCGTTACATCGTCTGCGACGCGCGCGTGCTGGATCGCCGCTAGCTCGACCGCTCGCGATAACGCCGGCGCTGGGGCAGAGTTGGTCACATGGTGCGGATGCTGCTCGGCCCGCTTCTGGTCCTGGCGATGCTGCCCGCGAGCCCCTACGCCGGCGCCACCTGCGTGAGCTCGGTGGGACCGGGCATACCGCCGCCGGCGCGCGTGAACGCGGGCATCCCCGGATTTCACGCCGCGTGGTACGGGCAGTCCGGGTACATGAGTCTCTGTCCAGGCGAGCGGGCGAAGGCGACGGTCGCGTACTACAACAGCGGGTCGCGCGGCTGGGTCAGCGGTCGCATGGGCGAGGTCGGCTACCTCGGGACATGGCAGACCGAACCAGGGCAGGACCAGCCGAGCATCCTGGGTGGAGATGGGCAGCGCGGCTCACCGGCGACCGGCTGGCCGCGCTTCGACCGCGTCGCCGTTCAGCCCGCGTCCTACGTCGGGCCCGGCCAGGTCGCCTGGTTCCAGTTCGACGTGCAGGCACCGGCCGCGCCCGGCACGTACCGGCTCGGCATCCGTCCGCTCATCGAGGGCACCGCATGGCTCGAGGACTACGGAGTGTTCTGGGTCGTCACGGTGCTCAACGCGGACGGGACCGCGCCCCCGCCAGCACCGCCCTCTCCCGCGGGCGTCTCCTACGCGATCGGGCCGGGCGTCTTCGCCAGCGACATCGCCGACGTCCACGAGGGCGTCGCGCGCGCCGGCGCGTACCTCGCGGCGAACGTCGGCGGCGACAGGACGAACCGCGTCACCGTCAACGTGAAGGTGGGGGATGGAAGCGAGCGATTCTGCTGCACCGCAAGCGGTCCGTCCTTCGACATCGTGACGATCAACGCCGCCTGGTCCTCACCGGCGGCCGCCGCGCCGGACACCTGGACCGCGGCGACCGAGCGCAAGGAGCTCGCGGCTCACGAGTACGCGCACCTGTGGCAGTACGCGATCGGCGGGAGCGCCTGCATGGTCTCCGGGGCGCGGTGGCTCTCGGAGGGCATGGCCGAGTCGCTCGCATACCGTTCGCTCGTCGATGCCGGGCTCATCCCGGCCGCGAACATGGATGTCTTCATCAAGCGCCAGCTGCGCGGCGCGCGCTACGTGACGCTGCGGTCGCTCGAGACCTCATGGCCATCCGACGCGAACCCGTTCGCGGTCGGGTATCTCGCCGTCGACCGCATGCTCGCCTCGAACGGCCCGCTCGCCCTGCGGACGTGGTGCGCCCGCGTGGGCCGCGGCGAGGACTGGCGCACGGCCTTCACCGGCACCTTTGGCCAGACTCCCGACGCCTTTTACGCCGCTTTCGAGGACTTCCGGACGGCCTATCTCCGCTAGCGTCAGATGAAGAGCGTGGTGGCGCCCTCGGTCGCGGCGAGCGCCGTCGCCGCCCCGGCCGGCTCCTCGACCCCGTCGATGAGGTCCTCTCTGGTGAGGCCCATGAGATCCATCGTCATCTGACACGGGATCAGCTTCACACCCATGTCGCGCGCGGTCTCGAGCAGCTCCTGCGGGCTCGCGACGTTGTACTGCTTCGCGAGCGTCTTCATCATCATCGGTCCCATCCCGAGGAAGTTCATCTTCGAGAGCCTCAGGTTCGCGGTGCCGCCGCGGTTCATGACCGCGAGCATCTTCTGCATCCACCCCTTCCCCGTGATCCCACGGTCGTTCCTGACCAGAGGGAACAGGCCCCAGA
The DNA here is from genome assembly GCA_035513115.1 of Candidatus Limnocylindria bacterium. Taxonomy (GTDB): domain Bacteria; phylum Chloroflexota; class Limnocylindria; order P2-11E; family P2-11E; genus CF-39. The sequence continues at coordinate 4,910 of DATKCP010000039.1, read as the reverse complement.
AGGTGAAGAAGATGGTGACCGGCTTGCCCAGCGCCGCCGCCGTGTTCGCGAGGATGAGCGTCGGCCACACCCGATCGAGGTCGCCGCTCCACGCGAGGATGACGAGGCCGCCCGTCTTCTTCTCCGACGTCGTCGTGGCCTCTGGGATCTGCAGCTCGGTCGGACGCTCGAGCATCAGCGTCATGTCGTTCACCCCTTCTTCTTGAACACGAATCTGAACACGCCATCCGCCTGGCCCGTCTCAACGAGCTCGTTGCCCGTAACCTTCGACCAGGCCGCGAAGTCCTTCACCGATCCCGGATCGGTGGCGACCACTTCGAGGAGATCGCCGGCCGCGAGCGCGCGCATCGCCTGCGCGGTCTTCACGATCGGCAACGGGCACGAGAGCCCTTTGCAGTCGAGCGTTCGCGCAACGGTCACCGTCATGTCCGCCTCCTTCAGCCCACCCGACCCTGCGGGATGGCGACCCAATACGCGCGGTTGAAGAACCACTTCGCCCAGTGCCACATGCGTGACGGCGTCGGCGGCACCGGCGGATGCGCGTAGTCGAAGCGCAGCACGGTGGCGCGGCCGTGACCGGTCTCGAGGAAGCACATCACGCGGCCCCCGTACGCGACCTTCGGCGCGGTCCCACGCACGAGCGATGCGATGCGGCTCGCCACGACCGGTGCTTCGAAGTGCGCGGTCGATCCGCTCTTCGAGATCGGCAGATCGGTGGCGTCGCCGATGGCGAGGATCCGGTCGAAGCTCTTGTGCTGCAGCGTCTCACGATCGGTCGGCACCCATCCGCCCTCATCGCCGAGGCCGGACGCCTCTACCGCCGCGGCGCCGCGGTGCGGCGGGACGAGCACAAGGATGTCGTACTCCGCGCTCTCGCCCTCGAGCGAGCTGACCGTGTGCTTCGCCGTGTCGACCGACTCGACGTTGAAGAAGGTGCTGAGCCCGATGCCCTGCTTGTCGAAGATCGGCTGCACCAGCTTCGACGCCGACTCAATGGGGAACGCGCGGCTCAGCGGCGAGAGAAGTGTGACGCTGCTCTTCTCGCGGATGCCGCGCTTGCGGAGGTACTCATCCAGCATGAGCACGAACTCGACCGGCGCCGGAGGGCACTTGTACGGGATGCCCGCGACGCCGACGAGGATCCTTCCGCCCTTGAAGCGGCGGAGCTCCTCGCGGAGCCGGAGCGCGCCCTCGAACGAATAGAAGTCGTGCGAGTCGCCGTATCCCGGCACCGCTCCGCGATCCAGCCTCGCGCCGGTGGCGAGGACCAGGTAGTCGTACGCGAGCGTGCCGCCGTGCGCGAGCTCCACGGTCTGCCGCGACGGGTCGATCCGCGTGGCCTGCTCGACGACGAGGTCGACGCCCTTTCGGAGCAGCGTGCGCTCGTCGCGCGCGAGCCAGAGGGCGTTCGCCTGGTCCAGCGCGACGTAGAGGAACCCGGGCTGGTAGATGTGCATCCCGGTGCTGTCGACGACGGTCACCGTGGCCTCGCCGCCCAGCTCCTTCTTCAGGAGGTTCGCCGCGAGCGTCCCGCCGACGCCGCCGCCGAGGACCACGACCCGGGCGGGCATCAGTGCGTCTTCCGCACGAGGAACTGGACGTACCCGGATGCCTCGACGAGCTCGATGATCTCGTGCTTCGCCTTCGCGCACCACGCGGGAATGTCGGTCTTCGATCCCGCGTCGCTCGACAGCACCGCGATGGTGTCGCCGGTCTGGCCCTGGCGGATCGCGCCGATGAGAGCGAGCAGCGGCCCGGGGCAGGCCATCCCTCGGGCGTCGATCGTCTTGGTGACCGCGGTGTCCGTGAGTGTCATCGCTGCTTCCTCCTAGATGAACGTGATCGGCCCGGACGACGCGTCGCTCATGAAGGCGGCGACGCCCTCGATGTCGTCCACGAGCGGATCCAGGTCGGCCTTGGTGATGTCGAAGAGCTCCATCGAAAGCGCGCAGGCGTGGATCTTCACGTCACCGATGTCCTTCGCCTGCCGGAACAGCGCGCTCCAGTGGCGCTCGCCGGCCTGGCTGGCTCGCACGAGCGCCGCCCCGGCCGGACCTGCCTCGGGCGCCACGCCGTGGTCCGCCGTGACCTTCTGGCTCCGGAATGCGTCAACGGCCCAGTACTGCAGGAAGACGTTCACCGGACGGCCCATCGCCGCCGCGCCAACAGCGAGGACCGCGGCCGCACCGAGGCGGTCGTCCGTCCCCGAGAAGAGGATCAGAGAGAGTGTGCCTTCGTTGTCGGTCATGGCGTGGGTGGCCTCCGTTGACACGATCGTGCCGGCCGGCAGCGCCAGCGTCGTGCGCCGAAAGGCACCATCGGACTCGCCAGAAGGACGCTTTAGTTGGGCGATGGCGCGATGGTCTGACGGGACTGTGATAGAAGGTGACCGGATGGACGCCGCCTTTCTTCTCACCTCGCTCATCGTTGTCGCCTCGCCGGGCGCGGGTGTGCTCTTTACGCTCGCCGCAGGACTCTCGCGTGGACGGAGGGCAAGTGTGGTCGCCGCTTTCGGCTGCACGCTGGGGATCGTTCCCCATCTCGCAGCGGCGATCATGGGCCTCGCCGCACTGCTGTATACGAGCGCGCTCGCGTTCGAGACCCTGAAGTACCTGGGCGTGGCCTACCTGCTCTACATGGCATGGAGAACCTTGAGGGATGAGGGCGCGCTGAGGGTCGATTCGGGGGCCGCGGCCCGTTCGTCGGCGCAGCTGATCGTCTCGGCTGTTGTCGTCAACCTTCTGAATCCAAAGCTGTCGATCTTCTTCTTCGCGTTCCTCCCGCAATTCGTACGAGTCGACGACCCCGACCGACTCGGACGGATGCTTGGGCTGAGCGCCGTATTCATGGCGCTGACGTTCGTCGTGTTCGCTGGTTACGGGCTCTTTGCCGCGTTTGTCCGCAGCCACGTGATCGCACGCCCGCGCATCTTGACCTGGATGCGGCGCCTGTTCGCTGGCGCATTCGTCGCGCTCGGTGCGCGACTGGCGCTCGCCGAGCGCTAAGCACTGCCTCGCTCCTCGTCCGCACGGAGGCCTTTACAGCGGCGCCCGACGCTCGGGCACGAGCCGCGTGCGGCGCTGTACTACAAGGTCATCGCTTCTCGAAGCGCCCGGTGCGCTCGGTCAGTTTGATCCGGTACGCGACTTCGGAGCCGTCGCGCCCCGCGCGGCCGGCCGGGCCCGCGGTCTCGCTGGCGGTGACGGGCGCGAGCCGCGAGCGCAGGAGGTTCATCGCCGCTATGGCGACGTCGCCGCTCAGCTCCTCGTAGGTGCCCCAGGCGATCACGCTCCGCCAGTTCGCCATGTCGTCGATGCGGTCGACCTCAAAACACACCGAACGGCTCTGGCGCATCATGCGGACCTTCAGGCCTTCGGCGGCGTGCCCGTAGATCGCGTCGCCGTCGTACACGTACGAGGTGGGCACGACGTACGTGCGCCCGTCGGCATGCACGCCGATCCGGCCAACGGTCTCGCTGCGAAGCAGATGATCGATCTGCTTCTGGTCGAGAGTTCCGAGCACGTGCCGATGCTACGCGGCGGTCCAGCCGCCGTCGACGTAGACCTCGGACCCGGTCATGTACGACGCCTTTGGCCCGCACATGAACGCGATCACGTCGCCGATCTCCTTCGCGGTCCCGAGGCGGCCCATGGGCGTCTTCTCCTCGATGGACTGCTGGAGCGGCGTGCCATGGATCGGCGCGATCATCGGCGTGTCGATGAATCCGGGGTGGATCGAGTTCACACGGATGCGCTCCTTCGCGTAGCGGATCGCGGCCGTCTTCGTCATGAGCCGGACCGCCCCCTTCGAGGCGTGGTATGCGATCGACGCGCCGAAGCCGCCCACGGCGCCGAAGATCGACGAGACGTTGACGATGCTTCCCCCGTTCGCCTTCATCGCGGGCGCCGCGTACTTCATGCCGAGCCACACGCCCATCTGATTGATGGCGATCACCTTGTCCCAGCCGGTGCGCGTCTCCTGCTCGACGTCCTCGAACGTGCCGATGCCGGCGTTGTTCACAAGGATGTCCAGGTGCCCGAACTCGCGCACGATGTCGTCGACGAGCTTCTTCCACTGCGACTCTTCGGTGACGTCGAGCTTGACGAAGCGGGCGCACTTCCCATCGGCGGCGAGCTTCTTCGCGAAGGCCTCGCCTTCATCGAGCACATCCGCGATGAAGACGACCGCGCCGTCCGCGCAGAGCGCCTCCACCGTGGCTCCACCGATCCCGCGAGCGCCACCGGTGACGATGGCGACTTTTCCTTCGAACTCACCCACGATGACCTCCAAGACTGGGTCACCTGCGAGTGTCGCGATGCCTGTTGCCCGCCACTAGGGCCGAACGGCGCACCCGGGGCGTCGTTCGGACCATCGCGACGGCGCGCCTGTTCGGCGATCGCGTGCAGGTCGATCGGGCGTGGGTCGATGTGTGCGTAGGGCATCGACGATCACGGCACAGCATGATGAACTCGCCGAACGGTAGCCGGTTCTGCCGACTGCGACGATCCGACGCGCAAAACCTGACGACGTCAGGGACGTTCGACCCAGACAGAGAAGGATCGTGGCCGTCGTGCCGTTGACAGCGGCGGAGGTAGTTTCATGCCATGGAGATCCTCGCACCGCTGACGAGCGACAGCGCACTCATCCTTCTCGCCGTCGCTGGGCTCACGGCCACACTCTTGGCGATCGCCAAGGACACGCAGGTCCGGCGGAGCTTGCCGCGAGCCGACATCGCGTAGCGCGACCTTCATGCGTGGAAGCGCGCGCGCGTAGGCGACGGGGACCGTTGGACACGGAGTCGCGCGATCCGCCGACCTTCCGTCCGCATCACCTGAAGGTGCATCCCCTCAGCATCGACGCTGTCGCCGAACCGAGGTTCGCGTCCAAGGTGGCCGAAAACGAAGCCTCCC
>DATKCP010000038.1:0-7784 GCA_035513115.1 Candidatus Limnocylindria bacterium | reverse complement strand
CTCTAACGCACACGCCGTCTCCGAGTGCACTCGAGGGACACTGCGACACGCGGTCGTGCGATTCCACCTACGCTCTCACTCGCGCATCTCGCGGTGGGAGGACCGAAGGGTGTTCGAGGCCTGGGGCCGCTTTGTCTATCGCCACCGCTGGCCGGTCCTCATCTTTTCCGTCCTGCTCCTGGTCGCCTCGGGATTCATCGCGAGCCAGGGTGGCAAGCTCGAGAGCGGCGGCTTCATCGAGACCGCGGAGTCTGGACGCGCTTCGCGTCTGATCGAGCAGGAGCTCCCGATCGTCGGCGGCTCGACCTTCACCCTGATCTTCACGAGCGACACGCTCACCGCGCAGGATCCCGCGTTCCGCGCGGCGGTCGAGGCCGCGCTCGTCCCGCTGCGCACCGATCCGCGCGTCGACACCGTCAACACCCCGTACGACCCAGGGGTCCTCGATCCGAAGCGCCAGATCTCGAACGACGAGCGCGCGATCGCCATCGACGTCGCCGTGAGGGACACGATGGACGTGGCGCGCGACTACTACCCCGCACTGCGCGCCAAGATCACCTCCGACAAGCTGAGCGTGCAGGCGACCGGTGTCCTGGCGATCAACAACGGATTCAACGAGGTGCTGCTCGCCGATCTTCAGCGCGCGGAGATCGTCGCGCTGCCGCTCGCGCTCATCCTGCTGCTCATCGTGTTCGGCGCGGTCGTCGCGGCGTTGATCCCGCTCGGCACGGGTCTGCTCGCCGTGATGAGCGGCATCGCCGGGATGTTCCTTTTGTCGCGGATCACCGGCGTGTCCGTCTACGCGCAGAACGTCGTCACGCTCATCGGGCTCGGCGTCGCGATCGACTACTCGCTGTTCGTGACCAGCCGCTTCCGCGAGGAGATGCTCCGCGGCCGGAGCCGCGAGGACGCGCTCGCGATCGCGATGTCGACCTCGGGCCGCGCCGTGACCTTCTCGGGGCTCACCGTGGCGATCGGCCTCGCGGGGATGCTCTTCTACGTCGGGACCTTCCTCCCCTCGATGGGCCTGGCCGGCGCGATCGTTGTGGCGAGCGCGGTCTTCTACGGCCTGACGTTCCTTCCCGCGCTGCTCGCCCTGCTCGGGCCGCGCATCGACCGCCTTCGTGTCCCGGTCTTCCGGCCCGGCCCGAGCGGCCGCGGATTCTGGCACACCATCGCGACCGCGGTCATGCGCCGGCCCATCGCCGTCCTCGTTCCAACGGTGGCGTTCATCCTCCTCGCGGGGTCGCCGTTCCTCCACCTCCGCCTCGCGTCGAGCGACGTCCGAACGCTCCCCACCCACGAGGAGTCGCGCGCCGCCTACGACAAGCTGCTCTCGGACTTTCCCGGCGCGGGGCAGAACCACATGAGCGTGATCGCCTACTACGCGAGCGGCAGTCCGCTCGAGCCATCTCGCGTGCCGCAGCTGCAGGAGCTGGGCGCGCGGCTTGCGAGGGTCCCCGGCGTCCAGCAGGTGCAGAGCGCGTTCTCGTTCGATCCCCGCGTCCTCGGAGCGCCGGATCTCGCGACTGTCTATTCGCTGCCGAGGGACCAGCTGCCGGCGCAGCTGCAGACGGTGCTGCGCCAGACGGTGGGGGAGCACATCGCGCTGTTCGACGTCGTCGCGTCGTACCCGTTCTACAGCGACGAGGCGCGGCAGCTGGTGCGGGACCTCCGCGCGGTCGAGCCGCCTCCCGATGGCGAGAAGCTCGTCACGGGCTTCACGGCGATCGACCTCGACACCGTGAACTTCATCGTCGATCGCACGCCGGCCGCGGTGGCGTTCGTGATGGTGGCCACGATCGTCGTCCTGTTCCTCCTGCTCGGGTCGGTCGTGCTCCCGTTCAAGGCCGTCCTGATGAATCTGCTGTCGATCAGCGCCTCGTTCGGTGCGCTGGTGTGGGTGTTCCAGGACGGCCACGGGGCGGAGCTGCTGGGCTTCGAGGCCGCGTCGATCGACCCCTCGACGCCGGTGATCATGTTCTGCATCGTCTTCGGTCTCTCGATGGACTACGAGGTGATGCTCCTCTCGCGTATCCAGGAGGAGTACCTGCGCACCGGCGACAACACGCACTCGGTCGCCGAGGGCCTCGAACGCAGCGGCCGTCTGATCACCGGCGCGGCGGCGATCATGGTGGGCGTCTTCGGCGCGTTCGGGCTCGCCGAGATCCTGCTCATCAAGGCGATCGGTCTCGGCATGGCGCTCGCGGTCGCGATCGATGCCACGCTCGTGCGTGCGCTTGTCGTGCCCGCGACGATGCGACTTCTCGGCGATCTGAACTGGTGGTCGCCGGCGCCACTGGCGCGCCTGTACCGCACGCTGCGGCTCGGCGAGTCAGCGACGCTCCCGCCGCACACAGCCGACACTTCGCCGTAGCCCCGGACTGGCGCGGCCTGCCTACCATGCCCCCTGAGTGGAAGCACCGCAGCTCCGTCTGCTCGGCGTCGGAGACATCGTCGACCGCGTCTTCGCGCTCTACCGCGGACGGCCCGGGCTGTTCCTGGCTCTCGCGGCGATCCCTTACCTGATCTTCTTCCTGATCATCGGCGTCCTCGGGATCGCCTTCGCGGCGACATTCGTCACCCTCGGCACGTTCGCCGAGCTCGCCAGCGCGACGCCGTCCGCGGCCGGGCTCACGCCGGCGCTGGTCGACGCGCTCGTCGCCGCGCTCGCCTTCGGCCTCATCGTGATCCTGGTGGCCATCGTCATCTTCTCGGCGCAGAGCGCGGCTCTCGTCGAGGTCGCGGCTGCCCGACATCTCGGCCGGGACATCACCCTCGGCGACGCCTTCCGCACGGGACTGCGCAAGGCGCCGCGCGTCATCGGCGCCGGATTCCTTGCCTTCTTCGCGCTCCTCGTCGTGTGGGTCGTCCTCGCCATCGCGATGGCGATCTCCAACAACGGCTGGGTCGTCTTCGTGGGCGTGGTCGGTGGGCTCGTCTTCACCGTCTATGCCGGTGTCGCGTGGATCGTCGCGCCTGCGGTCGCGACCCTCGAGCCCGTCGGTGCCCTTCAGGCCCTGCGGCGCTCGTGGTTCCTCGCGACCGGCAACCGGTGGCGGATCATCGGGCTTCAGCTCCTGCTGCTGATCCTCAACGTCGTGCTCACGGCGCTGTTCAGCCTCGTCTTCCTCTCGGAGCTCATCGGTGAGCCCACCGTCCGCTTCGTACTCCAGCAAGCGGTGACGATCGCCGCGAACATCGCGTGGGCGCCGATCCAGTGGGCGACGGTCGCCGTGCTCTACTTCGATCTGCGCGTGCGCAAAGAGGCTCTGGACCTGCAGCTCGCCGCGGAGGCGCTCCCGCGCGAGGCCTGAGCCGCGCCCTCCTCCTCGGTCTCGCGCTCTGGTCCGCGCAGCCGCTTGCCGCCGCCGCGGACACGATCGGCCCTTCGGCATACCGAGAGCGGCTGCTCGAAACGTCGCGGCTGATCGCGCAGGCGCGCTCGTCCAGCGGCACGACGCGCACCGCCCTCGTCGACCGCGCGAAGACCCTCCTGCGCCAGACCGACGCGATCGCGCTGCCGTCGGGGAGCTTCGCCATCGACGACCGCGCGCTCGCGGACGGCATCGGACTCAGCGACTCGTCGCTGGACGCGGCGGCGGAGGTCCTCTCCGCGCAGGTGGCGTTCGCGGCGCGCGCGACCTCGCCGGCGGTGGACGCGGTCCGTGCCGACGCCGCTCTGCGCGGGGCCATCCAGGAGACGCGGATCCCGGAGGCGACCCTCTCGCCGACCGAGGTCATCCTGCTCGCGCTCTCGGCGTTCTTCGCCGGGCTCACCGGGCCGCGGCCCGACCTCAGCGTCCTCTGGCCCGCGCTGGGCATGCTCGGGGCCGCGTTCATCCTGTTCGTCGTCGCCACGCTCGGCCGCGGCCTGCGCGAGCGCGTGCGCAGCGAGGTCGCGCTGCGCGACGTGGCGCAGGGCGATCACCCCGCTCCGTCGAGGCATCTGGGCGCCGCCGATGCCGCGCTCGCCACCGGACGCCCGCGTGACGCGATACGCGCGCTCTACCTGTTCGCGCTGACCTCGCTCGCGGCACGCGAGCTGATCCGCTACGACCCCGCGCTGACGGACGGCGAGCTGATCCTGCGCTCTGCGGGGATCCCGAACGCCGACGCGCTGCGCGAGCTCATCTTCGCGTACGAGCGCGCGTGGTTCGGATTGCGCGAGCCGACACCGGACGAGGCGCGAGTGGCGAGGCAGCTCGCGGTGCGGGTGGCGGGATGAGCGCGCTGCGGCGCATCCATCCGCTCCACGCCCTCGCGGTGCTCCTCGTCATCGGCGCGCTCGCGTTCGCCGTGCTGAACGTGCGCTCTGGCGAGCTCGGCGTTCTGCGGACCGGCTCCGTCCACGACGAGTCACCCTCGGGCGCCGCGACCCTCCGCCGCTACCTCGACGCCGTCGGCCTGCGCACCACCACGGTGCAGGGCGACCGCTTCGCGATCGATCACCAGCGCGTCGGAGTCCTGTTCGTCCTCGGTGCCAGCGAGGTCTTCACCCCACAGGACACGGAAACCGTCATGGGCTTTGTCCGTGCCGGCGGCAGCGTCGTCGTCGGGACCGAGCTGGGACTGTTCGAGCGGGCGCTGCTCGAGGCATTCGACGTCCGCATCGTCGGGCTCGCCGCCCCGGGCACGCACGCACTGGCGAACGTCGCGTTCGCCGACCCACCCGCACGCACGATCAGCGTCGACCGCGCCGGAGCGCTCGCCGTCGGAGCGCCGGGGTTGGTCCTGGTCACGGACGGCCGCTCGCCGATCGCCGCGATGAAGCGCGAAGGACGCGGAACGGTGTACGTGGTCGCGAGCCTGTGGCCGTTCCTCGGATCCGGCCTCGGCCAGTCGGACAACGGACGGTTCGTGCTGGGTCTCGCCGGCGACGCGCTCGCCGGCGGACGCGAGGTCGCGTTCGACGAATACCACCACGGGTTCCACCCGACGACCGACGTGCTCGTGCTCATGCAGAGCACCTGGCCGGGACGCGCTCTCGTCTTCGCCGTGGCCGCCGGCTTCCTCTACCTCGTCCTCTCGGGTCGCCGACTGGGACCACCGATCCCGCTGGACCCGCGGCCCGCGCGCTCGAGCCTCGAGTACATCCGCGGCTTCGCGGGACTGGTGCGGCGCTCGGGCCGCGGCGAGATCGCGCGGCGCCGGCTGCGCCGCGATCTGCGTGGCGGGCTGGCCCGGGCGCTCGGTCTCGATCCGGGCATGCCCTTCGAGCGCGTCCTGGCGACGCTCGCGGCGGCGGACCGGCACCGGGCGGCGGAGGCGCGCGCGGTCGATGACGCGCTGGGCCGTCCCTTGCGCGAGGACCAGCTGCTCCGTACCGTCGGCCAGATAGAACGGCTCGTGAAGCGGTGACCGGGCGCGCGCGAGAGGTCGCGGAGCGCTTCCACCGCGAAGTTCATCGCATCATCGTCGGCCAGGACGAGACCGTCCGGCTCGCCTTCATCGCGCTCGTGCTCGGCGGACACCTGCTCATCGAGGGCGTGCCGGGCACCGCGAAGACGCTCCTCGCGCGCACGATCGCGCGCCTGATCGGCGGCACCTTCAAGCGGATCCAGTTCACGCCCGACCTGATGCCGAGCGACATCGTCGGCACGTCGGTCTACGAGATCACGACGAGCAACTTCCGCATCAAGGAGGGCCCGATCTTCGCGAACGTCGTCCTCGCCGACGAGGTCAACCGCGCGCCAGCGAAGGCGCAGGCCGCGCTCCTCGAGGCGATGGAGGAGAAGCAGGTCACGCTCGAGGGCGACTCGCGGATGCTCCCGCGCCCGTTCCTCGTCATCGCGACGCAGAACCCGGTCGAGTACGAGGGGACCTATCCACTGCCCGAGGCCGAGCTCGACCGCTTCCTGTTCAAGGCGATCATGCGCTATCCCGAGTCGTCGGAGGAGCAGGCGATCCTCCGCGCGCACGACAAGGGGCAGCCGCTCGCGGATGTCGACAAGCTCGAGCCGTTCGCGAAGAACGTGCTGGAGGAGTGCGCGGCCGAGGTCGCTGAGGTCACGGTCGAGGACTCGGTCCTGCAGTACGTCGTGCGCATCGTCGAGGAGTCGCGAAAGTCGACCGACCTGCTGCTCGGGGCGAGCCCGCGCGCGGGCGTGCACCTCCTCCGTGCCGCGAAGACCGCCGCGGCCACGGCGGGCCGTGACTTCGTGACACCCGACGACGTGAAGTCGCTGGTCATCCCGACGCTTCGGCACCGGCTGGTGCTGCGCGCAGAGGCCGAGATCGAGGGCCTGGACGCCGATGCCGTCTGCCGGCGCGTGCTCGCGCGCCTCGACGTCCCACGCTGAGCCGCGTCCCGCTGCCGCGCCCGCGGCTGCTCGTACTGGTGCTCGCCGCGGCGGTCCCGTTCGCGCTCGGCGGCGTCTCCGAGGCGTTCGTGGTGCTCGGCTTCGTCGTGGTCGCGGCCGCCCTGGCGCTCGCCGTCGTCGACCACCGCGCGACGCCGGCACCCGCGCGCGTGCCCATCGAGCGCGTGGCCGACCGGCAGCTGTCGATCGGTGTGCCCAACCGCGTGACGCTGCGCGTCACGAATCCGTTCGCGCGGCCGCTACGTCTGCTGCTCGCGGACTCGGTGCCCGTTTCATTCGACGTCGATCGTCGCCGTTCGCCGCTGACGGTCGCGCCGCGCGACGCGGGCGAAACGCAGTACGCCGCGCGACCGCATCACCGCGGCACGTTCTCGTTCGGCGACATCCATCTGCGCCTGCGCGGACCGCTGGACCTCATCGAGCGCCAGGGCCGCGTGCCCGCGACGGCGCCGGCGAACGTCTACCCGGACCTGCACGAGATCCACCGCTACGAGGTGACGCTGCGCCGCGGCCTGGCGTACGACGCGGGTCAGCGCCGCGCGCGGATCCCCGGCGCGGGCACGGTGTTCGAGCGGCTCCGCGAGTACCAGCCCGACGACGATCCGCGCTCCATCTCGTGGACCGCGACCGCGCGACGCGGGAGGCCGATCGCCGTCGAGTACGAGACCGAGCGGCAGCAGCGGATCCTGATCCTGCTCGACGCCGGACGCATGATGTCCAGCACGCTCGCGGGGCTCACCAAGCTGGACCACGCCGTGAACACCGCGCTGATGCTCAGCTACGTCGCCACCGCGAAAGGCGACGAGGTCGGCCTGCTCGGCTTCGCCGATACCGTGCGGTCGTACGCGCCGGCGCGCCGAGGGCGCAAGCAGTTCCTGAGGCTCACCGAGGAGCTCCGCCGCCTCGAGGTCACGACGACCGAGCCCGACTATCGCGCCGCGTTCGAGTTCCTGCGCGCCCGCACCGCGCGGCGCGCCCTCGTCGTGCTGTTCACCGATCTCGTCGACGACGAGGCCTCGCGCGCGCTCGTCGCGGCGGTGACGCGACTCGCCGGCAACAACCTCGTGCTCTGCTGCCTGCTGGCCGATCCGCAGCTCGCGGAGGTCGCGTCGAAGGTGCCGTCATCGACGACGGAGCTCTACGAGCGAGTCGTCGCGGAGGACGTGCAGGAGGCGCGCGCTCGCGCGCTCGCGATCCTCCGACGCCGCGGCGTGCACACCATCGACGTGCCCGCCGAACGTCTCACGGTCGCGACGATCCAGCGCTATCTCGAGCTGAAGCGGCGGTTCCTGTGAACGCGCTCACGCCCTGATGGGGCCCGGACGTCCGACCAGCAGCACGTAGCCCCAGAGCATCGCGCCGGTCACGATGCCGACGCCCGCCTTCACGGCGTCGCCGACGCCGCTCGGTGACAGGAAGCCTTCGATGAGCCCGGCCAGACCGAGCACGACGATCACGAGC
>DATKCP010000037.1:0-2327 GCA_035513115.1 Candidatus Limnocylindria bacterium | reverse complement strand
GCCCGCGGGTTGACCGTCTTCAGCTCGCTCACGACCTGGGCGAGGTCCTCGATCGAGTAGATGTCGTGGTTGTTCGAGGGCGAGATGAGGTCGACACCCGGGCGCGCGTTCCGGGCGAGCGCCACCTTCGCCGAGACCTTGGGCGCCGGGAGGTGCCCGCCCTCGCCGGGCTTGGCGCCCTGGCCGATCTTTATCTCGAGGAAGTCACTCGAGTTCGCGAGGAGCGCCGAGACGCCGAACCGGCCCGAGGCGATCTGCTGCCCGCGATGACGCGGGTACCGGCCGAGGAGGTCGGGCAGCTCGCCGCCCTCGCCGTTGATGCAGATCATGTCGAGCTGCGACGCGGCCTCCGCGTATGCGCGGTACGCGGTCTCGCCCTGTGAGCCGAAGGACATCGATGAGATGTAGAAGGGCATGGCGTGGCCGCCGGTCCGCGTGTCCGCCGCGGGCTGTACCGCCGGAGCGTACGCGTCGTCCGTGAGCCGAAGATCGAGCAGATGGCGGAGCGAGACGGGATGCTCGCGCTCGTACTCGCCCAGCTTCTCCGCGTAAGTCGAGTACGGCGCCTCCCCGTTCGCCACCGCCAGCGCGGCCTTCCACACGCGCAGGTAGATGCGGAAGGGCGGGTCGAGACGCGCGGGGGTCCGCTCGCGGAGCATGGCGGCGCGGGTCAGACCCTCTTCCGCGATGCGCTCCCAGCCGAGACCGGCCACGTCGTTCGCGCAGAACGTGCGGATCCCGAGGAGCGCGGCGATCTCCGGCGCGAGCCCGACTGCCGACACCAGGCGCCCGTACCCGCGAAGCTCGTGGATGCCGAGCGTCGAGATGACCTTCTCGATGCCCTTGCGCAGACCTTCGACCAGTCGCGGCAGCGCGTCGGGGTCCTCCATCGAGATGGCGTGCTCCAGCAATAGATAGGGGTGCACGGCATCCGCGCCGGAGCCGAGGGCGACGACGATGTCGTGCAGGTTCCGGAGGCTGCCGGCCGAGACGATCAGTGCGCAGTCGCGGCGCAGTGACCCGGAGCCTGAGGGTTGCTCCACCAGCGCGCGATGCACCGCCGCCGTCACGAGCAGCGGATCGAGCCATGCGCGTCCTTCAGCGAGCACCCCGCGGTCCTGAAGGACCACGAGGCGTCCACCGCGGCGCACGCCGCGGCAGGCGGCGGCGGCGATGCGGGCGATGGCGTCGCGCGGGTGCTCCTCCCAGTCGCGGTCCGCTTCGAGCACCACCGGGCCGCGCGGGTACCACTGCCCGAACGCCGCGACGATGTCCTCGAGGATCCAGGTCCCGAGAGAGCGTGCGGTCGCGCGATGGTCGGCACCGCGCAGCCCGGTATCCGGCGCGTGCCCGCCGAGCAGGATCGGCTGCCGCAGCTCGATCCAGGGACGAACAGCGCCGCGGCCGCGCGGCGATGGCCGCGGACCGAGCAGAACGCGCGTCGAGAAGTGCTCGATCTCGCGCTCGCGGTCTATCGCGGGGTTGGTCACCACCGCGACGGTCTCGTGAAGGTGGTCGGCGAGGTTCGCGCGAGGTGCGAGCGCGGCCAGCGGTCCGTCGTACCCGAGCGACCCGATGGGCTCGGCCGCAGTCTCCGCGAGTGCCTTCGCCATCTTCACGTCGTCCGGCTCCCACCCGAGCGCGGCGAACTGCGCCTCGCGGCGCTGTGTGACGTCTTCGAGCTCGTCGGGTGGTGTGCCGACAGACCATCTCGTGATGCCGCGCCCGCGGCGTGACGGATCCGGCGGCGGATCCGCGGGGCCACCGGCTTCCAGGTGGGCAGCGAAGCCCTGGACCGCCGCGCCACGGCCATTCCGCGCCGCGAGGAACGACGCGCGGACCTCGTCGTGGCCGAGTAGCCGCCAGCCTTCCGGGCCGCGCCGCAGGGCCGCGCGCTCGCCGGGTCCAAGCGGCCGCGGATCGTTGAGGTAGCGCGCGAGAGGGATCCAGCCGCGCTCGCTCGAGAACACGTGCTCGTCCGGACTCTCGACGTGCCAGAGCGGCCGCAGCCCGAGCGCGTCGACGGTGAAGACGCACGTGTCGCCCATCCGGGCGAGGATCGCGGCCGGGCCCTGCGCGAACGGTCCGAACGCGGCGCGCGCGTGGACGTACAGCTCCTGCGACGCGGCGTCCATCCGCCGCACCTCGTTCACGATCGGCGGGAACAGCAGCTCGACGGCCTCGACGAGCGAGAGCCCGAGCCTGTTGGCCATGCCGCGGACGATCGCGTCGACGTCCTGCGAGTCGCTGCCGCCGCGCGAGAGAGGGATCCGCAACATTCGAGCCTCGCTCCGGAGCCGCTCGATCGTGTTGATCTCGCCGTTGTG
>DATKCP010000036.1:0-8670 GCA_035513115.1 Candidatus Limnocylindria bacterium | reverse complement strand
TCGGGCTCTGGGAAGTCGACCCTGCTGCGGTGCCTCAACCGTCTGGTGGAACCGACCGGCGGTCGTGTCATCTTCGACGGCGAGGACGTCACCGCGGCGCGTGGCGCCGAGCTCCGCAGGCTCCGCCGTCGCATGGGGATGATCTTCCAGCAGTTCAATCTCGTGAAGCGCGCGTCGGTCTTCCAGAACGTCCTTGCCGGCCGGCTCGGCTATCGGACGACGTGGCGAACCATCGCGGGACGGCCGGACCGTGAGGACATCGAGCTCGCGTTCCAGAACCTGCAGCGCGTGGGGATCCTCGAGAAAGCGTACTCCCGGGCCGACGCACTGTCCGGCGGGCAGCAGCAGCGCGTCGGCATCGCCCGGGCGCTCATGCAGAAGCCCGACCTCATGCTGGCGGACGAACCGGTGGCGAGCCTCGATCCGGCGACGAGCCACTCGGTCATGAAGTACCTCGAGGAGATCAACCGCAAGGACGGCATCACCGTCATCTGCTCGCTGCACTTCCTGTCGCTCGCGCGTCGTTACGCCACGCGGGTCGTCGCGCTCAAGGATGGCAAGGTCGCGTTCGACGGCGGTCCCCAGGCGATCGACGAGCGCCGCTTCAAGGAGATCTACGGCGAGGACGCGGTCGAGGTCGAGATCGGGGTCGGCAAGACACATGCGGAGCTGTTGAGCGAGGCGGAGGCCGTCGTGAAGGCGCCCAAACTCATCGCGGATCGCTGATGGCCGAGTACTTCCGCGCCCGCAACATGCCGGTGCCCCCCGAGCTCGAGCGGAACTGGCTGACCGACTGGCGTCGTTTGCTCGCCGTCGCTGCGACGGCGGCTGTGCTCGCGATCGGGCTGCAGATCACCGGGATCGACACGAGCCGCGCGAACCCGCCGTATGTCGCCCAGATCCTCGGGCAGCTGCTCACCCCCAACTGGGACGTGCTCTTCCCTCAGGTCGACACCACGTTCTGCGAGCTCCCCGTGGAGGAGTGCCCACGCGGAAACTTCTGGGAGGCCGGACTCGGGCTCATGATCGTCACGATATTCATGGCGGTCGTGGCAACGGCGTTCGCGTTCGTGATCGCCCTGCCGCTCTCGTTCCTCGGAGCGCGCAACGTGATGACCGGCAATCCGCTCACCTCCGCCGTCTACGCCGTGGTCCGTGTGCTGTTCACCATCATCCGGTCGATCGACATACTCATCGTGTGCATCGTCGGCGTCGTGCTCTTCCAGATCGGAAACGGCGCGGGCGTGTTCGCGATCGCGTTCCACAACGTCGGCGTGATGGGCAAGCTCTACTCGGAGGCGATCGAGGGTATCGACCCCGGACCGATCGAAGCGATCACGGCGACGGGCGCCAACCGGTTCCAGGTGATCTGGACCGCGGTGCTGCCGCAGATCGTCAACCCGTACGTCTCGCTCACCATCTATCGGCTTGACACCAACGTGCGCCTCGCGCCCGTCATCGGCCTCGTCGGAGCCGGCGGCATCGGCGTCCTGCTGTTCCAGTACATGAACCTGCTCCATTACCACGAGGCGGGCGCGCTCATCTTCCTCATCGTCGTCACGGTCGCGGTGATGGACTTCGTCTCGGCACAAGTCCGCAAGCGGCTGGCCTAGGCGCGAGCTCAGCGTCCCCAGGCCGGGCGGCTGTCTCCGTCGATGCCCTCGCCGTGCGTGAGCTTCACCGCAGCGCGCGCGGGGCCGCCCACGAGCACTTCCGACACGTCCATCGCGTACAGGTCGATGAGGCCGCCGCTCTCGCGCAGGAACGCGATCTGCTTGCCATCCGGCGAGAACACGCCGTTCCAGCTCTTCCCGTCGGTGGTGAGCGCCACGTCCTGCCCGGTCTCGACGTCGACCGCGTGCACGTCGCTGCGGCCCTCGTGCCGCCGCGTGTAGGTGATCCACGCGCCGTCGGGCGAATAGGACGGCCGATACGAGTCGCCGCTGGTGCGGTTGATCGCGAGCGGCGTCGCCACTCGGCCGTCCGACGGCACGAGCAGGATGCGCGGCTGGCCCAGCGTGTACGAGGTTACGGCGATGGTCCTGCCGTCCGGCGACCACGCCGGGTCGGCGAGGAACGATCCCTGCGACAACAGCGCGGCCCGCTTGCCGGTCTGTGCGTCGAAGAGCTCGAGGTCGGACACTCCGGCGACGGCGTCGGTGGTGACGGCGATGCGCCTCCCGTCCGGCGACAGGGCCGGTCCGGTGTGCCACGCGACCGAGTGGAAGCCCGTAGGCGACGTCGCGAGGAGGCCGGTCAGCACGATCGACTCCTCGCCCCCGCCCGGGTCGGTCTTCACGATGTCCGTGTACCGGAGGATCGCCGGCGTGATCTGGCCGTCGACGTTGCGCCGTCCGTTGATCGCCTCGGCGCGCACGAACAGCAGCGTTTGGCCGTCCAGAGAAAGACTCGGCTGACTCGACCGGGCCTCAGCGGTCACGCTCACGTACTTGCCGTCACGGAGGATGTACACGTCGCCGCGCAGCGCGAACGCGATCGTTCCCACCGTCTGCGGCGCGGGGACCGCGCTGGCCGGTCTTGTCGGCGTCGGCGTCGGCGATCCCGCGGGGAGCACCAGCGGGGCCGCGCGAGACCCGAGCACCCCGTAGCCGATCACCAGCGCGATGGCGACGAGACCGAACACGAGCTCGCGAGCGTGGCGCCTCACGCCAGACCTGCGACGCGCTCGATCTCGGACATGAGGTCCGGCCCGTTCCGCAGCTCGACGAAGCGCTCGGGCGGCTCGAAGCCACGCCGGCGCATCCGCTCGTAAACGCCGACATCGGCGTCCGAGTGATCGTTCTCGGCCCGTGCCACAGCGCGGGTGGCGAGCCGTGCGCGCGCGTCGGCGTCGTCCGCCACGACGAGGACGTGCAGGACCGTCGCGCCGCGGCGGCTCGCCAGGCTCTCCATCGGCGCGCGGTATCGGGCCACGAGATTCGTCGCGTCGAGCACGACGGCGTGTCCCTCGGTCAGCAGCTCCTCGACGAGCGCCTCGGCGACGGTGAACACCGCGCGATTCTCCTCATCCGCGTACGACGGCGCGATGAACAGCAGGCTGCGCAGGTGGTCGGTCGCGACGTGAGCCGCCCCGAGTCGGGCGGCGAGGAGGCGCGCGCAATGCGTCTTTCCCGCGCCCGGGAAACCCATGAGCATGATGAGCAGCGGCCCGGCGCGCTCTCTGGGGGCGCAGCCCCCCGGTGGCAGACCGATCTCCGTGCGAAGCTGCGCGACGACCGCGCGGCTGTGGTCCGCGAGCGCGCGCGTCTGTCCCCGTGTCGCGCCACGCGAGCTCCGGGGAGCTCTCAGGGGGCGCAGGCCTCCGGCGGTCATCACGCCGCGAAGCCGAGCTCGCGAAGCGCGTCGCGGGCCGCCGCGGCCTCGTCCCATGGCCGCTTCTCCTCGCCCACGATGATCGAGCCCTCATGGCCCTTGCCCGCCAGCACCACGGTGTCGCCGGCCTGCGCGCGGCGCATCGCGTCTCGAACGGCGTCGCGACGGTCGTCGATGACGACATAGTCCGTTCCGCGCGCCTTGCCCGCGCCGGTCGCGCCGGCCTCGATCTCGGCGAGGATCGACGCCGGATCCTCGTGGCGCGGGTCCTCCTGGGTGATGACGAAGAAGTCGGCGTGCTTCGCCGCGACCTCGGCCAGGCGCGGTCGCTTCGTTCGGTCCCGCTCGCCGGCGCTGCCGAACAGCGCGATGAGACGGCCCTTCGTGAGCGGACGCAGCAGCGCGAGCACCTTGGCGAGCGACTCGGGCGTGTGCGCGTAGTCGACGATGACGCTGAACGGCTGCCCGCAGTCGACGCGCTCCATCCGTCCGCGCACCGGCCTGGAGCGCTGGAGCGCATCGCGGGCCTTCGCCAGCGGCACGCCGGCCGCGATCCCGGCGGCGATCGCGGCGAGCGCGTTGTGCACGTTGAAGCGGCCGACGAGCGGCAGCGCGACCTCCACGGTCTCGGCCCGCGCCTCCACTCGCACGCGCGATCCGTTCGCGTCGGCGGCGAGCACCGTGCCCTGGATGTCGGCGTGCGCATCTATGCCATAGGTGAGGACCTTCGCGCCGCCCGCGCGGTCGACCAGGTACTGCCAGTGCGCGTCGTCGGCGTTCAGCACGGCGGTCTTCGGGACGCCCTTGTCGGTCCCCCGCACGAGCATGTCGAACAGGATGCCCTTCGCCTCGAGATAGCTCTGCAGGGTTCCGTGGAAATCGAGATGCTCCGGCGAGAGATTCGTGAACACCGCGATGTCCACCTCGCAGCCTCGAAGCTTGCGGAGCGCCAGCGCGTGCGACGTCGCCTCGAGGACGCCCCACGTTCCACCGGCGACGAGCAGCTCGGCGAAGAACTCCTGGATCTCGACCGCCTCCTGCGTGCTCTGACGCGTGTCGTTCGCCCAGAGGTGGTCGGCGACCTTGAAGTCGACGGTCGTCGCGAAACCCGTGCGCTCGCCACCCGCCTCGAGGACGTCCGACACGAGGTGCACCGTGGTGGTCTTGCCATCCGTTCCGGTCACCGCGGCCAGCTTCAGCCTGCGCGTCGGATGGTCGAACACCTCGGACGCGAGATCAGCCAGAGCGGCGCGGCTGTCCTCGACGACCGCGACCGGCGCCCTGGTCCGTACCTTGCGCTGCGCGACGACGGCGACGGCGCCCCGCTTCACCGCCTCGGCCACAAAGTCGTGCCCATCACGGTGGAATCCCTCGATCGCGACGAAGAGCGCTCCGGGCGCGACCTTGCGCGAGTCGTACGCGATCGCGCGGACGTCGAGATCCTCGGCGCCCGCGGGCACCGGAACGTTCGCGCTGGAGAGGAGCGGCCCGAGCTTCAACGCGACCTAGCCGCGGACGCGTCCGGCCAGACGCAGCGCGGCGGTGTACGCCGGCTCGGCCAGCAGATACGCGCGATACGGGAGTGGCCGCGGCACGGCATCGTGCGCACCGACCCAGCGGAGCGCTCTGCCGCCAAAGCCGCGCTTGAAGAGATATGGCCCGTACATCGGATCGTCCTTTCGCTCGAGATCTGTCGGTATGCCACCGAAGTCGAAGCGCTTCGCGCCTTCCCGCTTCGCTCCGATGATGCACTCCCAGAGAAGTGCGTACGCGGCGTGGCTCCTCCGGCCCGCATCGTTGGTGGCGCCGGTCTGGTACACGGCGCGCTCTCCGCAGCGCCAGGTCATGGCCCCGGCCACGGGAGCGCCGTCCAGGTGCGCCAGGCGAAGCGTCGCGAGCCGCGCGTCGATCAGCGCGCGCCACAGCGATCGGTAGTAGTCCCAGCTGCGCGTGATGAAGTCGGCGCGGCGCCCGGTCAGCGCGTACAGGTCGTAGAAGGCGCGGAGCCCGGCGTCGTCGCTCACCTCGCTGACCGACACGCCGCGCTTCGGACCCTGCTTGGTGCTCCAGCGCGTGTCCTTGTCCATCGCCGCCAGGAGCGTGTCCTCGTCCGGACCGAGGTCGAGCTCGAGCGTGGCGAGCACGGGCTGGATGTCCTGCGACGATCGCGCGAAGCCGGCGGCGCGGAGCGGCTCGCCGGCGAACTCGGCGCCGAGCTCGGGATCGACCTTCAGGAATACGGCGCGACCTTCGCGCGCGAGAGCAGCGAGCTGCGTGAGCGCACTCACCAGGCCGGCGCCATCGCCCGGCGCGACGATCGGGCCGCGCGGCACGTAGGCGATGCGTTGGCCAAGAGGCGCGGCCCTCCACAGCACGAGTGCGACGGGCAGCGGATCGCCCATGCGCACGTACTCGGCGCGCCACCCCTGGCGCTCGCGCACCGCGGCCCACACCGACGACTGCATCACGTGACCCCACGGCGACCGCGCCGCGGCGTCGTCCCAGCCTCGCGGCGCCTCCATCAGGCGGCGGAGCGCGCGAGGCGCCGGCGCGCGGCGAGCTGCCACAGCGGGTAGAGGATCGGACGCACGGGCGTCTCGAGGGCGCCGATCCAGGTGGTGACCTCACCGCCGAACCCGAGCTTGAAGTTCTCGACGCCGGCGAGCGGATCGTCCGCGCCCTCGGCGAGCCCGCACATGTCGTAGCGGCGCACCCCGAGCTGACGCATGCGCAGCATCGCGCGCCATTTGAGCAGATAGAACGGGCGGGCCTCAGCGTGCGCTCCGCTCCATCCGCCGTACAGCTCCCACGCGCGATCCGCCATGCGTACCAGCAGCAGCGCGCCCGCGTCCTCCTCTCCCACGCGCGCGAGCATCACGTGCGCCCTGTCGCCGAACGCCGCCAGCAGCCGTTCGAAGTAGTCGCGCGAGTGCGTCGCGAAACGGTCACGCTCGGCCACGGCCCCGAGCACCTTCAGGAAGCGGTCGAGGTCGCCCGTCTCCTCGGTCACGACGCCCGCGCGCTCGGCCTTGTGGATGTACTGCCGCGTCTTCTTCCGCATCGCCGCGAGCAGAGCGTCGTTCTCGCGCGACAGGTCCATCAGAAGGGTCCGGCGCGGCTGGACGAACACGGGTGACGCTCGGACGCCGGCGCGCGTCAGCGTCGCGCGCAGCGCCGGATCGTCCGGAGCTTCCGGATCGCACAGCAGGCTCGCGCAGCGCTCGCTGGCGAGCGCGGTCCGGACAGCTGCAACGGCCTCGGCGAGATGCTCCGGCGCCACGAGCGGGCCGCGCGGCGCGTACGCGACAGAGAGACCGAGCGGCAGTGACTTGAGCAGTACCTGCACGACGCCGCCGTCGAGCACGAAGCGGCGGACGCCCCATCCGGTTGCGGCCTTTAGCTCGGCCCAGCCGGCGGACTGCAGGACATGCGGCTGTCCGGTCGCGACGACCAGCTCGTCCCAGCGCTGGACGTCGTTGCCCGTCGCCGCCGTCGCCCTCAGGCGACGTCCCCGCCGCTCACGCGGCGTCCTTGCCGGACGCTTCTTTGACCGGCGCTTCCTTGCCGGGCAGCTGGCGCGCCGTGAACGTGCACTCCGGGTAGCGCTCGCAGCCGTAGAAGAGCGAGCGCCCGCGCCCGCGGCGCTGGACCAGCTCGCCCTGGCCGCAGAGCGGGCAGATCACGCCGGTCTTCACCTGCGTCTTCTTGATGTACTTGCAGTCGGGGTAGCCGGTGCAGCCGACGAACGGACCGAAGCGGCCGCGTCGTCGCGCGAGCGGCTTCCCGCAGTCGGGGCACATCTCGCCTTCGATGATCTCGAGCTGCGGCTCCTGCTGCCCCTCGAGCGGCTCGGAGTAGTCGCACGCGCCGGGCGGCTGCGGCGCGCCCTTCTTCGTCTTCTTGAAGCCGGTGCACGAGTAGAAGCGTCCGAACCGGCCGAGCTTGATGATCACGGGCCGACCGCACTTGGGGCAGATCTTGTCGGTCTTCTCCTCGGTGATGTCCGATTTCTTCACCGACTTCGTCTTCTCCTCCACCAGCTTGATGAACGGCGTGAAGAAGTCGCGCACCACCGGGACCCACTCCGTCTCGCCCCCGGCGATGCGGTCGAGGTCGAGCTCCATCCGCGCGGTGAAGCCGTTGTCGACGATGTCCGGGAAGTGCTCCTTCAGGAAGTCGGTCACGACGAACCCGACGTCCTCGGGAATGAGAGCGCGACCTTCCTTCCGCACGTACTTGCGACCGGTCAGGGTCGAGATCGTGGGCGCGTACGTTGACGGCCGTCCGATGCCGTGCTCCTCGAGCGTCTTCACCAGCGACGCCTCGGTGTACCGGGGCGGTGGCTGCGTGAAGTGCTGCGCGGCGTCGAGCGCGAGGAGCTTCAGGCTCTCGCCCGAGGTGACCTCGGGGAGCGGCGCGATCTCCTTCTCCGGCTCGTCGGTACCCTCGGCATACACGCGGATGAAGCCGTCGAATGTCACGCGGCGCCCATTGGCGCGCAGCACGTACGGACCGGCATCGACATCGAGGCGCGTGTTCTCGAAGCGCGCGGGCGCCATCTGCGAAGCGAGCGTGCGCTGCCAGATCAGCGTGTACAGCTTCAGCTGATCCGGCTTGAGGTACTTCTTCGCGTACGTCGGCGTGCGCGAGAGGTCCGTGGGCCGGATGGCCTCATGCGCCTCCTGCGCGCCCTTGGACCGCGTCTTGTAGTGACGTGGCTTCTCGAGCGCGTACTGCGCGCCGAATTCCTTCGTGATGACGTCCTTCGCCTGGCGCAGCGCGCTCTCGGCCACGTGCAGCGAGTCGGTACGCATATAGGTGATGAAGCCGACCGGCATGTCGCCCATCGAGACGCCCTCATAGAGCTGCTGGGCAAGGACCATCGTGCGCTTGACGGAGAAGCCGAGCTTGCGCGAGGCGTCCTGCTGGAGCGTCGACGTCGTGAATGGCGGCGCGGCGTTGCGCGAGCTCTCGCGCTTCTCGAGGCTCTTGACGATGTACTTCGCGTCCGCCAGCGCGGCGCGGTGCTTGTCGGCCGCCTCGCCGGTGTTGATGTGGATCTTGTGGCCCTTGTGCTGGATGACCTCGGCCGAGAACGACTCCCCGGCGTGGTTCGCGAGGAGCGCGTCGATGCTCCAGTATTCCTCGGCCTTGAACGCCTGGATCTCGCGCTCGCGGTCGACGATGAGACGCAGCGCGACGGACTGGACGCGGCCGGCGGAGAGTCCATAGCGGATCTTCTTCCAGAGGAGCGGCGACATCGTGTAGCCGACGAGCCGGTCGACGACGCGGCGCGCCTGCTGCGCGTTCACCAGATCCTGGTCGATCTCGCGCGGA
>DATKCP010000035.1:0-7556 GCA_035513115.1 Candidatus Limnocylindria bacterium | reverse complement strand
AGCTGACGAGTTCGACGCGCTGTTCAACGAGCCCGGCGAGGACACTCCGGTGGCCGCGGCGACCGGCGGTCCGGACACGACACCGCCGGGAGCACCGGCGGGCGAGCAGGAGCGTGAGAAGTCCAAGAAGACCAAGGGTCCGGCGACCGCACCGACGCCCGCTTGACGGCGCTTTCGTAACGGCAACGTAACGCGGACTCGGTAACAGCGGGCGGCACGCTGCTTGCTTCAGACGTGTGTCGCGATGACTGCTCTGATCAACGACACGCGTGAACGCATCACGAACAGCGAGGGCCTTCGCGTGACCGCGCTGGCATGCTTCAGCGGCATTCTTGGAGTGGTGTTCATCGCGCAGCTTGTCGCGGACGAGGTTCACGCCGCGGGGCTCTAGTCTTCGCGGATACGGCTCTTCGTCGCGCTCCCACTCCCCACCGAGATCGCCGAAGCGGCATTCCGCTGTGCCCCTGAGCTTCCCGCGCTGCGTCGCGTGCGGCCGGAGCTGTTGCACCTCACACTCGCCTTCCTTGGCCAGGTGCCCGCGGAGCGCTTGGAGGAAGTGGCCGTCGCGACCCGTGCGGCCGCCGGCGAGGTGACCGCGTTCGACATCGAGCTCGACCACCCCGGACGCTTTCCGCCGACCGGAAGGCCGCGTGTCGTCTGGCTCGGGATCGGCGCGGGCGCGCAGTCCGCTGTCGCGCTCGGCGAGCGGATCCGTCTCGAGCTCGCGCGTCGCGACTTCGCGTTCGACCCAAAGCCGCTGCGGGCGCACGTCACGCTCGCGCGTGTTCGCGAGGACGTGACGCTGGTGGACGCGCGGGCCATCGCCGCCGCCGCGCAGGCCATGCGCCTGCCGCACCTGCGCTTCCGCGCCGACGCCGTGGTCGTGTTCGAGAGCGTCCTGTCGCCGCGCGGTCCGCGGTACACGGCGCGCGCGACGGCCGCCCTTCGCGCCGGGTAGCCGGGAACCCCCTCCGGCGCCGGCCGCCGTCGACCTGGCCAGGGTGCACGCATTTGCCACCAATGCTGGCCGGCGGCATTTCCGAGCGCTAGGCTCGGAATTGGGAGGGCGAATGGCACCGATCACGAAGACGCACGAGCGCACTGCGGACCCCTGGACCGATACGGACGTCATCGACGCCCGCGCGCCGCGCACGAACCAGGCGATCGTCGGGACGCTATCGCTGCTCGCTTTCGTCACGGGCTGGTGGCCGATCCTTGGGCTCCTCGCGGCGCAGCTGGCCCTCGGGCTGACGTTCGGCCGCCGCTGGTGCCTCCCGTGCCTCTTCTACTTCGACGTGCTCCAGCCGCGCTTCGGCGAGGGGCCCATCGAGGACAGCCGCCCCCCGCGCTTCGCGAACATGGTCGGCGTCGCCTTCCTCGGGAGCGCAACACTCGCGCACGCGCTGGGTTTCACCGCCGTCGGCTGGGGGCTCGGCCTCATCGTCGCCGCCCTGGCGCTCCTTGCCGCGATCACCGGGCTGTGTGTCGGCTGCGAGGTCTACCGGCTCGCCGCGCGCATCCGTGGGATCCGCCCGGGCCGCATCGAGCGCGTCGACCTCACGGAGCTGGGCGCCGCTGGACGCGCGGGCGAGATCGTCGTGCAGTTCACGCATCCGCTCTGCACCGACTGCCATACCCTCGAACGCGATCTCGTCGCCGCGGGGCGCCAGGTGTTCACCGTCGACGTGTCCCGGCGACCGGAGCTCGCCCGCAAGTACGGCGTGGCGATCGTCCCTACGGCGGTCGCGGTCAGTCCCGAGGGCCTCGTCACGGCGCGCCTCGCCTGATACCGGCGACCGTGGACGACCGCCCCACTACCAGACTGCGCCGCCTCGAGCGCGGCATCGACGAGCAGCTGCGCGAGCTCGCGGAAATGGGAGAGCTCTCTAGGCTGCCCGGCGAAGGCGCGTCGCTCATCGATGACGACCCCGACGCCGGCGACCGCTGGGCGGCGCGTCACATCGCGAAGAACGCCGACCTCACGCCGGAGTTCGTCGAGCTGCGACGCGACATCGCCGGTCACCGCGACCGGCTCGTTCGTCGCCTCCGCGCGCATCGCGCGTGGCTCGCGGACCGAGCCGCGCTGCTCCAGGACCTTCCCGCCGAACGCATCCTCGAGACGGCCCGCTCGACGACGGCATTCGACGCACGCGTCGAGTCGGAGCTGCGCCGCGCCGTGCAGGAGCTGAACGCGCTCGTCGCGCGCCACAACCTCAAGGTTCCGCTCGGGCTGCAGATCCCGCCCGTCTCGCTCGAGCATCTGCGCGAGCGTTCGTGAGTCCGCGCGCGTCAGCGGCGTCGGATCAGGCGGCGCGCTCTCCGCGGGAGCGGATCCCGGGCGGACGGACGGGGCCGCGCTTACGGTAGTTGGTGTACGCGTAGCGGTCGCACGCGACCTCAGCCGCCGCGCCCCAGCCGTGCGTCAGATACAGCCACCAGTGACAGAACTCGTGCAGGTAGAGGAATCGGATGACCTCGCGCCGCGTGCGGAAGAGGACGCGCGTGGAGCCCCACGCGCCCACTTCGAGCTCCTCCCGGAACGGGCGGAACGGCTCGGGGACCTGGATGACGATCTCGGGATGATCCCAGAACGTGAAGGCCTGCAGATGCGGCCCGGTGCGGTACCGCAGCGGCTTCACCGTGACGGTGTAGCCGGTGGCCGTGGGCAGCCCGCGGAGGATCTCGCGCACCTTGAGCGGTGGGTGGGTGGGAAGTGTGGACCGCACCGCCATGGGGCCAAGCGGCCGACCAGACGCTCGTAAGTTCTTCACTTATCAACTGTACGGACCGGCCCTGCGCTACCGAGCCTGGGCGCAGGCATGGCCAAAAACGGGCCGTTTCGCTACGATGCCGCCAGCGTCGTTCGAGCGGGAACGAGTAGGTCGCGCGGACCGGGAAGCGAACCGGAGACGGTGAGAACCGGGACGGCGAGCGCGACACGAATGGCTCCCGCGAGACGCCGCGGCGAAAGGCAACGAGTAGCCGCGGCCGGCAGCCCGCCGTTACCAACGGGCGCTCCCTGGTAGGGGAGGCAGAGGTCGCCGCAGCGATGCGGTGACGCGATCGGGTGGCACCACGAGCCCTCGTCCCGAGACCGGGCGAGGGCTATTTGTTTCCGCGGGAGGCAGGGGCGGGGTCCCTGTCGGCGACCGAAGGGAGCGCAGACGTGGCAGTCACCGCGCCAAAGACCATCGAGCTCGTGCCGGTCATGCGCGAGCGTCTCGCGGATCTCGAGACGCCCGTCTCGGCGTTCGCGAAGCTACGCGCGCTCGGCGGTGCATTCCTCTTCGAGTCGGCGGAAGGTGGCGAGCGCATGGGGCGGTACTCGTTCATCGGCGTCGCGCCCCGGACGCAGCTGTACTTCCGCCCCGACGGCGTGGTCGTCAACGAGTGGACGGATCCGGACCGGAATCCGCAGGGCCACGGCACGATCCGGCAAGAGCCACCGGCGGATCCACTGAGCACACTGCGTGAAGAGCTTGCCCGTTATCACCGCACCCCACAGCGGGGATTGCCGCGCTTTAGCGGGGGCGCCGTGGGATTCGTTGGCTACGAGGCGGCGCGGCGATTCGAACGGCTTCCGCTCGCGGCGAACGACCCGTATGGACCTTGGGGCATGCCCGAGGCAGTCTTCGGCATCTACGACACCGTCGTCGCGTTCGATCACCTGCGGCACACCCTCACGGTGCTCGCGCACGACGATTCGGCCGCACCGGGAGATGCCGCGCGGTGGATCGACCGCGTCTTTGCTGCTCTGGATGCGCCGCTACCAGCGTTCGGGCGCGCGGCGCCCGGGGACGTCGCGATCAAGGCGAACGGAACACCCGAGGAATACATCGAGCGCGTCTCCCGCGCCCGCGAGCACATCGCCGAGGGTGACTGCATCCAGATCGTCCTCGCGCAGCGCTTCGACGTCACGCCCGCGCCCGACCCGCTCGCGCTGTACCGAGCGCTGCGTCACGTGAATCCCTCGCCGTACATGTTCCTGCTCGAGACATCCGCGGCCACGCTCGTCGGTGCGTCGCCAGAGCCCTTCGTGCGCGTGGAAGGCGGGAAGGTCGTCATGCACCCGATCGCCGGTACTAGGCCGCGTGGAAAAGATGATGCGGAGGACGCGGCCAACGAGGCCGAGCTCCGCTCGTCCGAGAAGGAACGCGCGGAGCACGTCATGCTCGTGGACCTCGCGCGCAACGACATCGGGCGCGTGTCTCGATCCGGCACGGTGAAGGTCAAGGAGCTCATGCGCGTCGACCGCTTCTCGCACGTCATGCATCTCACGTCGGTCGTCGAGGGCGAGCTCAAGCCGGAGCTCGACGCGCTCGACGCGTTCCGCGCGTGCTTCCCCGCGGGAACCGTCTCGGGCGCGCCGAAGATCCGCGCCATGGAGCGGATCGCGGAGCTCGAGGTCGATCAGCGGGGACCCTACGCGGGCGCGGTCGGGTACCTCGGCTTCGACGGAACGCTGGACACGTGCATCACGATCCGCACGGCGACGATCGCCCGCGGTGTCTGCCGCATCCAGGCCGGCGCGGGCATCGTGGCGGACTCGGATCCCGCGGCGGAGGAAGCCGAGACGCGTGCGAAGGCGCGCGCGCTGCTGCGAGCGGTCGAGCTGGCCGGTGGGGAGCTGTCGCGATGACGTCGGTCCTCCTCGTCGACAACTACGACAGCTTCACCTACAACCTGGCGCAGGCGCTGGGGGCTCTCGGCGCTGTCGTGGAGGTGGTCCGCGCCGACGACGCGCGTCTGCAGGCGGCACTCGAGGCCCGACCCGACCGGCTCGTGATCTCGCCCGGACCGGGACGTCCGGAGGCGGCCGGACGCTCGCCGACCCTGGTCCGCGAGGCGCCCGAGCGCGGCATCCCGACGCTCGGCGTCTGCCTCGGGCTCCAGTGCGCGGCGATCGCGTTCGGCGCGCGCGTCGTCCGCGCGCCCGAGCCGCGCCACGGCAAGACCTCACTGGTCCGCCACGACGGCAGGGGCATCTTCGCCGGGGTTCCCGACCCGACCGAGGCGACGCGGTACCACTCCCTGATGGTGGAGGAGGCGTCGCTGCCGGCAGAGCTGGCCGTCACCGCCCGCAGCGACGACGGCGTCGTGATGGCGCTGCGCCATGCGCGGCTGCCGCTCGAAGCCGTCCAGTTCCACCCAGAATCCGTCCTGACGAAGGACGGGATGCGGATGTTGGAGAACTTCCTTGGACGCGCGTGAGGCGCTCGCGGTCGTCGCATCAGGCAAGACGCTCACACGGGCGGAGGCCGAAGCCGCGATGGGCTCGGTCATGGCCGGGGAGGCGACGCCGGCGCAACTGGGCGCGCTCCTCGCGGCGCTGCACATGCGCGGCGAGACGGCCGACGAGATCGCGGGATTCGCGAACGTGCTCCGCGCGAATGCGCTCCGCGTCGTCGTCGACGACGGCGCGATCGACGTTGTCGGCACCGGCGGCGACCGGTCGAACAGCATCAACATCTCGACCATCAGCGCGATCGTGGTGGCGGGCGCGGGCGGCCACGTCGCGAAGCACGGCAACCGCGCGGCCTCGAGCCAGTGCGGCAGCGCCGACGTGCTCGAGGCGCTCGGGGTGAGGATCGATCTCGGTCCGGATGGCGTCGCGGCCTGTGTCCGCGAGGCCGGGATCGGATTCATGTTCGCGCCGCGCTTCCATCCCGCGATGCGCCACGCCGCGCCGGTGCGGCGCGAGATCGGCATCCGCACCGTGTTCAACATCCTCGGCCCGCTCGCGAATCCGGCGGGCGTGCGCCGCTACCTGCTCGGCGTGCCGAGCGCGGCTCTGGGCGAGACGATCGCGCACGCTCTCGTCGAGCTCGGGGTCGAGCGTGCGCTGGTCGTTTACGGCACGGACGGCCTCGACGAGATCAGTCCGTCGGCCGAGACGCGCACCTGGGAGGTCTCGGAAGATGCGGTGCGCGAGGGTGCGCTCGACCCCGAGACCCTGGGGCTCAAGAGCGCTCCGCGTGCCGAGATCGTCGGCGGCGACGCGGCGAAGAACGCCACCGCCGCGCGCAGCGTGCTGGACGGCGCCTCGACTGGAGCGCGGACGGCCGTGCTCATGAACGCCGGCGCCGCATGCTGGGTCGCGGGCCTCGCGGGTACCGTGCGCGAGGGAGTGGACCTCGCATCACGCGCTATCGACAGCGGGGCCGCGCGGACGGCACTGGATCGGTTCGCGGCGAAGAGCCAGCTCATCGCCGCGGCGGAGCCGGTGAGGCCGTGAGCGACTTCCTCGAGCAGGTCATCGCCGAGCGCCGTATCGACGTGACGCGCGCGAAGGCCAAGGTGCCAATGGAGATGCTCGAGCTCCGGGCACGTGACCTCGCCCTTACGCGGCGCCCGGGCGGTTACGGCATCGGCGACGCACCAGGCGGACCGGGCGACACATTCACGCGTGCGCTCCGCATGCTTCAGGGCCGGCTCGGGGTGATCGCGGAGGTGAAGCGGCGATCTCCGGCACTCGGGACGCTGAGCGCCGACGCCGATCCGGCGGCGCTCGCGCTCGCGTACGAAGCCGCCGGCGCGACCGCGGTGTCGGTCCTGACCGAGCCGCGACACTGGGGCGGCTCGCTCGAAGACCTCGTCGCGGTGCGCGAGGCCGTTCGGATCCCGGTCCTCTGCAAGGACGTGATCGTCGACGAATACCAGATCGTGCAAGCGCGCGCGGCCGGCGCGGACGCCGTGCTGCTCATCGCCGAAGCGCTCACCGACGAGGAGCTGCACCGCTTCATCGCGCGCGCGAACACGCTCGGCATGGGAGTGCTGCTCGAGGCGCATGAGCCGGTCGCGTTCGGACGCGCCGTGGCCGCCGGCACGATGGTCGTCGGGGTCAACGCGCGGAATCTGCGCCGCCCGACGGAGATCGACGTCGGTCGCGTGCGCCAGCTGCACACCTTCGCGCGTGACGGGCAGGTACTCGTCGCCGAGTCGGGGATCGAATCGGTCGACGACGCGCGGCTCCTGCCTGCACGCGTGGACGCGGTGCTCGTCGGGACCGCGCTCATGCGGTCGGCCGACCCCGTGCCGCTGATCCGGGGCATCACCGCGAGCCGCAAATTCCCGAAGGCCACGACCATCAGGGTGGGCCGATGAGCGCTCCCGGTCGCTACGGCCAGTTCGGTGGGCAGTTCCTGCCGGAGACGCTGATGCCCGCGGTCGCCGAGCTCGAGGCCGCGTTCGATGCGGCGCGCGCCGACGAGGCCTTCCAGCAGGAGCTCGACCGCCTCCTGCGCGAATGGGTCGGGCGTCCGACGCCGCTCTCCGACGCTTCGCGCCTGGCGCAGCTGGTCGGGCTCCGGCGCGTGATGCTGAAGCGCGAGGATCTGACCCACACCGGAGCGCACAAGATCAACAGCGCACTGGGGCAGGCGCTCCTAGCGCGACGGATGGGCAAGCAGCGCATAGTCGCGGAGACCGGAGCGGGCCAGCACGGCGTCGCGACCGCCGCCGCGTGCGCTCTCCTCGGTCTCGAGTGCGTCGTGTACATGGGCACCGAGGACATGCGCCGGCAGGCCCCGAACGTCTTTCGCATGCGGCTCCTGGGC